>NZ_JAYJLD010000001.1 GCF_035282765.1 Ferviditalea candida | reverse complement strand
GATCCGGTAGGACGCATCCGCCTCAATAGCATTACGCTCGTAAAATCCATGGCGTTGAAGCCGATTTCTAGCCCGGCACATGGGGCAGCAGTCCAATTCGGGAAAGTCGTTGGCCTTTCCGAGCTCCGTGTAACGGGACACATCCACTAGAAAGTTATGGTAAAAGATCTATTCCAAAAAACAATAAAGTATCATTCATAAAATAACCAAACCTTTCTTGAGCTTCAATTTACATCGTATTGACTAATAAAATCCCCCAATTCTTCACTGGCAACAAGAAATTGGGATTTGGCGTCAAAGTGTCTGGGACTTGTTTCGAAGGTTGCCCCGCCCCAAAACCCGAAATGTTGAACGGTTCCATCTTTGAAGTGCAGAGTGATGAGCCCTTTGGGGGTCGGTCCATGAGCGATTCGATTGCTTTTTGCAAAATCGGATTCCCTTAACCATTGAAGAACCTTCTCTTTCTCGATTTGGGAAAAAGTATGTTCTGATATTCCTGCATAGGTTGCTTTCTCGATATTTTCTGTTGTCAGGGTGGACTTGAATTGATTCCAAATCCGTCTATCCTTTTGTTCATCACTATTCCAGAACATGATTCCGGCAACAGCGGAGACAATTATGATAATGACTAAGAACGATTTTTTCAATGGATTCGCCTCCTTAAAAACTATCCCCTTACTACTAAGAACCTGATTTTGCTGTTAGTTAAGTTAGAACACTCATAACCTGCAAGGTACAAAAACACCAAACGATTGGGATATACCAATCTTACGGCCCAACGATTAAGGTATAGTCTGTTGTTCAACAAGGAATATTTGACTGAAATCATTTTCACTTTTTTATCGGCAGCGCAAAATATATATAATTGACTGGTTAAATGGCTGTAAGCATCAATCCGCCATACAAGCTCGCCTTGATTTAACTCTCCAATATAGACAGACGGCCGCTCGGGATGCCAATACAAACCCTTCTTCCGGTCCACAAAGAAAACAGGTTCATCGGCGATTCCCTTCATTACTCTATCCACTTGTTCGAACTGCTCCAATTCGGCCGACTTGAGCTCACTGAGTTGTCCCGTCTCGATACTCAAAATCTTGTATGCAATCTCTTGTTTTTGCTCGTTAACAGGCTTTTTTCGATTCAACCGATAATATTGCAGAACTGCCTCATTCCGATCCGGCAGCCAGCCGGCCAGTTCAACATGCATTCCGGGCTGTTCCGCTTGCACAGCTTGGACAGGTTTTCCGGCTCGATCCATCAGGATAAAAGCCTGTGGCGCCAAAACATCAATGTCCCCGCCATCCATCCAGTTATCCGGACTATCGTCCAAGGCATACGGATAGACGGAATAACGGCTGTCCGGACTCCAGAACGGACCTGTCGAGAGCTCCTTGCGTTCGAGCGAAGCCACTTCCGTCCCGCGAACGTCATAAAGACGATGATTGTGCCAGAACATCTTGCCGTCCGGTGAACGAGCAATGCCCCAGTATGGCCAGATGTTTATAAATTTCCGCTCTAGGCGCAAGGATGTCTTTTCCCGCAAATCATACACCAAAGCGTTTCCTTGCGAAAAGCTGTTGATGGACAGCGTGCCGCGATTGTCGCTCAACGATCCTCGCGAATAAAAATCGGGAGCAACATTGTCAGGTTGATTGGCGAACAGCACCTTTTTCTCACCCGTGTAAATATTCAGGGATTCGATATTATACGCTGTTTTTATGCCGGGAGCCCCATGTCAGCAACGTAAATGATGCTTTCCTCATCCATGAACCCGATCAGACCGGCCAGGGAATCGGCAGAATATTCATCCGTGACCCATGCATTCGACAGAGGATAGACATGAAACAATTTGGTGTTTGGATCGATGACCAAGACATCTTTGCGATACCAAGCCTCTTTCGCTGATTTCGCTTCCGTTCTTCTGATCTCAAGCAAGATCTCATCTAATCCTTATTATTTCTGGAAGGCACGAAGTCATATTTCATCATAAGCAGGATCATATCGCCCTGATCGGTTTATCCTTTTTGTTGCTGCCTTATTTAGTATGACGATTTTTTGAGATTCGGAAAGGAAATGATTTGATGAAAAGAGTGATTGCAGGAGTTATTTTATTGGGGTTAGTTACATTCGGCTCTTGGTGGGTGCAGGGATTTACGGTGGAAACCGGAATAAGAGATGCTCATTAATTGTAAGCATCTTGTTTGCTTATTTCCCTGCCCCGTTCCGGGCAAGCTCTTTGCGTACAATGGGCGCAACACGGGTGCCGAGCAGTTCAATGGCACGCAACACTTCCCGGTGCGGCATCGTGCCGACATTGACATGCAGGAAGAATCGACTGACTCCCAAATTTTTGCGCAGCAGAATAATCTTTTCCGCAACATAATCGGGATCGCCGACATAGAGGGCGCCCCGAAGACTGCGGGCGGCATCATAGCTTGCGCGGGTATAAGGCCCCCACCCCCGCTCGCGTCCGATTACATTCATTTGGGCTTGGGTCGGAGGGAAAAATAGTTCGGCGGCCTGCTCGGTTGTTTCCCCGACAAAACCGTGAGAATGCGTGGCAATCGGGAGTTTGTCCGGATCATGACCAGCTCTTGCGGCAGCCTCTTGATAGAGGGAAACTAATGGAGCAAAGCTTTCCGGCATTCCGCCGATAATCGCGAATACGATCGGAAGGCCGAGCATTCCTGCCCGAACAGCTGACTCGGGATTCCCGCCGCTTGCGATCCATACTGGCAGCGGGTTTTGCACGGACCGGGGATAAACGCCAAGGTTATGGATGGCGGGACGATAGCGGCCGCGCCAAGTGACCTTTTCCGAGGCTCTGATCGCCAGGAGCAGCTCGAGTTTTTCTTCGAACAATTCGTCATAATCGTCCAGGCTGTATCCGAACAGCGGAAAGGATTCAATGAACGATCCCCGGCCTGCCATGATTTCGGCCCGGCCGTTCGAGATGCCGTCAAGTGTGGAAAAAGCTTGATATACTCGAACCGGGTCGTCGGAGGAGAGCACGGTAACGGCGCTCGTGAGTCTGATCCTTTTCGTCATGGCCGCTGCTGCGGCCAGCACAACAGCGGGCGATGTGCCTGCGTAATCGGCTCGATGATGCTCCCCGATTCCATAGACATCCAAACCGACCTGATCGGCCAGCACAATCTCCTCAACCGCATTGCGCAGCCGTTCGGCATGGCTGATGACCTCTCCGGTCGCCGGGTCCGGCGTAGCCTCCAGAAATGTACTGATTCCTATCTCCATGTTGGTTGTCTGATCGCTCATCTTGATTCCCCCTCCGTCAATACTTTAAGTTTACTCATTTATTTGCATTTTCTCAAATAAACAGCGTTATAATGAAAGCAAGGAATTAACAATTAAAGGGAATCAATGATGATTGAACGGGGGAATATTGTGCAAAAATGATGAACTCAAGCAAATCGTCAAAAACGCAGACAGCGCAATAAATCAAGAGGATTTCGATGCTCTAATGGAATTTTATTCAGATGATGCCGCCTTGGTTGTCAAACCCGGAACGGTAGCGAAAGGAAAGGAAGAAATTCTGCGGGCCCTTTCAGGCAATTGCGGATTATTTCAATCACAGCTTAATCGTCAACCAGGACAAAATGGTTGTCATTGAAGCGGAGGATACGGCATTGGTGATTGCAAAAGCCCAGTTGAGCGCCAAGCAAAAGACTGATTCGGAATTTTCCATGGAAAGAATTTCGACTTATGTTTTTAAAAAGGATTCAAACGGAACATGGCGCTGTGTTATTGATAATTCGTATGGAGCCGAGCTGCTTGAATCCTAATATTGGGGGAGTTTGTTCATGGGTGAAAAGTTGAGCAAATGTCAAATTCAACGGAAAGGAATTGTACGCAGTGTGGGAAATGACTTCGGAGTCGTTGAGATTGAAGGAAGGAGCAGCAAAGTGCCGATCGCAAAAATTACCGCTAGAGCAGGACCCGGCGATGTAATAAAATGGACAGGGACCCTCTGGACAGTTTGATGCTGCAATCTGGTCAATCGGGCGTTCGTTCAGCCGAACGCTCTTCTTTTTTGCCGAAAACAGGCATAGAAATGTAAAAAAGCCTCTACCTAGGACCCGATAACGGAGGATACGGATGTGAAATGGAAGAGAAGGCGAAGATGGAAAAGCAGAACGAATAAACCGGGCAGCCGTAAAAAATGGTTTATGCTGGTCATGGTCATATTTTCCTTGTTCTCGCTGCAAACTTTTATTTTCGTGGAAAAAAATCTGCGTGACCCGCTGATGAACATTGCCAAAATACGGATCAAGCAAATGGCAACGGAAGCGATTAATTCATCCATTACAAAAAATATTTCACAGGGCACCAATTTTGAAAAATTGATCGATTGGAAAACCGATCACAGTGGAAAAATAGCCGGATTTATGCTGAACTATGCTGAGCACATGAAAATTGCTTCCGATACGATCAAAACCGTGCAAAACACTTTGGATGGCCTGAAGCAAATCCCGGACCATATTCCTTTGGGAGAGGCGTTCAACAGTGCGATCCTGGCTTCCTTCGGCCCGGAAATTCCAATCAAATTCGTCCCGGCGGGTGCGGTGAAGGTTGATTTGAATACGCGGCAGATCAATGCCGGAATCAATATGCTTTTGGTGGAGGTCTATATCCGGATCATTGCGGAGGTAACGATCATTATTCCGTTTGATACCCAGCCGGAAGTGGTCTCTACGGAGGTGCCGATTTCCTATCTGCTGGTGGTCGGAGATACGCCGATGTACTATGTCGACAACAAAGGCAATCCGATCGGAAATTCCGATCCGCTGCCGCCGAACATCTCGCTTCCTGACGTGCAAACTCAAAAAAATGGAGTCAGCAGCTTCAATACCCCGCCGGATAGCGGCTCGACGGGTACTGTAGGGCCTGGGGTAAGCTTGAAAAAATGATGGGGGAAATTACCATTGGCAGACTGAAGGCGGGCTGATTGAGGCCCGCTTTCAGTCTGAAACGGTCATTTCTTTCTTTTGTTCATGCGCTCTTCCCTTTCCCACTTGACCAGATACGGATACGGATCGAAAGGCCATTCCGACCAGCCGCTGTCGCGATAAAGCCCATAGTGCAGATGCGGAGGGAATTTTCCCTGTGTTCCAGGCTTACCGTAACCGGAGCTGCCTACCCACCCCACCACGTCACCGGGCTTGACCACGTAGCCGGCGTGAATATTCTTGGAATAACCGGAAAGATGAGCGTAATAGTGGTAGACATTATGAATATCGCGGATGCCGATTCGCCAGCCTCCGTAACGATTCCAGCCTTTGATTTCGACAACTCCGTAGGAGGTGCTTCGGACCGGAACACCGTATCCGGCAAAAATATCCGTCCCTTCATGAATCCGGTACCCCCCCCAGTTTCGTCCGGCACCCCAGGTGCTCCTATATGCATGATTGGAGTTGACCGGTAGAGGAAAGACATGCTTGTCGAGATCCAAGGTGCCCATTTCAGCGTAAATTTTGGCAAATTGCTCGATCCGCTGCACGCTTCTGGAATTATGATAGTAATTCCACATCCCGATGCGCAAGTCGTCCCAAGAGGTTCCCTGCTTCAAAATAAAATCGGCCATGCTGTAGAGAAGATCCGCATCATTGGTCCGATCCGCATAGCCGTCACCGTCTCCGTCTTTTCCAAAGCCGTTGAAAAAAGCGATTGACGCCATGCTGCGATCGTCGGGATCGGGATTCAACGCCCCCGCCCATTGCTCCGGCGGAAAATAGATTGCAATCAGACCTTGCGCTTCCGGCCTTTTTTTGCGGTTGGCGATGGTCAGGGTGCGTTCGTATTGATCAACCGCGGCCAGATAATACCATGGAATTCCGGTTAAAGCGCTCATCTGCTCAAAGAGATTTTTACGTTCAATATAGATTTGGTGCTTATTCATTTGTTCAGCCTTTGCTGCTTCTTTTCCCGCAGCCCCCAAAGGAAACAGGGAGATGCAGGAGACCGCCATGGTGGCAATCACTGCAATACGAAAAACGGATCCCGTCAGGCCGTTCATTCTCCTCACCTGATAATTCCTCCTGTGAAGAATTTTGTTTTGTTTAAACTTATCATGTTCAGATGATGTTATTTTCATCCTGCTGTAGTATACTTGTTGGCAGCATAAACCTGATGATTACAAGCGCGGCCGCAATGGACCCGCATTCGTGAATCAATTGTGGATGGAAACGGGGTGGGGGAAGAAGATGAAATTCGAACATAGTCTTGAGCATGAGGACTCTCAAATGATGATCGTTCAGGCCAATATCGACGATATGAATCCGGAATTCAGCCCGCATATTTCCGACCTGCTGTTTGCAGCCGGAGTAAACGATGTCTATTGGATCCCGATCATCATGAAACGGGGGCGCCTCGGGATACAGCTGAACGTTCTGACTGGAGCGGAGCTGCTGCCCGAGGTGGAGCGGATTATTTTTGAGGAGACGACGACCCTGGGTCTTCGCTACTGGCCTGCGACGGTACATAGGCTGGGCCGGGAATTCGTTCAGGTTCAAACAACATGGGGGGCGGTTCGTGTAAAGGCCGGCTTTTATCAGGGGAAGCTGGTACAATTCGCTCCCGAATTCAACGAGTGCGAAAGCATCGCGCGAGCACATGGAGTGCCGTTGAAAAAGGTGTACGATGAGGTGCGCAATTTATTCATACAGGAGCATGAAGATTCCGGACAAATCGGCAGCCAAGCGCACAAAAGTAAGCAAAGCCCATGATATCAAATCATGGGCTTTGCTGTGCTCATAAGTCAGCGGTTGTCGGAGCGATGGTCATGATGATGATCATGATGATGATCATGATGATGATCATGTGGGGCAGGATCATGGATTTGGTTAAAGCCAGGGGTATGGATTAGCTGCAGCTTGTTCCAATCCGCGGTGCCGACTACGGCGCGAAGCACATTGGGCTGGCTAGGCAGTTCTCTTGTTCCGGCGCCGTACCCGATGCTATCAATGATCATGGCCGGAAGACCTTCGGAGAAGCCCTCGGCCGTACCTGCAATGATTCCCGCGCCTGTAGGCGTTGTTAATTCCTGGGGGAGATCGGATTGCTGGATGGGAATGCCCTTCATCATTTCCAAGGTGGCCGGAGCCGGAACCGGATATCGTCCGTGATCGCACCATACGTTGCCCGTTCCCAAGGCAACCGGAGAGGCAATAACCTTGTCCACCTGGAGCGAATCGATGGCCAAAGCGGTTCCGACGATATCCACAATGGAATCGACTGCGCCAACCTCATGAAAATGAACGCGTTCCAACGGGATTCCGTGAATTTTGGCCTCCGCCCGCCCGATTTTCTCAAAAATCGCCAAGCTCAAGGCTGCGGCTCTACCGCTTAAGCCTGCTTTGCCGATCATTTCCGCGATGTCGGCATAATGGCGGTGATGCTTCGGAGGTTGTGCCGAATCCGGAATCACATCGAATTTAAGTGCGAGGATGCCGGATTTATTGACTTGTTTCCATTCAAGGGAAAACGGCTCAATCGGCAGTTTGTTCAATTCTTTTTCCACATATTGTCGGTCTGCGCCGGCATCGACCAAAGCGCCTACGGTCATATCTCCGCTGATTCCGGAAAAACAGTGCAAATAAAGAATGCGCACATCGCACCTCCTGAGTGGATTTGGTTAAGTTTATTTTTGAACGGACCGGTTCTTGTTGATCAATCCTGCGTAATAGCCCGCCCCGAAGCCGTTGTCGATATTGACCACCGCGATGCCGGGAGCGCAGGCGTTCAGCATGGATAAAAGGGCGGACAACCCCTGGAAATTGGCCCCGTAGCCGATGCTCGTCGGAACGGCGATCACCGGCTTGGAAACCAATCCTCCGACGACACTGGGCAGCGCGCCTTCCATTCCGGCGGCAACCACAACAGCATTGGCTCCCCGGATCAGGGAAAGCTTGGCGAACAGACGGTGGATTCCCGCTACGCCCACATCATAGATTCGTTCCACGTGATTGCCCATCGCTTCACAAACGATCGCCGCTTCCTCCGCCACCGGCAGGTCCGAGGTTCCGGCGCAAACAACGGCAACATAGCCCTCATGAACTTTGAGAATCGGTTTTTTAAACCAGGTGAGAATTCTCGCTTGATCGTGGTAAGTAATATCCCCGAGCGATTTCATCGCTTCTGCCGCCTTTTCGGGATCAACCCGGGTAGCGAGGATACGGTCGGTATGCTGCTTCAATTTTTGAAAAATGGCGACAAGCTGTTCGACCGTTTTTTGTTCACCGAATATGACTTCCGGAAACCCGGTTCTTTTTTCTCTCTCGATATCCAGCTGGGCAAATCCGAGATCCTCAACGGTTGGAAATTGCGCTGATATTCGTGCCTTCGCTTCCTCGACGTCAAGTTCCCCCGATTTTACCATGGACAGCATTTGTTCCAGATTCAACTTGCGCTTCCCCCCTTTTCCCCTCATATCATATCAAAAACACGGGAGAAAGTGGAATGTTTCACTAATCATGTTATAATACAAACATGAAATCCGGAATTACTCTTTCCAATATTCATTCAAGTTTCGCAGGTTCGTATTACGTTCAGGGAAGGAGAGCGCGCATGCCGATAGAGCAAATTGGAAGAAAACCCGAATGGTTGAAAATACAGCTGACAAAGGGCGAAAATTTCAAAGAACTGAAGCAGATTATGCGTTCCAAGACCCTGCATACCGTATGCGAGGAAGCCAAATGCCCGAATATTCACGAGTGCTGGGCTAACCGGACGGCAACGTTCATGATTCTCGGGGATATTTGCACCCGAGCCTGCCGATTCTGCGCGGTCCAATCCGGCATGCCGAGCGAGTTGGATCTGCAGGAGCCCGAGCGGGTGGCCGATGCCGCCGATCAGATGGGCTTACGGCATGTCGTGGTCACTTCCGTCGCCCGTGACGACTTGGCGGACGGGGGCGCCGGGATTTTTGCCGAAACCGTCAGGGCGATCCGCCGTAAGCTTCCTTTGTGCGGGGTTGAAGTCTTGATCCCCGATTTCATGGGGAATCCGGATTCTTTGAAGACAGTCATCGATGCCAAGCCGGATGTGCTCAATCACAATGTAGAGACGGTGGAACGCCTTTCCGATAAAGTCCGGTCCAAGGCCAAATACCGAAGATCTCTGGAATTGCTGGAACGCTCCAAAACGCTCGATCCGCAGATTCCGACCAAGTCCAGCATCATGGTCGGTGTCGGGGAGGAGTGGGAAGAAATTTTGGCGACGATGGACGACCTTCGCAAAGCCGGGGTGGACATTCTCACAATCGGGCAATATTTGCAGCCCACCTCAAAACACCTGACCATTAAAAAGTATTATAGCCCTGCAGAATTTGCTCTGCTCAAAGAAGAAGGGGGCAAGCGCGGGTTCAGCCATGTGGAATCCGGACCGCTCGTCCGAAGCTCCTATCACGCTCATGAGCAAAAGGAAGCAGCCCGCCATGCGCGGGATTTGCGGGACAACTAGCATTGCTTGGAGGGATCGATTTTGATTCACATCATGGACAAAACATTTGAACTTGTTCAGGAACATAAAAACGGATGGAATCCGGAGGCATTCCGCGAACGGTATTCCGAGATCCTTGACCGCTATGACTATATTGTCGGCGACTGGGGGTACAATCAGCTCAGGTTGAAAGGCTTCTTTAAGGAGACGAACCCCAAAGCGAACAAAGAGACCAGCATTGCCGGCCTTCAGGATTACCTCAACGAATACTGCAATTTCGGGTGCGCCTACTTTGTCCTGGAAAAAGCGCCGCGGCCCAATCAACGAAACGGCCAGGAGCAGCGAAATAACGCATGATTTCCAATATATTCAAAGTCAATGCATCAGGGCTTGATGATTATGAGACTAGGATTGCTGAGCTGTAACTGGTTACGTTATGAAGATTGAAAATCAAAGAGCCTTAATCGTTAATCCTATAAGCAGAGAAATGGATGAAACGAGAAAAGAGTTCTACTTTGCATACTGCGTTTCAAATATGCCATCAAATTTGGAGGTTGGACAGTATGTAGATGTATGGTTTGAAAATGATAAATCTATGACGAAAAATCATCAATTTGGACGATTCGATTCAAGAATGCAAGTATTACGGATAGCCCAACAGAAGAACCCAACGGTCGTCTACCAAAGTATTTGCTGTATGCATTAGGTATTTTGGTCCGTCAGTATGCCGAGCATAATTTTGAAGATGATTGGGTTCCTGTAACAAGGGAAACATTCAATATAAGCAAGAGGGATCGTGAAGGTTGGAAGGATCTCCAGCGGATAATTGACCTACTGGAAAAGAACAAGGTAATAGAAAGAAACACGTTTTTACTTTTTAATAGCAGTCCAGAACTTAATTTTCACGTTCTAGTCCGCCGCTGTTTCTTGTTATTTGTGATATGATAAGTGCGCCGTCCATCAGTTTTACGGCTGCGGTTTGTCGCTGTTGATGAAGGCTTCCTTCACCCGGGTCCAAAAAGGAAAGGGCCTGAAGCGGGCGAAGCTTACTCTCTTGTCGGCCACTCTGCAGCGGATGGACTGGATGTCATCGTGAACGACCTGTAGATGATCGATGAAAAGCTGGATTTTTTGATGCGTTTTCGGGTAAATGTCGCAGTGATGATGCCGCGGCAGAATGATCGATGAGCCCAAGGTCCGGAAGACACGGTTGTTGATGGAGGCTATTTCCGCAATCTGGATGGTTTCCAGCGAAGGATGGATAATGGCGCCACCCAGACTTTTATTGTAAGCTGTGCTTCCGGCCGGAGTCGATATGCAGATCCCGTCGCCCCTGAACATTTCGAAGGTTTCGTCGTTAATGTCGAGCCGTGCGACCAAAGTGGCTTCAGCACCTTTCACAGTGAATTCGTTAAGCGCATAATGCACTTCAGTACCCGATTTCGTATGAATTTGCATTTCGGCAAGAGGATACTTGACGATTCGCCTTTCATACCCTTTTTTGGGACCGGACATCAGCTTGGCGAGCAGCTCGATTTCATCGGGCTTCCAGTCGGCAAAAAAACCGAGATGTCCCGTATGAATCCCGACAAAGGAGATTTCGTCAAGCTTGTCGATGAACAGATGGAATGCGTGCAGCAGGGTGCCGTCCCCGCCGATCGACAGCACCACGTCGGGCGATTCCCGATCCTCCGTCATGCCAAGCTGCGCGGCCAATTCACGGAATTGATCGGTCAGCTCGATGGATATTCGATCATCGCGGTTCACAAGAGAATATTTCAAATAAGGTACTCCTTCCGGACAATATCTGATTAAGTCCATCATAAACAATCCATTTTTATAACACAACTGCCTCTTCTTGTATTCAAAGAAGTTTCGTCAGCAGCCGCAGTAATCGGTATACCCCAAAAATGCCGGGGATAAGCGCCAATGAAACGAAAAATATGGGAACGGCGGCGAACATGCTCCATCCGATCCAGGTCATTTCCAAGCCTGATCCGCTGTGGAAAACAGGCACGGCTTGAGAAAAACGGCCGAGGACGGGCTTGAGCGGAATCCACAGCAAAAGCACAAGCAGGACCGAAATCAGTCCGTGAATGAAGCGCGCAACAACAAAAGGGAGGTATCTGAATTTGGTGTGAGTGAGCAGACTGACGATTTGGGCGTGTACGGATAATCCGCTCCAGGAAAGGATAAAAGCAGCCGCAGCCGCTTTATGAATCAAAGGGATGTCCGGGCCCGCAGTACCCGCCGATTTGGCGCCGAGGGTGACCTCAAACAATCCGTTGACAAACGCTTGCACCAACTGATCAGGAATCCGAAACAGGCGGAAAATAAAATGAAACATGCCGTAAATGGCGTCCATAATATGGGAGATGGAGAGAAGTTCCAACAAGCTCGAAAAAAAAACGACCAAACCGCCCACGACAAAAATGAGCCGGAGCGAAGTTTGCACCGCTTCCTTCAATAGAATGCCCAAGGGCCTTCCATCCAACAACCTCGCTCGGTGCATCGCCTGAAGAGCTTTATAAAGAATGAACGGTTTGGTTTGGGAATGGGAAGCATCGGCCTGGGAGTGCGGGCCGTAAAATCTCATTAGAAGACCCACGAGGAGGGCTCCGCCATAATGGGAAACGGCCAATATAAGTGCGACCGAGGGATCATGAAAAAAACCGACGGAAACCGCTCCGATCAAAAAAATGGGGTCTGAGGTGGAGGTGAAGGCTACCAGTCTCTCCGCTTCCGCACGATCGATCAGCCTTTGGTCCCAAAGCTGGGATGTCAATCGGGCGCCGACCGGATAACCGGAGGCGAATCCCATCGCCATGACAAATCCGCCGATGCCGGGAACGCGGAATAACGGACGCATCAACGGATCAAGAAGGGTACCCCAAAAATGGACGATTCCGAATCCCAGGAGCACCTCAGAGATGACGAAGAAAGGGAAAAGAGCGGGAAACAGAATATCCCACCAAATTTCCACTCCTCTGGCTGCGGCTTTCATCCCCTCTGCAGGGTAATAAACAAACAGCAGGATGAATAAAACAACAGCAAAGCCGATGAATGGGGTGTGCAGTTTGCGCCATAATTGCATAGATCGCTGCCTCCTTCTGCCGCATGCACTCGTCTCTTTCATTTTATGTTCATGAACAGTGGGACATGACTTCACAAAGCTAGTCGGTTTGAACTGGAAATCTTTTCGCGTAGATATTCCTCAAGAAGGAAAAATGTTATAATGGGATTGATTCTACGAAAAAGGAAGTATGCTCAATATGCAGCCATCCAACTTTCAGACTATTTTTGAAGCCATCGGCGGTGCGGAGACGATCAGACGCATTGTGGAGGCATTTTATCCCAAGGTGCAGCAGGATCCTCTGATCGGGCCTTTCTTTCCGGAAGATATCCGGCCGGTTCAAGAGAAACAATATTTGTTTTTGACGCAATTTTTCGGAGGACCAGCATTGTATTCCGAACAGTATGGCCACCCGATGATGAGAGCGCGCCATCTTCCCTTTCCGATTACCCCGGCTCATGCGGATGCTTGGCTGGGATGCATGCAAAGCGCGCTGCAGGAAGCCGGCTTGGACGAAACCTTGCAGCGAATTGTATTGGAGCGCCTTCAAGGGACCGCATATCATTTTGTCAACACTCGTTGAGTTGTTGAACTGTTTGCAACAGATATTCATGCTCTGGAGGGGCCATCATGCTGGAACCGCTGTATCGAATCGACATTAAATGCCCGGTTTGCGAGAATTCATTCAAGACATCGAAGGTTCGCCCGAGCTTTAAAAAATCGCTTTCTTCAGAAAGTGATTTCTTCAATAAATACAAGGATATCAATCCCGATTTTTACATCGTGCGGGTTTGTCCTTTTTGCGGCTATTCCAGCACGGAAAATTTTGAGAATCGCCTGACGGGAGAGATGCTGACCGCATTTGCCGGAAAAGTGTCCGCGAATTGGTCCCAACGGGATTTCGGGCAGGAAAGAAGCTGGGACGAAGCGCTGCAAACCCTGAAGCTCGGACTGATATGCGCACAAATCGCGGAGGAGAAAGACCGTGTCATCGCCGGGCTGCTGCATCATATTGCATGGAGATACAGGGAACGAGGGGATAAGGGACAAGAATTGAGGTTCCTTCAATTTGCTCTGGAAGCCTATATCAAGGTTTATGAGCTGGAAGCCGAGAATGTGAATAATGCGAGATTGATGTATTTGATCGGTGAGTTGAACAGACGGGTAAAAAAATATTATGATGCGGTCAAATGGTTCTCCCGCGTGATTCACGACAAAAAAATAGTGGACGGCGGGATGATCCGGGCTTCAAAGGAGCAGTGGATGTTGACCAGGCAAGAGATGATTGCGGCGAAGTTGGAGCTGCCCGAAGAAATGAAGGAGGATGCTCATCCTTAATAGGTTACCTTAAATTTGGCATAAACAAATCAAGACGCTCAATGCTGTCTGCCGAGACACCATCAAGCGTCTTTGTTGCCTTCGCGAAAACTGCGGTTGAAGCTGAAGCGGTTTCTTCCGGCGTGTTTCGATGCATACAAGGCCTCGTCCGCCGCGTCAATCAATGAGTGCAGGTCGTCATAGAGGGTTCGGGCTGAAGCAATACCGATAGAAACGGAAATGCAGCCGAGCGGTTGGACTTCTTGGTGCGCAAAGCGGTAAGCAGAGATTGCGGAGCATAAACGGCGGGCCGTTTCGGCCAACTTCGAAGCTTCATTGGTATGGCACAGGAGAATGAATTCTTCCCCTCCGTAGCGGGCCAAATAATCCAGTTCGCCGATGGAGTGGCGAAGCAGCTTGGCAACCTTGCGAAGGAGCTCATCCCCTTTCAAATGCCCGACAGAATCATTGTAATTTTTGAAATGATCCACGTCTATCATCATGATGGAAATTTTTCTTTTTCGCAGGATGCTGTTGGCCACTTCGAGAAAACTTCGGTAATTGGGCAGCCCGGTCAAGCTGTCTTGATTGGCCAGCAGCTCAAGCTTTCGCTGCATGATCCATGCCGCCACTTCTTCGTTGTACATGGCTATGAGCAGGGTGATGGTGAGGGCGGAAATGATCATCAGCTGCAGCGTCATCCGGATCCACTCGAATGATGTTAACTGGGAATGGAAATATCCCGCGACCAGCAGGATCAGGAAGTACAGCAGCAGCCCCATCAGGCCGTCCTTCCTGTGAATGGATACAAAGCCTGTCCGGTATTCAGTCCGGTGAAAAATAGAAGAGGCTATCGCCGGAACTGCAAACTCTAGGGGAATCCCCCAAAAGCTGTATCCATTGTCAAAAAAAAGGCTGACTGCCGCCGGCAAAAGGGCGGAAGAAAAAGCGACCGCATAACCGAAACGAAGTCCGGCCATCAGGATGGGGATAAACCGTAAATCTGGCGGAAAGCCGTTGTCCGCTATGGGATAAAACATCATCAGGATGGATGCGGCGCTGGTTAGCAAGGGAATGGTGATTTGCTCGGAGAATTTGCCGATCAACCGGGAACGGATTTTGAGGCCGATATAATTCAGTGCGACGAGCATGCCGATATTTGTAGCGGCACTAAACCAGTAACTCATTTTCACCTCTCCCGGGCGCTCATTCGGAATGCTCTTCTTTATCTTTTTCTGCCAGTTGGGCCAGCTTTTGCATCAGGATGTGTTTTGGCATATGCATGATGTGCTCGATGGGCACGTTCAGATGCTCAGCAAGCTTCTTGGCCGTTTCCGAGGAAATTGAAAGCGGTTTCGACATGGGAACTGCCCTCCTTTCGGGAAAGTGACGTCTATAGATAGTTATACACTTCCCGAGAATGATTTTCAACATAAGTTGCTAGATTTTTGATTTTTTATCCAATTGTGGTTTAATAAGAGAAACTCCTTAGGATTTAGTGGAAAGGTGAGATTGTGTGTGAAAAAGCAGCTTGAGACAACGTGGAATCTGGATAATATTTTTCCCGGCGGAAGTGAATCGGACGAACTGCAGGCGTTTCTGGATACGATTGAACAGGACATTCAACGTTTGGAAGAACGACTGAAAGCAGATAATTTCGCCAGCGCCGGTGAACGACAGGTGCAGCCGCTGGTCGAGCTGATTCAGGATATTTCCGCTCGATTGATTGAAGCGGAGTCGTTCGCCGTCTGTTTGACTTCGCAGGACCAAACCGATCAAAAAGCGGTGCAGATCAGCGGGAAGATCAAAAGCTTGAATGCCGGATTTGCCTCCGCCTCCATACATTTTGACCAATTATTGACGCAAATTCCCGATAACCGCTGGGAGGTGATGCTGGAAAGCGATGTTATCTGGCAAATTTCATTTGTTTTGAACGAACGCAGAACAAGAGCTTTGGACAGGATGCTTCCCGAATTGGAAGCATTGGCGGCCGATGCTGCCGTGGACGGTTATCACGGCTGGAGTGAACTGTATGATGCGGCGGTGGGAAGATTGAGGATACCGTTCGAAGAAAACGGAAAGCTCCTGCTGCTGTCCGCAGGGCAGGCCGACAATAAGCTTCATTCGCCGGAACGCCGATTGCGTGAAAATGTGTTCGAGCGGTGGCAGAATGCCTGGTCCGAACAAGCGGAATTATGCGCTTTGTCCTTGAATCATTTGGCGGGCTTTCGGCTGCAGCTGTATAAGCATCGGGGATGGGATTCCGTGTTGAAGGAACCTCTGGAAATCAACCGGATGTCGGAAAAAACCTTACAGACGATGTGGGAAGTGATCGACCGAAATAAAGAGGTGTTCCTTCGCTATCTTCAGCGCAAGGCGTCTCTGCTCGGGGTGGATTCGCTTAGCTGGCACGACGTGGAGGCTCCTTTGGGCGAGGGCGGCAAAGAAATTTCCTTTGACCGTGCGGCGGGAATGATTGTGGAGCAGTTCGGGAAATTCAGTCCGCAGATGGCTGATTTTGCCGAGATGGCATTCGAGAGGCGCTGGATCGAAGCGGAGGATCGCCCCGGCAAAAGACCGGGCGGCTTCTGCACGTCATTTCCGGTCAGCGGGGAATCGCGCATCTTCATGACATACGGCCAAACCCTTGACAATGTCGGCACGCTTGCGCATGAGTTGGGGCATGCATACCATCAGCATTTGATGAACGGCCTCCCCGAAATGCTTCAGAATTATGCGATGAACGTGGCGGAGACCGCTTCCACTTTCGCTGAAATGATCGTTGTGGACGCTTCGCTCAAGATGGCCGACAATGTGCAGGAACGGATTTTTTTGCTGGAGGATAAAATTCAGCGTGCCGTTACCTTCTTCATGAATATTCAAGCGAGATTCCTGTTTGAAGTGCAATTCTACAAGGAACGGAAATCCGGCTTGGTTAGTGTGGACAGATTGAATGAAATTATGACCGAAGCCCAGCAGAAAGCTTTCCGCCATTCCCTGGGCAGCTATCATCCCTATTTTTGGGCTTCCAAGCTTCATTTTTATGCAACGGACGTTCCATTCTATAATTTCCCGTACACCTTCGGTTACCTGTTCAGCACCGGTTTATACGCCAGAGCGCTTGAGGAAGGCCCTGGATTTGCTGACAAATACGCCGCGCTGCTCAGAGATACGGGCGCCATGCCGGTGGAGGAGCTAGCAAGAAAACATTTGGGGGCGGATTTGACCCGGGACGATTTCTGGCAGGCCGCTATTGAGTTGCTTATAAAAGATGTAAATGAATTTTTATCGTTGACGAAAACGCGTGAATAAACAGGTGGTAAAAAACATAAAAAAATGTAAAAATATGTTGAACAGGAAATTAAACAATATTATAATATGACTAAGGTCCTGCTTCTGAGGGCTTATGTATCATGAAACTATCCTATCGTGAAAGGGGGAACATGATGATATTGGAGAATCTTTCTCTGGCAAGGCAGGTGGATATGGTATTCCGGGAAATCAAGAATGAATTGTTGCTGCTTACTTCCGGAACCGTTTTCATTCAAATCCGCAGCAACATCGTCGGAAAGTTTGGAGTCCGGCATGACCCGCTGGAATGCAAGGGAGGAGTGATTCGGGAGGTTCGCAAGGGATTGTCGGAAGAACAGTTTGCAAGCTTTCGGCAAATGGCAATTGAAGCTTTGAAGCACAAAAAAAATTGGACTCATGGAGAAATTTATTTTGAATTTGCTGTTAAGCAAAATGTGCTTCATGCCAGCATCAACCTAGAATCGAATTATAATATGGCTCAAGTGGTCATGCGGATGAATCATCACAGTCATGACGAATAAGCGCGAATAGTCACGGAAACTGCCTCGGCACCCGAGAATCGGCGAGGCAGTTTTCTTTTTTTTCGCCGTTTATTCTTGTCGAGATATATCTTTACGATATTGCACATGTATCATATACTAAAAAATAAAGTAGAAATCATATAAACACCAAGATCTGGAAATGAGGAATTCTGCGTGGCATTGGAAATATCGCTCAAACTTCTCCTCTCTATTTTGATGTACTCGTCGATTGTAATGGTAGCTTTTTCAATGTTCCGCATGACGGCCATGGATGACCCAAAAGTGATTGCTGTTATTGGTTTATCGGTCGGCGCAGCAAATTACTACTTTAAATTTATCGTTCTTTCCCAACTGTTCATATTAATCAGTCTAATGCTGTTTATTGTATTGTCGATGATTTTGCTCAGAATTCCTTTTTTATATTCAGCGTTGATGTGCATCACGGGTCTCATCTATGCTTTTGTGGTCGATATGGTCGTGTCGATGATTTTTATAGGCCTGCATTTGACGACAGCGGAGGAATTAAACTCTCCCAGGCTTCTGTTATTTGCATTGATGAATATCAGTTTTATCCTCATAAATACGCTCACATATTTGTTCTTAAAAAGATATAAAATTGGGTTTATATTTATTGCGCGGAAATTCCACACGTCGAACGGCCTGAAGCCTCACAATTTTCTTTGGGCGACGGTGCTGATCATCGGGGTCGCATACGCTCAATTTACAATCTATAATATGGACTTGCAGTCCATGCATTTTGTGATGCTGATTGTCATGGTGCTTATTTTGTTCGTCATTTTGAATTATTCATACAATCAGAACAAAAGGCATATCAACGACCGTTTTAGAAGGTGAAAAGATGCAGGTTATGGACAAGGTGGCCGATCAAATCGCTCGTTACGTGCATAAAAATGCAGAGAATCCTTCATCCAAGGCTGTTTTGAAGTATGCCGTCCTGAATATTATGGACACGATAATCGTATTTGCTGTGGTGCTTGCCATCTGTTTGGCCACAGGCCATTTTTGGAATGGTTTGGTTGCCGTGACGGCTTTTCCGATTTTGCGGAATTACAGCGGAGGAATGCATCTTTATTCACCGCGGGCATGCAATGTGCTTTCCGCGTTTTTTGTCATTGCGGCAGCCCATGTCTCCTTCCCTTTCTGGTTTGTCGGATTATCTTTGAACCTCGTCTCCTTGGTGCTAGTGCTTATTTATGCCCCGGCTAACATCAGGGGGTACAGCCGGGCGGATGAATCGGCCTATCGCAAAGCGAAAATCATTGCCGCCCTCATCGTATCGGCCAACTTTCTCATCCAATCGCCGGTTTTGTCTGCCGTATTTTTACTCCAATCCGTGACCCTTCCGCAAATCTCGCAGAAGCTTGCGAATTTTATAAAAATTTAAAAGAGGAGGGATTTGCATGGAAAACAAAATTGCTCAACTTGCTGACAGAGGCTTGAGTGCGTTTGCGCGCCGTCTTTCTGAACTGAATTGCGCGCTGTGGTGCCACCGCTACGAAGTGCCGGAAGAATTGAAGCAAGCTCCGAAAGAAACGCAAAAGTAATGATCTGCTTTTAGAGTTCCTCCCAGAAAAGCTGCCCAATCCGTAAGGACGGGGCAGCTTTTCTTTGTGGAAATAAGTAACGAAGGGTCAGCCATTACGTACAAACCAACGTTATCTTTGACCTGCCAGTTGCTGTTCTGCGATTTGAACAAGACGACGGGTGATATGGCCTCCGATTGCACCTGCATCACGGGTTGCCATAAACCCCATGTAACCGTCTTGAGGGATTTGGATGCCCAATTCCTGAGCGACTTCATATTTCAGTTGGTCCAGAGCGGCATCCGCTTGAGGCACTACGAGTTGGTTGCTGGAACGGCTTTGTCCTTTTGCCATTTTTATCACCTCCATTAGGTAGTATGAACCAAAACCGGAATTATACTCAGCCTGCAGGAATGGTAATTTTGCCCACAACGGTAATCTGAACAGCGAGTTTTTTACTTATTATTGAATTTAGAGGAAAGATCTCGGCAAGTATTTTCGGACGATTCGATGGTCCAAGCGGCAACTCTGGTTCCCAGCTTCACTGCATCCTCCAATGAAAGCTTGCGGATCAGCCCGGCTACGGTTCCCGAGAAGAAGGCGTCCCCCGCTCCGCTGGAATCCACCAAGCGGACAGGCACGACCGGCTGATATCCCGTACATCCCGTATTGGAATCGTAATAAACCGATCCGTTTTCCCCCAATGTAATCACCATTGACGGGATGCCGATCGAATGAGCGTACAGCTTCAATTGTTCAGCGATCTGCTGCGGAGTTTGATGATTCAGGCTGACTTCCATGATTTTTTCGGCCTCTACTTCATTACAGATGAAACACTGAAGCTCGGCAAGCAAATGGCGATTTCTCAAGATCACGTCAAGATTGCCCGGTATGCCGTACACCGGCTTGGCATAGCGTTTGGACAATTCGATGATCGTTTCGGAAATGGCGTCGCTCAAATCCAATTCCAGCACCAGTTGTTCAGATTCACGAACCCATTCTGCTCCATGGTCACGAAGCTTATTTTCCAGGAAGCCCAATTCAGGCATCTGTGAAATGGAACCGGCGAGATTTCCCTCTTCGTTCAGGATGGCGAGCCACATTCCCATGCCGTTGGGTTCCGACTCGAACAATGCGGTGGTGTCCACACGGGAATGCCGCAATCTAGAGACAACCTCACGGCCGATGGCCGAAGTATCGACGGTGGAGACGAATTTGACCGGAAGGCCCAAGTTGGATAAATTTTCCGCAACATTTCGGCCGACGCCGCCGTGCACAAATTCGATGCGTCCGAGATTCCTTCCGTGCGGATCATAGGGAAGCGCGGAAAAACCTTTGCAATCAACAAATACGGTACCGGTCACCATGATTGAATTCATGATATTGAAGGACCCTCCTTCAAGAGAAATGAACTGTGTTTTAGGGCTCGCGATGTAATTCGCGGAAGTTATTTCATCGCGAAGCCTTAACTGCTCCCATTGTATCATGATTGCTGCCATAGTTCATTGAATTATAGGAATTCCGATTTCAGGGCGAAAACGGATTTTTTTAGGATAGGATTTGACATTGCCGACATTCCATGTATTATAATAATAAACGTCTCATGCCATTTTCATGGCATCAGCGGATGATATGAAAATACGAAATCCAAATGCGATGACAGGAATTAGTAGGTGCCGACGTCACTGCAGAGAGCCGGTGGTTGCTGCGAACCGGTGTGCCGGGCATGCGAATGGATCCTTGAGCGGAAGGTCGAACGATTCGTCCTGAATCATTTGATTGGATAATTTCAGCGGCGTTATATTCAGTAGACCGGACGGACGTTCCCCGTTAACGGAATTAAAGGTTTCCGCTATGCAAGCTGCGGGAATGAATTAGGGTGGCACCACGGTCTTCCGTCCCTTTGGACGGGAGGCCTATTTGTTATTTGGCGAAATCACTCATAGGAGGAATGGGACCTTGAAACGAGTATTGTCGGGCATACAGCCCAGCGGCTCTTTGACGTTGGGGAATTACATCGGAGCAATCCAGAACTTTGTCAAGCTTCAGCACACTCATCAATGCTACTTTATGGTCGTGGATTTGCATGCGATCACGGTTCCGCAAGAACCGAAGGCTTTGCGGGAACAGACGGAATCGGTGGCGGCCTTGTTCGTTGCAGCCGGCATAGATCCGGAGAAAGCGAATGTTTTCCTGCAGTCGCATGTGCCGGCGCATGCCGAGCTGGGATGGATCATGACGACGCTGACCCATATGGGGGAATTGGAACGGATGACCCAGTTCAAGGACAAATCCTCCGGAAAGGAATCCGTGGGAGCCGGGTTATTCGTCTATCCTTCGCTGATGGCGGCGGATATTCTGCTTTACAATGCGGATCTGGTTCCCGTCGGGGATGACCAAAAGCAGCATTTGGAGCTGACGAGGGATCTTGCGCAGCGCTTCAACCAGCGTTTTGGGGAATATTTCACCATACCCGAACCGTATATTCCGGAGGTCGGGGCAAGAATCATGTCACTGGACGACGCCTCCAATAAAATGAGCAAAAGCAATCCGAACCCCGGAAGTTATATTGCCCTGCTTGATCCGCCGGATGTCATCCGCAAAAAAATAAGCCGCGCAACTACAGATTCCGGGCGGGAGATCAAATACGACGTGAAGGCGAAACCGGAAGTCAGTAATCTGCTCAGCATCTATTCACAGTGTGCGAAGCTTTCCATAGCCAATATCGAAGCCAAGTATGAAGGACAGGGTTACGGCCAATTCAAGAAGGATCTGGCGGAGCATGTGATTGCGACGCTCGAACCGATTCAGCAGAGATATCGTGAAATTCGCTCATCGGGGAAAATCATCGATATTCTGGACAAAGGGGCACAACGGGCTTCGGAGGCGGCAGATGAAACACTGCGGAATGTAAAAGAACGGATGGGCTTTTTGCTGCGCGGATGAAAAAGAACCTGCGGTCTTGGGGCTCGCGATGAATCGCGATGCCTTATTCCGCAGGTTTCCGATTCTGAGGTTCGGTGTCCTTGCCATAAGCCGGGGAAGCGGTACCTGCAGTCCGCTCATGGAGAATTCGGGCTTTCCGCATTCTCGCCTTGACGACGAATCCGGATCCTATAAATCCGATCGCCGCCAGGACCGTAGCGCCCGTCCAAGCAAGACTCCGGAAGCTTAATGCGACGCCGACCAATCCGAGAAGAACAGTTCCGATGATTGCAAAGAGCAGCGCCATTCGTTTGTCCAATTCATTCACCTCTCACGGTCAGCTCAAAAGATCCAAGCGAAGTTTTTTTCCCAGCCGCTCATCGCTCAACCAGCCAACGTAGCAATCCAGAGTGCGCATCTGTTGATCCGCCAGCAGCACGCCGACGAACGGATAGTGTTTGCGGTGTCTGTAACGGACATCAAGCCAGCGAATCTCGTAGCCCCAAGCATGTTCCCTGACTTCCGCACAGGCGTGAGAACTGAAATAAAGAAAGGCGGCGATGTCAGGATGTTGTTTGGAGGCTTCCGCCGCCGGATGATTGCAGCGGCTGACCTGGTCGATCCACTGCAGCTTGCCGTTTTTCAGTTCGCCCAGCATGTAGCTCCCGTCCTGCCTAAGTTTGACCACATTCCAGGCGTTTATATTGAAAGTGGGAATGAGGCTGTAACGGTCATCGCGGGCGTAATCGGCATCTTGGTGACGAAGGCTCTTTTCCAAACGGAAGTGGACGGCCGTTCTCCAAATATAATAAAACGCCAAAAACAGGTACAAACCGGAAAATAAATAGGCCGGAGGCGCCAAATGCGCAGCCCATATGAGCAGGGCTAGCACGTGCGAGCTGAAAATAACCGGGTCGAAAATGTGAATAATGTTCCAGGACACCCACTTATCCGAGAACGGGCGAAAGGCCTGGGTGCCGTATGTGTTAAATAAATCGGTAAAGACATGAAAAACGACGGCGATTGTCACCCATACCCCCAAATGAAGCACGGGAACCCCCGGAAAAGAGAGCGACAGGAGTAAGGTAATCAGCAGGCTCCATAAGGCCATGAACGGCAGCGAATGAGAAATCCCGCGGTGGTTCTTGATATATGCGGCGTTGCCTTTAAAACGCAGGAGTCCGTCCGCATCGGGAGCCTGCGACCCCAGAACCGTACCGATGAGCACTGCCGTTGCCGCTGTTGCGCTGCCTGCCACAACCGGATCGATATAGGCCAGCCCGGCCAATCCCAATCCAATGACAAGATGAGTTCCGGTATCCATTAAGCTACCTCCATGATTGATAAATATTGATAAGCGTTCCTTACCATGATTTTTGCGGCATGCAACAAATGATAAAAAAACATGCTGAACCGTCCTTGAAAAAATTCACATTGAATGAATTTTTGCGGAAGTGAATTTTCAAGGCAGTGGAACATTATGATTAAGATAAATTTATTTTACCATGTTTTTTACACGAATAAAATCGACAGGGGGCCATTTCATGAACAAAGCATTTGTGGAGTACCGGATTCAACCTGAATATCGAAATGACTATTTCAGTTTTATCCGTGCGCGGCTCGAACAACATTCGAATATGGAAGCTTACGAGGGAGCGGACCAGCCGGGGTTGTTTGTTGAGGTGTGGGACGGGCTCACCGAGGAACAATTCCGGGAGCTGCAGACGGTACGGCGCGATCCGTATTCATCGTGGGGAGAGCTGGACAGATTCATGGCAGGCGGACTGCAGAAATTGAACATATGGCTGTTTTCGCCCATACAAAAAGAATAGCCCGCGGCGTCCCCGTTATCGGCATCGGCAACGCGCGAAGCTATCTTTTTCTTTGTTGAATTATCGGCCTGGCATATAGGGATATGTGTATTTTAATTCTCCTTCAAATGTGATGTAGTCAAGATTCACCATCAACAGCAGGGTTCTGACGCCCGTCTGCGGATCGCTGATGATGATGTGATCTCGGCCGGCGGCTTCCAGCCTCCCTTTGAATATTTTGGCGTTCCATTGCGTGTTGTTTTCGAATGTCATGTAAATGGTGGCGATTTTACCCAGATTCAGACGCAGAATATTTTCGATATAGGATTCCTCAATCGGCAGCAAACCCGGCGGCGTCGGCATCATCGGCGCCGTCGGCATCACTCCGGGAATCATGGCGCCTGCGGGAACGGGAGGCGGATAAGCGCCATATCCGGCGCCCACTTGCGGCGGGTAAGGATATCCGGATCCGTAAGGATCGAATGCCGGTCTGAAATTGACCATACTCTTTTATTCCTCCTTTGTTTTCAGTATGTTCCGTAAACTCTCGGACAATCTTTGCCGGTGGGGGCGAAAAAACAGTGGGCTTTGTAGCGGCCCGTGTTTCTCTGCCTATACCACTGGCTCGGGCAGGCTCCTGAGGGGCGGAAAAACCACAGGGCATACGATGCGGGGTGCTGCCGTTCGCCGTTGACGCATCTTCGGGCGAGGCGAATTTCTTTATCTCTGGCGCGTTGATAAAAATACCCTTTGACGGTCGCTTCGAATCCCCCCGGTCTTTGGAAGACCATTTGCTGAAGATTGCGGATTTTTTTGAAATCCAGACAGTTGGATTTAACCCGGTTAACCCCGACATTCCCAACCATCAGCATGCCAAGATCCCCTTCCCCTTCGGCTTCCGCCCGCATGAGCCTGGCAAGCAGTTTGATATGCTCCGTAGACGCTTTGATCACGGCCATGGTTGCTCATCACTTCCCTTCGACCAAGGCTGAATTCACAGTACACAGTATATTCGCCCACCGGTTCGGATGTTACTTGGTATTGTCAATAAAAAATTACATGACAAAGCTGGATAAAACGACAATTTTATGAAAACATTCTGCGCAGATTGTCAAACAGGATTCAGGTTGTTATGATAGTTAGGTATGAGTGCCATTCTCATTCGCGATGGCGCATGGATTGGCATAGGGCATCGCATCGACTCCGCTTAAAGCGGGCAAAATTACAGAGATCGCAGGAGATCTCTTTTTTTCAAGGAGGATTATCGCGGCAGTGGAAAAACATTTAAGTATACATGCTCCCTCCGAACCGATGCAGGATGCTTCGGTTCCCGTCGAGAGCGGGGCGACTTGGAAGGATTATGTGCAGCTGATGAAGCCCGGAATCCTCCGCTCGAATGTGATTGCAGCGTTCGGCGGTTTTTGGCTGGCTTCCCATTGGAGTATAAATTGGGCGTTGATGATATTCATGCTGATCGGAACGTCTCTGATCATTGCCTCTTCCTGCGTGTTCAATAATTTTCTGGACAGGGAATTTGACCGGAAAATGGCCCGCACGCGAAGCCGGGCTCTGCCCTCAGGGCGGGTTCAGCCCACCCAAGTATTATGGTTCGGAACGATTCTCGGGCTTGCCGGATTGACCGAGCTCGTATTGTTGGTCAATACGCTGACGGCTGTGCTCGGATTGATCGGCATGTTTTTTTATGTCATCATCTATACGGCTTGGCTTAAACGGACCTCGACGTTGAGTACGGTGATGGGATCGTTCTCGGGCTCCATGCCTCCGGTGATGGGATACGTGGCGGTGAGCGGAGCGATGGATGCCGGGGCGTGGATTTTGTTCGCCATCTTGTTTTTATGGCAGCCCCCGCATTTTTGGGCATTGGGCATTCGCCGCAAAGAAGAATACAGAGCCGCCGGCTTCATGATTCTTCCCGTCGTGAAAGGGACCCAACGGACCAAGCTGCAGATGATCCCCTATATCGTTCTGCTCATTCCGGTTTCCACGCTGTTGTACTATTACGGCTATGTAGGGATCGTCCACCTTTCCGTCTCCGTTGTTCTTGGCGGAATTTGGCTGATAATGGCGCTGGCGGGCCTGAAAAGCAAGAACGACGACATCTGGGCCAGGAACAATTTCATCTTTTCCATTAATTATTTGATGATCACCTTTCTGATCATGATTATCGATACAGCGAAATGAGGTTTGATCATGAACCCGACCATGAAACGGCGCGGATGGATTTGGGCTGCCGCCGCGCTTTTGCTTGCCGCTGCCGCGGCTGCCGTATACTTTTATAATTCCCGGCCTGCAATACCCGTGATCGGCGAAGCTGCCGGGTTTCAGCTTCAGGATACCGGCGGAGGGACGGTTTCGCTCGATAGCGCGCAGGGCAAAGTGCGCCTGGTTTATTTTTTTTATGCGAATTGTCCCGATGTCTGCCTTCCGACGAACTATAAGCTGAGCGTGCTTCAGGAGGAGTTGCGCAAAAAAGGGCTGCTGGGGCGTGATGCCGTCATCATGTCGATTACCTTCGATCCGAAAAGAGATACAACGGACAAGCTGAAGGAACTGTCCACCCACTTTCAAGCGGTTCCCAAGGGCTGGTACTTCCTGAGAGGCGAAGAAGGTTACACCAGAGAGGTTGCCAGAAAATACGGCGTTTCCGTCATTGCGGATGAGGGAGGAGCCTTTATGCACCAGAACATCTTTACTCTGGTCGACAAACAAGGCAAGGTTCGAAGGTGGTATAACGCCAATGACACGGCATTGAAAATTGAAGATATTGCCAACGATATGTCCCTACTGAGCAGGGAATAAGCTTTCGTGATAACAGGATCGTGTTTTTGTAGATCCTGTTGTTTTTTTGTGCCGCTTCTCATCGGATAAAAGGATTGTTCAGCAAAATCCCGTTGACACCGCCAGGAGGAGGGTACAGGATATATTCCTCCAAGCCCGCTTTTTCCAGCTGCCGGATCAAATATTCCTCCGGGGTTCCTTCGACACCGGCATACCCTTTACGGGTATAAATTTGTTCGGCATCCGGAAATGTCTCTCTAAGGAGTCTTCGGATATTCTTGCCGGAAGCGTCATTGTCGGTGAACAAGTACACATGGCGGCTTCCGATTTTTTTCTTCAATTCCTCAAGTTTTGCGGTGCCCGGGGTTCCGTAGGTGCAGTGAATCGGAACATCCTTGTGCAGCAGCTTTCTCAAATGGCTCCTGTCGTTTTTTCCTTCGACAATAATGGCGATATCCATGCTCTTCCTCCTTGATCGATTCCGGTTTGCGCTTTGAAGACGACGGATACCTCATAGTTTTCTCGTTTTCCCTTGTTTTTTCCTCTTCCTATTTCCCGAGAAATAATGGTTATTGCGGAGCCGCAGCTGCTGATGGAGCCGTTCGGTGTTTTCAACCCGTTCTGGAGGTGAGGATCTTCGGAATCCGCCCCGCAGGCACAACGGCAAGCGCCGCCATCAGTGCGAGGAAAGCGATGTAGTATGGAGATATCGAGGCATGATCCCGCATTTGACCGGCAAAGATGGGGCCGAAGAAGGCGCCGATCGAATAAGTGATCGACAAATAGGCGAAAACCCTGCCGTATCGGCTGGAATCGGTGAGATTGGCCAGTAAGGTGGACAGCGCCGGGAAAATCAGGCCCATGGTCATCCCAAGCATGAATAAGGACAAGGAAAACGGCAGCGGCCAATCGACGGCCATGCCGAAGAAGGTGATGGCCATGGCCAAGCTTCCCGCGGCCGTTCTGACGAAGGATGAAAGCCTGTTTAAAAAAAACATGCTTAATGTCAATAGGGATCCGAAACTCACCATGGAGAACAGAATTCCCGAACTGATGACGGATTGCCGGGATGCTTCCATCAGCGGAAGCTCAAAGTAGAGGATGCCCTGTGAAAAAGACAGCGCAAGCGGAATAAAGAAAATCTGCCAAGGGAAGGAAGGCTGATTGCGCATATTCAATCCGGAGCGGGAAGTGGAGCTTCCCGCGAACTGGACTGGCGGCATGGAAAGCTCGACGGGCCTCCGTGCATCGCGGATCCAAATGAACGCGAACAATCCGCTCATGATCAGCCCCCATCCCAATACGGTAAAAGCGGTGGTGAAGCCGACTTTGGCGACCAAATAGGCGCCTGCCGCAGGGGAAGCGACCGACGCAAAGGTGTGGACGAGTCCGTTTCCGGCCATGAATTTTCCCTGCTGCAATTTGTCCTTGGCGATTTTAGCCAGCAGGGATAGACTGGCGGGTGAGAGAAAAGCCAGCGCAAATCCGCTGATTGAACGCACGGCCAGCAACTGATACGGATCGGTGATTTGCGATTGGTACAATAGGAGCGCTCCCGCTCCGAGCAAACTGGCGGAAATGAAAATGCGGCTGCCGTAACGGTCGATGCCGTATCCGGCCAGCAAGTTCCCGGGGATATGGGTGAGGGAATAAGCGCCCATAATCAAGCCGATGAAAGATGGCGCGGCTCCCAAAGAAAGAGCGAAAGGGGTTAGAATGGGATATTGGGCGTGCAGGTCGAAAATGGCGACAAATGTAAAAAGATATAGCCAAATTGCCGTTTTCATTAGGAATCACATCCGTTTCATGTTCATCAATACCGCTCACCTTACTTGTACGACTTCAACGGTCTGGATATTCCATTTTTCTCTAGGCGTTCCCAAACCTCGCCTTGGCCGCGAATGATTTTAAGAGAAGCCGTTTTCAGGTATAATCTTGACTTGATGAATCCATGAGGGAAGCTCATGCGTAATTGAATGCGGAGGGAAATTTTATATGTTTGAGGGAATCGATCAGTTCATGTCGGTCAACTTTCTGTCGCTTCTTCTCGTCATCGTTGTCATTGTCTCCGTTTTGCAGGGAATGATGAAGGGGGCGTCGGGGTCGGCGCGGCATCTCTTCTTTTTTGTCATGGAGGGCGGAATCACCGTGGCGGGGGTCCTGGCAGCTTGGAAGATTGCGGAATGGGCTTCTCCGCAAATCAGGGCGCTTATCCAGAAGTGGAACATTCAAATCCCCCCCGACCCGATGGGCGCGTTCCAACAGATGTATTACACATTCATTACCGGGGTCCGTGATTTTCGGTTATTCCGCTTCGCTTTGCTGTTCATCTCGCTTTTTTTGTCGTCAAACAGTTGATTTATTTACTGTGGCATATTCTGGCCTCGTATCTGGGGACTCGATTCGCGAGGCTGAACCGCGCGGAAAGATATCCGGCCAAGTTTCCGTTTTTGAACGGCTTGGCGGGCGGGGCGATCGGCTCCGTGCTCGGCACGACGCGGGCGTTGATCTTAATCGCTGTCTTGTTCGCTTATGTGACGCTCACCCCCGACGGACCCTTGACGAATTACATCAAGGAATCGAAAGTGTATCAGCAGGGAGCTACGCAAATCATCGAACCGTTCACGGGGGAGTTCATACATGAACGCCTGCCGATTTTTACGCAGGCGGTGCAGGATCAAATCAGTGAAATTTTGCAGCGGCGTTATGAAATCATTGACCGGAATATTCCGGATAACATCTCCGAAGCGGCTAAAACGATCGTCGCCGGCAAGCGGACGGACTTGGAAAAAGCGAGAGCCCTGTATGATTGGGTCGGGTCCAGAGTCAAATATGACAATGCAAAAGTGACATTGTATGAGGAGAAGCAGATTTGGAAGGAGCAGACGCCGGAGGACACCTATCGATCGAAAAAAGGGGTCTGCATCGACTATTCCCGGCTTTACGCCGTCATGGCGCGATCCGTCGGTTTGCGGGTGAAGGTGGTCACGGGACAGGGATATGACGGCCGAAGCAGCTACGGGCCTCATGCATGGAATGAGGTTTATATAACCGAACAAGGAAAATGGATTCCATTGGACACAACGTGGGCCGGCAGCGGCGCCAATTGGTTTGATCCGCCCCATTTTTACGACACGCACATTAAGGGCTCGTAATGAAATTAGTTTCACTTTGTATCAAACGCTTTAATTGATCTTTGCTGACAATTTAGTGGAAGTTATTTCGTTACGATGCCCAAGGATGCATAATTTTACAGATCAAGGGGGATATCAATCGGTACTATTTGTGATAAACTTTAAGTAACGCTGCCGATCGGAGAAAAAGCCATGACATGCTACCCGTTGGAACAATACCGCGCGATATTTTTCGATGCGGGCGACACGCTGCTCACCATTCCTGAAGCCCATAATATTTGCAGAGCGTATTTGGAAACCCAAGCCTTTCACAGGGATGAAGCGCATATTTCAGAGGTGTTGCAAGAGGCTATCCGGTTATTCTATTATGAGAAGAAAAATGATCTTTAACGGGGGAAGGGATTGCCTCTCTGCGTGAGCTGATGCATGGGAACCGATGAATGCATGAGAATCGATGAATAACGGAAAGGAAACCCAAATTGAGCCAGATACAGAATCAGGATCCGACACAGCAGGAAATCGTCAAAAAAAGAAATTTTGCTTTACGGTTGAATATTTTCTTTTTCTCCATTTTCCTGCTTTTTTCCATATTGATTGTTCGGCTTGCGTACCTGCAGTTTGTGGAAGGCGAGAGCATGAAGGCGCTGGAAAGCAGCACGTCCGTCACCTCCAATCCGATTGCTCCGATCCGCGGCAAGATTTACGACAGGGACGGCTATCCGATTGCTTACACCACCTCGGTGCAGTCGCTGTTTTACCGTGTCGAGCCCGGGCAGGATAAGGACGAAGTGATTGCCATGGCCAAGAAGCTGTCTGATGCGCTGAATCAGCACGGCGGCAAGGATGCGGAAAAGCTGACGCCGGAGGAAGTGCTTCGCCGCATGGACGTCGGCTTCGACCTTGGAAAAAATGATGTTCGCATCCTGAATTATTATTCGACGCCGCGCAGAATCAAGCAGGATTTAATGCCGCAGGAAATCGCGTATCTGCTTGAGCACCGGGATGAATTCAAGGGCTTGGAAATTGCCGAGGAGAGCGTGCGTCATTACGATTACGACAAGCAGAATCAGCAGGGCATTGCCGTGCAGCTGATCGGCTATTTGCGGCCGTATAAAACGGTGGTGGGATCCCCTGCGGGATATTTGGATGTATACAGGAACAGCGTGAAAGCTGAGGAATATCTCCCCGACGAATACGTGGGAATGGACGGGATCGAGTTCATGTACCAGGATGAGCTTCGCGGAAAAAACGGGGCCCGGACGTATCCCGTGAATGCCGCATCCAAGATCATCGGCCGTGTATCGATCACTCCGCCGGTTAAAGGGGACAATTTATACCTGACGATCCAGAAGGATGTGCAGCTTGCCGCGCAGCAGGCCATCAAGAAACAGCTCGAATACATGAAAAGCGATGCCGCAAGGCAGCTGAAGACGCCATACATGGGCCATAATGCCGTATCCGGTTATGCGGTGGCGATGGAAGTCAACACCGGCAATGTGGTCGCGATGGCCAGTTATCCCGACTACGATCCGAACAGTTGGCGCAGCGGCATCAGCAGTGAGAAGCTGAAGGAAATTCAGCGACGGATTTCCAACGGAACGATTCGCGAACGTTACGCCGATTATCCGGACAACGAGTACGGGAAGCATCCGACGTCACTGGTCCCCCCCGGCTCCAGCCTTAAGCCTTTGACAGTTTTGCTTGGCTTGAATGAAGGCTTGATCACTCCGGAGGAGAGGTATCAGGATACCGGGACTTTCACCTTCGGGAAAAACGGCAGCTCCGCCATTCACAATTCGGACCATCACGCTTATGGCAATATCAATGCATCCGAGGCCATAGCGCATTCCTCGAATACGTTCATGGGCTCGATGATCGGGAATCGTCTGTATATGAGCAGCCGGATTAAGGATCCGGTCAAATTGTGGGACAGCTATATGAAATCGTTTGGCTTGGGGGTAACGACAGGCAGCGGCCTGCCCGGTGAAAGCGCGGGTGATATTTATTACTTTGACGACGCGAAGAAATATCAGGCCCAGTCTCCGCTGATCCTCGGGGCCTTCGGTCAGGAGGCGAGGTATACCACGCTGCAGTTGGCGCAATATGCTGCAGAGCTTGCCAATCACGGAAAACGGCTGAAGCCGCAGTTCGTTCAAAGGATTACCGACTACGACAATAATACGCTTCAGGAGTTCAAGCCGGAAGTTTTGAACCAGGTCAACTTTTCGGATAAATATTGGCAGGTGATCGAAGAAGGCATGTCCAAAGTGTTTGTGACCGGCTTTGACGGATTCAAGTACAATTTCCTGCGCAAAACGGGGACGTCGCAGTCGGATGTTGCCGGGAAGAAGGTCGAGAACGGGGTGTTTATCGCCTACGCGCCTGCCGAGAAACCGAAGCTGGCCGTTGCCGTCGTCATTCCCGAAGGGGGATACGGGGCATGGAGCGCGGCTCCGGTAGCCAGGGTGATCTTCGATGCCTATGATCAATATGTCGGCCTGAGCGACAAGCAGCAATAAGGATACATTGAAATGCTGTCTTTTGAAAAGAAAGTGCCGGAGGCACTCCCAGAGTGACGAGAAACCCTAACAATAAAATGAAGTCTTTACGTCGGGTGGGGGTATCTTCTTCCGTCGCTGTTGAAACCAGGAAAAGGGATTACAAATTTCGGTATTTACCCGGTTTCAAAGGCGAACGCCAGGTCTCTACAGAAGATACCTCAAAACGACAATAGTTAAAAGAAAAAAGGTGAGGTCTGCACAGTAAGTGCAAACCCCACCTTGATTTGCTTTATAATTTACCCTCATTCAACGGTTGCTGATCTTGAACATCCCACCCACCATCAACACTTAGAACTGCCCTTCTCTTATCCCAATATTTTTAATAAATATATTTATTATGTAATTATAGAGTAAATATTGAATGCTGCGGAGGTGTGTTCGTGGAAGGTCCCTAAATAACACTAAAGTATGGGTTTCGTTATTTCAGTCACCCGAAGGGTGATTTCGTTCTCAAGCTGAGGCGTTCGGCTCAACCGCCGAACGCCCAATTGCCGTTTCTGAAGACAGGCACAATGGAGCCGTCGGCATTGATGCCGTCAATCTCCAGATTCTTGGCGCCGATCATGAAGTCGACATGGACCAGACTTTGGTTGGCTCCATGCTTTTCCAGTTCGTCATCGCTCATTTTCGAGCCGCCTTCCAGCGTTGGGGGGTAGGCTCTGCCGATCGCCAGATGACAGGATGCGTTCTCGTCGAACAGCGTGTTGAAGAAGATCAGATTGGTGTTGGATATGGGCGAGTCATGGGGAACCAGGGCGACTTCCCCGAGATAATGCGCGCCGTCGTCGGTTTCGATCAATTTTTTCAGGGTTTCGTAACCCTTTTCCGCGTGAAAATCAACGATTCTCCCTTGTTTGAAGGAGAGGCTGAAGTTTTCAATCAGGGCGCCGTTGTAATTCAGCGGTTTGGTGCTGGCAACCATACCGTTGACGCCTTCTCTGGCAGGCAGGGTGAACACTTCCTCGGTCGGAAGATTGGGGACGAAGGGGACCCCCTGTTCATTGCGGCTTTCCGCGCACATCCAGATGTGCTTCTCCGGAAGCTCGATTGTCAAATCGGTGCCGGGCGCGCGATAGTGTAGCTTTTTGAATCTGGCTTCATTCAGGACGGCTTCTCTCCGCTTCAATTGGCGTATATGCTCCTTCCAGGCATCAATCGGCTCTTCGGCATCGATCCGGGTCAGCTTGAAGATCAATTCCCACATGCGTTCCATGCTTTTCGCCGATTCCGCTTCCCCCGTAACCTTTGCGGCCCAGGATACGGTAGGTACGGCAGCGATCGTCCAGCTGATCTTGTCGTTCATCACATATTTCCTGAAGGTTCGCATTGCCGTCAATCTGGCTTTATTGTCATTGGCAACCCTTTCCGGATCCGCGTCCTTCAACAGATCGGGGTTGGGAGCATAAAGCTGGATGAGCGCTGCCCCGGCCTCCGCCATTTCCTCATAGCCTTTGGCCTTCCACAACGGGTATTCCTTGAATACGTCATCATCCGGAGCATGCAGAAGCTTAATCAGCTTCATCTCATCATCCGTCCACTCCACATGGACATCCCTGGCTCCGGCCTTGTAAGCCGTTTTCACCACAAGCCTGGCAAAATCGGCGTTTGCCACATTCGATTCGACAATGACTTGTTGGCCGGCTTGGATGTTTGCGCCGACTTTGACGATCAATTCCGCATATTTTTCCTGGCTTTCCGCGAACGTTCTCAAATCATCGGCCTCCTTATGGCAGATTTCCTTTTCTTTGGTTTATGATCACATCATACAGGAAAAATCGGGGAGATACAAAAACGGTGAATTGGGGTAAAATGGTATTGCCGAATTTTCAAAATAGGAGGATTCACAATGCGCAAAGACGGACAATCGGAAAAACATCAGCCGGCGACCTTCGCGGGAGGCTGCTTCTGGTGCATGGTCACCCCGTTTGAGGAGCTGCCGGGGATCGTGAAAGTGGTGTCGGGCTATACCGGCGGCCATCTGGAAAATCCGACCTATGAAGAGGTATGCTCTGAAACGACAGGACATGCGGAAGCGGTGCAGATCACATTTAATCCCCGGATATTTCCATATGAGAAGCTGCTGGAGATTTACTGGCAGCAGATCGATCCTACGGATGAAGGCGGCCAGTTTCATGACCGGGGATCGTCCTACCGCACGGCGATTTTCTATCACAATGAAGAACAGCGGATCAAGGCGGAGGAATCGAAGCGGAGGCTGTCCGCAAGCGGCCGGTTTGCCAAGCCAATCGTTACGGAAATCCTGCCGGCGCAGGCTTTCTACCCGGCAGAGGAATACCATCAGGATTACCATAAAAAGAACCCGTTGAGATATAAGATGTACCGCAAAGGCTCGGGCCGGGACGAATTTATTGAACAAAATTGGAAGCACCGGGTCGATCAGCAGGAATTGCAAAGCAAGCTGACGGAGATGCAGTACAAAGTGACCCAGCAGAACGGGACCGAACCCCCGTTTCATAACGAGTTCTGGAATCATAAAGAAGAAGGCATTTATGTGGATATCGTATCCGGAGAGCCTTTGTTCAGTTCGCTGGATAAATATGATTCCGGCTGCGGCTGGCCCAGCTTCACGAAACCGCTGCATCAGGGGGCGGTGAAGGAAAAGGCCGATTTGAGCCACTTCATGATTCGCACCGAGGTCCGCAGCAAAAGGGCCGATTCCCATTTGGGCCATGTTTTTGATGACGGGCCGGCCCCCGGAGGACTCCGATACTGCATCAACTCCGCGGCGCTCAGATTTATCCCCAAGGAAGATTTGGAGAAGGAAGGGTACGGGGAATATTCGAGTCTGTTTGAAGGACATTCCTGATTTGTTCAAACGCCCAATCGAGCTCCTGCCGGTCAATGGTCAGCGGGGGAGCGAAGCGGATCGTATTTTCGTGCGTTTCCTTGCATAGAAGCCCGGAACGCATCAGTTTTTCGCAAAAAGGTCTTGCCGGTACGGAAAGCTCGATTCCGATGAACAGTCCTCGTCCGCGAATGTCTTGGATTTGCGGGTTTTTGAGGGTTTGCAGCTTTCCGAGAAAATAGGAACCCAGCTCATGCGAGCGCTGTTCCAGCTGTTCCTCCTCGATGACTTCCAGCGCCGCCAAGGCCACCGCGCAGGCCAGCGGATTGCCGCCGAAGGTGGAGCCGTGCGAGCCCGGATCGAACACATCCATGACTTCGCGGTCGCCGGCGACCGCGGAGATTGGGTACACGCCCCCGCCCAACGCTTTTCCGAGAATATAGATATCGGGAGTGACATCCTCCCAGTCGCAGGCGAAGCGTTTGCCGGTGCGTCCGAAGCCGGTCTGGATTTCGTCCGCGGCCAACAGCACCCGATGCCGGCTGCACAGCTCCCTTGCGGCCTTCAGATAGCCCGCAGGCGGCATAATAATGCCGGCTTCCCCTTGTATGGGCTCCACCAAAAAGGCTGCGGTATTCGGTCCGATAGCGGACTTCAGCGCCTCGATATCTCCATAGGGAATCAGCTTGAAGCCCGGAGTGAAAGGGCCGAACCCGTCCTTGTAGGCTTCGCTTGAGGAGAAGGAGGTGACGGTGACCGTTCTGCCGTGGAAATTCCCCTCGCAGACGATGATCTCGGCCTGGTTGTCGGGAATTCCCTTGCGCCTGTAAGCCCAACGGCGGATTGCTTTGACGGCGGTTTCCACCGCTTCCGCCCCTGTGTTCATCGGAAGGATTTTTTGCTTACCGGCATAGGCGGACAATTTTTCATAAAACAGGGCGAGCTGCCCGTTGTGAAACGCTCTTGATGTAAGCGTCACTTGATCGGCCTGTTTCTTCAGCGCGCCGATAATTTTCGGATGGCAGTGTCCGTGGTTGAGAGCGGAATAAGCGCTCAGCATATCCAAGTAACGGTTGCCCTCGGGATCCTCGACCCATACGCCCTTCGCCTTGGAAATGACGACGGGAAGGGGCAGATAGTTCTGAACCCCGTACTGCTCAGTTTTTCTGATTAATTGCATCGAATGGTTCATGGCGTGCTCCTCTCCAGTACAGACTCAGAGGATGGTTTTACCCATCAGCGATCCGATCAATTCGACTGCGGTGCGGGCAGTCCGGTTGTCGACATCGAAAGCGGGATTGACCTCGACAAATTCGGCCGACCGTACCAAACCGGATTCATGCAGCAGCTCCAGAGCCAGGTGGGCCTCGCGATAGCTTAAGCCGCCGGGCACCGGGGTTCCGGTTCCGGGCGCAACGGAAGGATCGAGGCAGTCAACGTCAAAGCTGATGTGCAGACCATCGGTTCGCCCCTCAACGATCTGGAGCGCTTCCTCCATAATCCGGGCCATGCCCAGACGATCAATATCATGCATGGTATAGCAAGCGATGCCGAGCTTGCGAATCAATTCCTTTTCCCCTTCGTCCAGCTGGCGTGCTCCAATAATGACGATATGTTCGGGCTTGATTTTGGGGGCGAAACCGTTGATGGCGACCAACGAACGTTCTCCGATGCCGAGGCAAACCGCCAGCGGCATGCCGTGGATATTGCCGGAAGGGCTTGTTTCCACCGTATTTAGATCGGCATGCGCGTCAAACCAGATAATTCCGAGGTTCCGGTAATGATCGGCAAGACCGGCAACGGTTCCGATGGCAATGCTGTGATCCCCCCCAAGCACGAGCGGGAAGGCTCCGGCTTTGGCCGTCCTATATACGGCAGATGCCAGCTTTGTATTAAACCGCAGCACGTCCCGGAGATTTTTAAGCTTTGGATTGGGGGGTTCGCCAAACGTTTTGAGCATCGGAACCGTGATTTCACGGTTAACATCAATCGGCAGCAGGTTCAGCTGCCGCAGCAGCCCGGCCTGCAGGATCGCTTCAGGCCCGAGACTCACTCCCTGCCTGCCGGCTCCAAGCTCCATGGGAGCTTTGATCAGGGTAACAGATCGATGGACAGTGCGCACAATCATCGCCTCCTCTCGCGTTAACTGAATGAGGTTTACATCCAGTATACGTTTGGTCGCGAGGTTGGGTGATGAACCTTTAAACTCCCTTCAATTAAGATAAAAAATGGCAAAAAAGAAAACAGTCGGGAAAACTCCCGGCTGTCGGGTGGTTATGGGTGAGCGGTATTTAAGAGGTCAATGCTTTTTCTTTATTGGTTATATCCTGATGGGTAATAAAGAAATCCGGTTTCAACAAGATGTTTCTCCCCACCATATCAAGCAGGCCTTCACTTTTCATTTCTTTCATCGTCCGGTTGATCGATTCTCTGGAGGTTCCGCAAAAATCGGCAAGCTTGTCCTGGGATACTTTTACATTTATCAACGTTCCGTTAAGACCGTTTTGATTGTATTCTTGTCCATAATCGTTGCTGAACCGCCGCAAGATGCTGATCAAACGCTGGCGAACATCATGAAATGCCAAATTCTCGATTTGCTGCTGCGCTTCCCGCCAACGCCGATACAGGATGTTCAGGATCAATTTGTTGACTTCCTCGTATTTTTTCAGAAGATCCTTGAAGTCGCTTTTATGAATGTAACAGATTGAGCTGTTTTCGATCGTTTCGGCATAGTGGGAATAAGTTTTTTCGTTCAGTACGTCGCCTTCGCCGAAAATCATGCCTTCCTTAACGATCGAAAGCGTAATTTGCTGGCCGCTGTCGGCCAACCGCATGAGACGGACGCTGCCTTTTTTGATTAAATAGACGTAATCGCTCGGGTCTTCCGGTTGATAGATCATCGTATTTTTCTTGACATTTTGATGGTCGCTGAAAATCTGAAGAAGATCATCTAAATTTTCAATAGGGATGAGAGACAGAATTTCACTCTTTTTGACAAACCACATTGTAAAAAAACCCCCTCCCAACAATAACTTGCTCTATCAAGTTAATCTTTATTGTAAGCTTATTGTTAAAAATCATCAAGAGCAAGAAACAAACAAATCCGAACAATCAAGAAAATAAATTGAAATAACAGCAAAAGATAGATTGGGCTGATTGCCCGAATCTATCTTTTATCATGCATGTCATTCAACTAATCGGCTTGTTTGACCATTAAGCTTTGACGTACATTCTCCAATTATGCTGCTGCTTGAAGCCCAGCACTCTTTTGATTTTTTCGTTGCTGAGCAGCGTTTCGAATTCACCGAGTTCCTTTTTGACAGGTACGTTCGGATAAAAGCGGTTCAGCAGTTCCTGAGTCGGAATATCGGATGAAACGTCGTCTGCGGCAACGTTGAAGATCTCAAAGCCCAATCCGTCTTTTTCGATACCCAGGCGGCAAGCTTGCGCCAGGTCGCGGACATCGATGTAGCTCCAGGTAATGCGTCTTCTGAATTCCGGATCGGCAAAAAATTTCGGAAAGTTTTCATAGTCGTTGACATCGATGACATTTCCGATACGGAAGGCATAAATGTCCATTCCCGAACGCTCATGGAACATTCTTGCCGTCGTTTCGTTGATCACTTTGGATGTGGCGTAGCTGTCGGTTGGGTGGCGGTCGTTCGTCGGATAGTTTTCATCCAGAGGGAAATACAACGGATCTCTGTACAGATCCGCAAACACGACTCCATAAGTGGTTTCGCTGGAAGCGATGATCACTTTTTTGATCCCAAGCTTGGAAGCGGCGTCCAAAACGTTGTACGTTCCCATAACATTGATGCGGAACACTTCATTGTCCGGATGCGTCATAATGCGGGGAATCGCAGCGAAATGAACGATCGCGTCGATCGGCTCCGGACGAATCGAAGGGCTGAATTCATGCTGAACCGTTGTCATGGATAATGCATTGAACACTTGCCCGGCATCAGTCAAATCGGTGATGACCGTGCGGACAAGACGATCTTTCATTGGAACGATGTCCAAATTCACAACTTCATATCCGTTGTCGACCAAATCTTTTACGACCCATTTACCGGCCATACCGCTTCCGCCGGTAACGATAACTCTTTTCTTCGACATTTCCTTAGACACTCCCCTTAGCAGTTTTTTTCTCTAAAATACTATAACAATTATTTTGCAAAAAAAATGTGACGCACGTCATGTTTTTGAGATTTAGATTTAAATTTCAATATATTGCTTGCTGTGTCCATAGCAATAATTTGGAGGATTCCCATCCCGTTAAAAAAATTTAAAATTTATGACGTGCGTCACTGTTTTGTAGCGCTTACACGGATATAATTGGGCTAATCATCGCAAATTAGTCAGCAACTAATACTCAAACTTTACACGGGGGGATTATTTCATGAGCTCAGCTGTACAAGCAGAGTCTGGCGAGATACGGGAGGCGAAAAAAACAAATTCGCTGTTGTCCATATTCAAATATCGGGAAATGAACATACTGACCGTTCTTATTATTATAGGAATTTTCATAAGCTTGTTTTCGCCCTACTTCTTGACGATGAACAATATTATGGGTGTAACCCGGTCGGTCTCTATCACAGCGATTATGGCGATTGGTATGACGATGGTCATCATTACCGGGGGTATTGATCTTTCCGTTGGTTCAGTAATGGGCCTGGCTTCATTGATGACCGCATTGTCCTTCCAGCATGGGTATCCGACGGTTGTTGCGATCGCGGTGGGACTGATTGTCGGCGTGGTATCAGGATTGATTAACGGACTGTTGATCACGAAAGTGAATCTTCCTCCATTCATCGCAACACTCGGTACACTGAGTATCGGGAGAGGATTGATCTATATTATTACCGAGGGCTTCCCGATTACTCCGGATGTTCCCGCCGCTTATTCTTTTATTGGTCAGGGCTATTTGGGATTTGTTCCGCTTCCGGTTGTGGCGATGTTGATTCTGATGGTTGTTTTCACCGTCATCATGAGCAGAACCCGTTACGGCAGACACGTATATGCGATCGGCGGAAATGAAATCGCTGCCAAATTAAGCGGGGTGAAAACGGACCGCACTAAAATTTTGGTTTATGTTCTTTCCGGTACGATTTCGGCCGTCGCAGGGATCATTCTTTTCGCAAGGTTGAGTTCGGCTGAACCGGCGTCGGGCTTTGGAGCCGAGCTGGATGTCATCGCGGCTTCGGCCATTGGCGGAGCCAGTCTGTCGGGAGGTTACGGTAGTATTGTCGGTGCCATTATTGGAGCCGCCCTCATTGGAGTCATTTCTAATGGCATCGTCTTACTCAATATTAACACTTATGCGCAGCAAGCCATTACAGGGCTGGTTATTCTCATTGCCGTCAGCATTGATATGTGGCGCTCGAAAAGAAAGGGGTGAATAACACTAATTTTTGCGGAATTCATTCCTTGTATTACTTCATATGGTGCTTGGAAGTTAAATGAATTTCAACAACTCAAATTATGAAAAAGGGGACTGAAAACATGAAAAAGTTCAGACTTATTGTTTTTACGCTGATGTTGACTTTGCCTTTCATGCTGCTGGCAGGATGCGGAGGCGCGAATAAAAGCGGGGAACAAACGCCTGCCCCGGCGGCGCCGACGACACAGCCTTCCGGGGACGCCCAAAAAGCCGAGCCGTCTCCCGCTCCCGCTAAAGAGCTTACGATCGCTTTGATCCCGAAGGTTGCCGTTCCGTTCTTCGACGATTGCAACACTGGCGGTAAAGAAGCTGCCGACAAACTTGGAGTCAAATATGAGTGGGTTGTTCCGCAAAACACACAAGGCTCCACCCAAGTGAAATTGATAGAGGATCTGATTGCCAAGCATGTGGACGGAATCGGAATTTCCGTTAACGAACCGAAATCCGTTGAACAAGTAATTAAAAAAGCTATGGATGCCGGCATCAAAGTGTTGACGTATGATTCAGATTCACCGAACAGCGGAAGAACAATGTATATCGGAACGATCAACGAAGCTGCTGGTGAAACGATGGGTGAATCGATGGCTAAAGCGATCGGCGGCAAAGGCGAAGTTGCCATCGTAACCGGTCAGTTGGGAGCATTGAACCTCAACCAACGCATCGACGGTATCAAAAAAGCGCTGGCTAAATATCCGGACATCAAAATCGTTGACATGCAAGGAACAGAAGATGATCTGGCCAAAGCTGTATCCGTAACCGAAGGCATTCTGCGTGCGCATCCAAACCTGAGCGGAATTTTCGGAGTAAGCCAAGTAGGCGGACCCGGCGTTGCTAAAGTGCTTGCCGAGAAAGAATTCTCCAGCCTGAAAGGTAAAGTGAAAGTATTTGCATTCGATGATCTGGCAGACACCATCAAAGGCGTAAAAGAAGGATTCATCGACGGGATCATGGTTCAGCGTCCTGTGACAATGGGCAAGCTTTCCGTTGAGCATCTTGTTAAGCAAATCAAAGGCGAAGAATCCGTACCGCAAAAAGATATCGACACCGGCGTTACGGTAGTAACGAAAGACAACCTCGATTCCTATACGAAATAATTGCAACATCAGATCGGTTCGGGTAAGACGATGTCCGCTTACCCGAACTTTAATACTCCATAGTATTCCATCAGGAGGGGCTAATATTGAAGCCATTTTTGCAAATGCTCCATATTTCAAAAACGTTCCCGGGCGTCAAAGCGCTGAAAAACGTCAATTTGGAAATTTTTCAGGGGGAAGTGCTTGCGCTTGCGGGAGAGAATGGCGCGGGCAAAAGCACCTTGATGAAAATATTGACGGGAGTTTATGAACCCGATCAGGATGGCCAGGGTAAAATCTTGATTAATGGCGAAGAGGTTCAAATCAAAGATCCTATCCATGCGCGTCAATTGGGGATAAGCATTATATATCAGGAGTTAACGACGGCCCAAAATTTGACCGTTGCCGAGAACATTTTTTTGGCTAAGGAACCGAGGCTCAAGCTGGGCTTTATTGATCGCAAAAAAATGTTTGAGGATTCGAAAAAAATCCTGAAAGACTTGAATATGAATATCGATCCTTCAACATATGTCAGCGAGCTGAGCATCGGCCAGCAGCAAATGATCGAAATCGCCAAGGCCATTTCGTACGATTCCAAAGTCATCGTTATGGATGAGCCTACCGCTTCGTTAAGCCATCAGGAAACGAGAACGCTGATGGAGATGGTTAAGGAATTAAGAAGGCAGAACATTGCGATTGTCTATATTTCACACAGGCTGGAAGAGATTTTTGAAATTTCCGACCGCATTACGGTGCTCCGGGACGGGGAAACGGTTGCCACAATGAACACCGCTGAGGTGACTACCGAGCTTCTGGTCAAGAAAATGGTCGATCGCGATTTGAGTGAAATTTACTCCAAGTCGGAATCTTATGCTACCGATGAAGTCATTCTGGATGTCAAGAATCTGACTCAGGTGAAAAAACGCAGTGCTCATAAAGCTTATATCGAAAACATTAGTTTCAAGCTTCATAGAGGAGAGATCCTCGGGTTTTCCGGTCTTGTCGGAGCGGGGAGGACGGAAATCATGGAACTGTTGTTCGGAATGCATCCCCAGCAAGGCGAGATATATCTTGATGGTGAATCGGTGAAAATCAAAACGCCAAGCGATGCAATCGAGAAAGGAATCGGTTTTGTCACCGAGGACCGCAAACAGCTGGGACTGGTATTGAACATGACGGTGCGCGAAAATTTCAGCTTAACGCATTTAGATAAATTTGCCCGTTTTGATTTTGTCAACCGCAAAGATGAAACCAAGGAAACACAGCAATATATTGAAACATTGGGAATCAAAACTCCATCCACAGAACAGCAGGTTGTAAACCTCAGCGGCGGAAATCAGCAAAAAGTCGTCATTGCCAAATGGGTGGCCCGCAATCCGAAGGTTCTGATCGTGGACGAACCGACGCGGGGAATCGACATCGGCGCGAAAGCGGAGGTGCATGCTCTTCTGATCAGATTGGCCCGACAGGGAATGGGCATTATCATGATTTCCTCGGATCTTCCGGAAGTATTGGCCATGAGCGACAGAATCATGGTCATACGCGAAGGGAAAATCACAGGTGAATTTACACGGCAAGAAGCGGATCAGGAGAGAATTATTCAAGCGGCAACCGGACAAAAATCCCATGCAGCCGTATAATGAATCGAATGATAAATATAATGTATCAAATTATAAATGGAGGGAAATAGGAAAATGAAAAAAACAGTCGTAGTGGTTCACACAGGGCCTGTTACCATTCAACCTTTGAAAGACCAATTCAAAAACTTGCTGCCCGATGTGCGCATGATCAACATCATGGACGACAGCTTGTTGAATGATGTGATGAGTGCCGGCCATTTAACGAAGGATGTCACGCAGCGAATTTACAGCTATATGAAAGACGCGGAAGACATGAAAGCCGATATGATTTTAAACGCTTGTTCTTCCGTAGGGGAAGCGACGGATGTCGTAAAAAACATGGTTAACGTTCCGATCATCAAAATTGATGAAGCAATGGCCGACCAAGCTAGTGAAATCGGCAGCAAAATTGGCGTGCTTGCCACGGTGAAAACCACTTTGGAACCGACTGTACGCCTCGTCAAGAAAAAGGCTCTCGAGAAAAACAAGGAAATTACCGTCATAGAGCGAATTGCCGAAGGCGCTTTTCAAGCGCTGCTTGACGGAAATGGTGAAAAGCATGACCAAATCCTGAAGGACACCATCTACGATCTGATGGAGCAAGTCGATGTAGTTGTGCTGGCACAGGTATCGATGGCCCGTTTGGTCCCATCGCTTGGCGAAACCAAAGTTCCGGTGCTGTCTAGTCCGAAAAGCGGCGTGGAGACGCTGAAAAAAGCGTTGGAGCAGTTGAATTCATAGGTGTCGGGAGAGTTGACAATGCTCCAGATAGGTGTTCTGGCCGATGACTTGACCGGAGCGAACGATACCGGGATTCAGTTTCGGAAAACAGGGCTTGTTTCCCAGGTTACATTGTTGAGGAAGGATACAACGGTGACCGTGCCCGTTTGTGAAGCTTGGATCATCGATGTCAAATCAAGGGGATGCAGCGCTGCCTCGGCTTATGAGCTGAACCGCCAGGCTGCTTCCGCAATGAAGGCTGCCTCTCCGGGAATAATGTATAAAAAAATCGATTCCACATTGAGAGGAAATATCGGAGCTGAATGCGATGCGGTGCTGGATGTTTTCCAGGACCGTATTCTTATAATGGCGCCGGCTTACCCGGAGTTGGGCAGAACGACAAGAAACGGCATTCAGTATTTGCATGGTGTTCCGATCGATCAAACGGAATTGTCCAAAGACCCGATATCTCCGGTCCTGACCGGAAATATCGAAAAGGCGCTGTCGGTTCAGTCCAAGCATGAATCGGCGTTGATCCATAAGCGGCATCTGGAAAGCGTTCGATTGTTTAAGGAACAACTCAGCCGTTTCATCCGGGCTGGAGTTCGCATTTTGATTGCGGACGCGGAAAACGATCGGGATTTGGATCAATTGGTGAACATTGCGGGAAGCAGCGGTGTAGAACCGATTTGGGTCGGATCGGCCGGCTTGGCGTCCGCCTTGAGCCGCAAAATTGCTTCTGAATGCGGCATGCCTGAATGGCCGATGGATTCGGCAAGCCAGATGCTGGTGGTCTCAGGGAGTCAGACGGAGCTCAGCCGATTGCAATTGGAGGCATTATCCCGCTATTCCGGAATGAAAGAGGTTCGTTTGGCTTCAGTAGATTTGCTGGAAGCGGAAGACGCCGGCAGACTGAAGGGATTTCAGGAAGCTGCCCAAGAGCTGGCCAGAGGCAAACACGCGATTTTTGCATTGGCCAAGGAAAGCGGCGGCAGTCTGAAGAATTATGCCGCTCAGCAGGGTAAGGAATATTCCGGCACCGTGCGTGAGCTTGCCGGTAAATTCGGCGAAGCCGTCAATCGGCTGATTCGCGCGAATCCACAAATCGGTTGGTTGATTGCGATCGGCGGAGATACCGCAAGAGCCATATGCGATGCGTTGGGAACCGATTCGCTCCGTTTGGCTGATGAATGGCTTCCCGGAGTGATTCACGCACAATGCAGCGAACCGGAAGGATTGCAGCTCATTACCAAATCGGGATCCTTTGGGGATCATGAAACCTTGGTTCACATTTTCAATCGGATTGGAGCTTTTTATGAGTAAACCAGTTATTGCCGTTACCATGGGGGATGCCGCTGGCATCGGACCTGAAATAATCGTGAAGGCGCTGTCCCGGCCGGAAATATACGCGATTTGCAAACCGCTTGTCATCGGAGATTCATCTGTGCTTGAGAGGGCCCGGAGGATTACGGGAAAGGACATCGCTTTCCATGTTGTCGGCAGTGTCGGCGATGGACGATTTGCTCCCGGTTTCATAGATTTGCTGGACCTGCAACTGCTGCCTGACCCTCCGGCTGTCGGGAAATTATCGAAGGAAGCCGGGAATGCTGCCTTTCGATATATTGAAAAAGCGGTTCAATTGGGTCTGCAAGGGGACATTCAAGCGATCTGCACGGCGCCTTTGAATAAGGCGGCTCTGCATATGGGCGGCCACCAATATCCCGGCCATACGGAAATTCTGGCCGATTTGATGAACGTGCAGAATTATTCAATGATGCTGGCTTCGCCAAAGCTTCGGGTCATTCATGTCACCACGCATATCGGTTTGCTTGACGCAATCCGGATCATCAATCCGGAAAGAGTATATACGGTGATCCGTTTGGCGCACGAGATGCTGGTCAGAAGCGGCGTAGCCAAACCGAAAATTTCGGTATGCGGAATTAATCCCCACGCCGGTGAAGGCGGTTTGTTCGGTTATGGCGAGGAAGAAGAGAAAATAGTACCGGCCGTTGAGCGGGCGGCAGGTGAAGGAATCGACGCAGTGGGACCGCTTCCTGCCGATACGTTATTTTACCGGGCGGCCAGGGGCGATTTCGATGTGGTGGTTGCCATGTATCACGATCAGGGACATGGTCCGATCAAAGTATTGGGATTGGAAGCGGGTGTCAATATTACAGTGGGACTGCCCGTTGTGCGAACCAGCGTCGACCACGGCACGGCGTTCGATATTGCCGGCCGCGGTATCGCCGATGAAACCAGCTTGATGGAAGCTTTGAAGCAAGCGGCAGCGCTCGCTCCCAAATAATAAGGGTGATTCGAATCAGCCCTTTCATTCCGTTAGGAGATGCCAATCATGAATCAAGCCAATCAAACCTACTTATTCCGTACCGCCAATCGGATTGTTGCAGGGAGACATTCGCTGGGCAGGGTAGGCGAACACCTTCCAATGTCGGGGACATTTCGATCGGCTTTGATTTTTACCGGTTCGAGCATGGTTCGCCTAGGATACATTGACGAACTGAAACAGGCACTCGATCGCCGAGGAATTTTTGCAGAGGTCACGACCGGTATCGACAATGAACCGACCGTAGACCATTTGGAGGAATGGAATCGCAAAATCTCCGGCGGAGGTTTTGATCTGTTCATCGGCGTGGGCGGCGGAAGCATTCTGGATGCAGTGAAGATATTGTCGGTACTGCAAACCAACGGCAAAAGCATCCGGGAAATGATCGGAACCAATCTGGTCGAGAAGCCGGGAATTCCGACGGTGCTCGTGCCTACGACTTCAGGAACGGGATCGGAGGTTACTCCGAACGCGATTGTAACCTTTCCGGAGGAGGAATTGAAATTGGCAGTGGTGAGCGATTATCTGCTGCCTCTTCTGACCGTCATCGATCCCGTACTGACCTTGTCGCTCCCCCGACAGATCACTGCGGCAACGGGTATGGACGCCTTTACCCACTCCTTTGAATCGTATATTTCCAATAAAGCGAACCCGTTCAGCAATCTGTTTGCGATCGAATCGATGAAGCTGATTGCCCGGAGCATTGTCCGGTCTTATGAAGACGGTGCATCGCTCGATGCCCGGGAGGATATGCTTCTCGGCTCCATGTACGGCGGACTGGCCTTGACGGCTTCGGGCACCGCTGCGGTTCATGCGCTGGCTTATCCGCTCGGCGGGAAATTCCACATTGCCCACGGAGTTGCCAACGCGATGCTGCTGCCGCATGTAACGCGGGTGAATATGGACAGTATTTTTCACCGGATGCCGGAAATCGCTGCGGCAATCGGTTTGAATACGTCTTCCCTGTCGGCGGAACGGGCTGCCGAACTCGTGATGGAACAAATTTTTGCATGGACTCAAACGCTGAGCATTCCGCAGAATTTGGCGGAATACGGTGTAGGGGAAAAAGACCTCGACGGCTTGACTGAGGCTGCCTTAAAAGTGAAGCGTTTACTGGATAATAACCCGAAGGTGCTTGGATTTGAGGACATCAAAGGGATATACAGGAAGCTTTTATAAAATTCATAAATGGAAACAAGGAATTTCACGTATTCGAATTTGCGGAGGACGGTCATGTGGATCTGATCTTCTTCTATGGACAAGTTGACAGAATCCGCCCGGAAGAAATGGAATCATCTAATGCTTTAGAATATAGAAATTTAGAAAAGGAATAAAAGATTCAACAAAGGAGTGGATCAAGATGGAATATGCACAATTTTCCAACGGAATTAAGGTGTCCAGAATCGGGCTGGGAACTTGGGCGATCGGCGGATGGTTATGGGGCGGCACCAACGAACAAGACGCGATAGCCGCCGTTCAAAAAGCGCTGGATATGGGCATTAGCCTGATCGATCTTGCGGCGGTTTACGGCTACGGCCTGTCTGAGGAAATTATCGCCAAAGCGTTGGATACACGGGAAAGAAGGGATAAGGCGATATTAGCCACCAAAGCGGGTGTGGTTTGGAACAGCGGCGGTCAGGTATGGAGAGATGCCTCGGCCAAAAGCATCCGCAGAGAAATCGATGACAGTCTGAAAAGGCTGAAAACCGATTATGTCGACATCTACCAATTGCACTGGCCCGACCCGAAGGTGCCGATTCAAGAGCCGGCCGAAACGTTCGCGGCACTTTTGAAGGAAGGCAAGATCCGGGCGATCGGGGTCAGCAATTTTAATGTGGAGCAAATGAAAGAATGGATGCATTACGCGCCGCTGCATTCCGTGCAGCCTCCGTACAATTTGTTCGAAAGAGAAAGCGAAGAGGAGGTCCTGCCTTTTGCGGAGAAGCATAATATCAGCGTATTGGCGTACGGAAGCTTGTGCAGGGGACTGCTGACCGGAAAATTTAATGAAAAATCGGAATTCCCCGAAGGGGACATCCGTCAAAGTATGGATCCGAAATTCCACAAACAAAATTTGAAAAATTACTTGGCCGCCGTCGGGCAGCTAAAAGCAATGGCCGAAGAAAAAGGCAGGTCCGTGTCGCAATTGGCGGTCAGATGGGTGCTCGACCAGCCGGGCGTAACTACGGCCTTATGGGGAGCCAGACGCCCCGACCAGCTGCTCGAAGCTGCCGGAGTCAGCGGTTGGAAGCTCAATCGGAAGGATATGGAACGCATCGAGCGCATCATAGACGGCAATATTCCCAGCCCCCTCGGCACCTCCTTCATGGCGCCTCCCAGCGAAGTGCCCGCAGGATAAGGGGTGCGGCATACAACGGCACCTCACTGCAGAAGGATGATGGAAGGTGCCTTTTTTCTCTATAAGAAAGGCGGGAACCGGATGGAAATCGGCTGCAGTGTATCTCTTCAGGAACTTCCCTATATGGAAGGCAAACTCGATCTTAGGACAAGGGTGAGATGAATGCAGGAAAATCAAATCAACTTCGAACAAATCGCCAACCATTTGCCTCCCGAATGGAAGGATGCTGAGATTAGGACGAAAATCCGTAAACTGAACCGCACGCTCTCGCAGAAAATTGTCGTGCTGGACGATGACCCTACCGGAGTGCAGACGGTGCATGATATTTTGGTGCTCACGCAGTGGAACAAGGAGCTGCTTCTGGAGGCTTTTCAGCATCCGGAGCACGTCTTTTTCATTTTGACCAATACACGGGGCATGGAGGCTTCCGAAGCGGCCCGGATCAATCTGGAAATTGCCGCGAATGTTCTTGCAGCGGCCGGGGAGAAAGGCTATAAAGTGCAATTTGTCAGCCGCAGCGATTCAACGTTAAGGGGCCATTATCCGTTGGAAATCGACATCTTGTCCGAGGAAACGGAGCGCATTACCGGTCAAGGCTATGACGGTCATCTGATCGTGCCCGCGTTCTTCGAAGCCGGCAGATATACGTATCATAACGTTCATTATTTAAAGGAAGGCGAACTGCTGACTCCTGCCCATCAAACAGAATTCGCCAAGGACAAGGTATTCGGATTTAGTCATTCGGAATTGCGGGAGTGGGTTGAAGAAAAGACAGACGGCCGTTTCCGCCCCGAGGATTGCGTCTCCATTTCGGTTGAAGAGATCCGCAGAGGACCCGATGCCGTCGAAGCGATCCTGACGGACGTTACGGGAAATCAGCCGGTGATCGTCAATGCAATGTCCTACCGCGATCTGGAGGTTTTGTCCATGGCGCTGCTGCAGGCAGCATCGAAGGGCAAAAGGTTTATCTATAGGACGGCTGCTTCCTTTGTAAAGGCGTTTGGGGGCATCTCCGACATCGATTATTTGAGCGCGGAGCAAATGGTGGCTAAAGGAAAGGAGCACATGGGAGGGTTGGTCATCGTCGGTTCCCATATGCAGAAAACAACCCGGCAGCTGGAGAATTTGATCAATGGCACGGCTATTGTGCCGCTTGAAATGGAGGTCGGTAAAATATTGAATGATGGCGAACGGGAGCAGGAGATCGGCAGTTTGATCGGCGAGGTGAACCGTACCCTGCAAAGCGGGCGAAATGTGGTGGTTTTCAGCAGCCGAAAGCTGGTCGCTGTAGAAGGGAAGGCAGCGAATTTGAAAATCAGCCAAAGGGTTTCGTCCTCGCTCGTAAAAATCGTCGAAACTCTTGAAGCGGCTCCCAAGTTCATTGTGGCCAAAGGAGGAATCACCTCCAGCGACGTCGCCACGAAAGGCTTGAAAATCAAGAAGGCGACAGTCCTTGGACAAGCCGCACCGGCGATACCGGTATGGCTGACGGGAGAGGATGCCAAGTTTCCGTACATGCCCTATATCATTTTTCCCGGCAATGTCGGTGGAGACGAGACTCTGATGGAAGTTGTCAAAAAAATATCTGGATAAGGGAAAAGGGAGACGTCTGGTATGCTTGGTTCAACAAAAGAGATTCTGCTGGAAGCGCAGCAAAACAATTATGCTGTCGCGGCATTCAATGTATTTAATATGGAAACGGCGCAAGCGGCCGTCCTTGCCGCGGAGAATCGGCAAATGCCCGTCATTCTTGCACTGGGGGAGCGCTATCTCGATACAACCCGCATTGAAGCTTTTTCTGCCATGGTTCACACTCTTGCCGCAGCGGTGTCCGTTCCTGTCGCTCTTCATTTGGATCATGCCTATGAGCTTGAATCAATCCGGAAGGCGATCCGCTGCGGATTTACTTCAGTTATGTATGACGGCTCCAAATTTTCATTGGAAGAAAATATTCGTCATACCAAAGAAGTCGTCAAGCTTGCGCATCGTGCGGCCGTCTCGGTGGAAGCGGAAATCGGCTCGACGGCAAGAGGCGATTTTTCCGATGAAGAGGAAGGTGACGGACGCTTGACCGATCCTCAAGAGGCTGGTATATTTGTGCAAGAAACGTGCGTCGATTTTCTTGCCGCAGCCATCGGTACTGTGCACGGCATGTACAAAGGAGAGCCGAGAATCGATCTGGGAAGATTGGAGGCTCTTCACCGAACGCTCGATATTCCGCTTGTGCTGCATGGGGGCTCGGGGACTCCCGATTCGATTATTCGGGAGTCCATTCGCTCTGGCATCCGTAAAATTAATGTGAATACCGAGGTTTCCATGACCGCTGTGAAGCAGCTGACCAATTTCCTGAATGAACATTCCGCCCCGCATCTGTCGAGGGTCATGGCTGACATGCAGCAGTCGATGGCAACTGTAATGGAACGATTTATCGATCTATTCGCCAACCGCTCCGGCAGTGAATAGAAAATGAGATGAAGAAAGGAGGAAGCCATTGTGAAAATCACCAATATCACGAATGTTGAAGGCTTTTTCAAAGTCATTGAGCAGTGCAAAGGAACCGTGGAGCTGATCACTTCCGAGGGGGACAGACTCAACCTGAAATCCAAGCTCAGCCAATATGTCGCCTTGACCAAGATGTTCAAGGAAGCCAAAATTGACGGGATTGAACTGATTGCCCATGAACCGGAAGATGTCGATCGGCTGCTTAAATTTTTAATGGGCGGCCAGGTTGAACGTTGAGCGGAAGCCGGCTTCTTAGGGGATCAGATAGGGAACAAGCCCCTTGGCGATGACCTTATGACCCGAATCGTTGTGATCGGGGCTGAGCCGCGCATCGCGTCGGTGATTTGTCCGGTATCCGTAGATGAGCCGGCTCTGATTGCCTTTAAACCACTCATGAACCGGGGCAACGGAGACATGGGCACGCTGTGCCGTATCCGCGGTGGCCTGATTTAGCGAATTGATTGCCCGGGCAGCCAGCGGGCTGTTGGGAAAAGGATTGTACTGGGTAGTATATCTGCCATAGATGGAGTGAAGAAACGGACCGTTTCTTTACTCCTTTCTTTTTCGCGAACAGATCCACCACAAACACCGGTCTCCCGTTGCGGCTTGATGACTTTCCATTCAGCATGTGAAATAAGCGTTAAGCATGCCTTACGCCTGTTCGCTGAACAACGGGAAATCTGCGTTTACACAGATTTAACACTCTTGTTCAATCGAATTAACAGTGTTCCTGTATGATGGTGTCGAAGCACGGAACATTATAGAAGCGTTTTGGGGGAGAAGCCGTATGGGGAACATGCAGGAAAAGAAAAATATTTTCAACTCAGACACATTGAACAAAACGAAGCTCAAGATTGAAAATCTCTTCAAAAATGTTAAAATTGCGCAAAAAATTTTTGGTTTGGTTGTGATCATGGTGCTGTTTATGAGCATGGTCGGAATGATCGGCTATCATTATGTCAGCGAAGCGAACCGCCATCTGGCCCAGATGTATGACGAGCGGCTGATGCCGATCAAGTGGCTGGAGACGATTCAGTCGAAAAGCCGGGCGAATGAGGCGAACATACTGGAAATTATTCTTTCGACGAACAACTCGCTGAAGCAGGAAAGGTTTCTTCAAAAAATCAAAGAGAATGACAAAACAATCGATGAGCTGCTGGTCAAGCTCCAGCAGATGAAGCTTCCGGATTATGAACTCAAAATGCTCAAAATTCTGCAAGGCCAGTTAAAGGTATATCGCACCCAGCGGGAAGAAACGATTCAGAGCGCGGTCGGAGCCAATCAAGGCGATGCGTACGACAGCAAATTGGCCAACAACGGGTCGCTTGACGCGCTGAACAAGACGCTGAACGAGCTGACGGAGCACAACGCGCAGGAAGCGGATAAAATCAAAAAGGACAATGTAAAGTCCGCGCAATCGGCCGGGAATACATTATTGTTCATTGTGATTGCGGCAGCGGCTTTATCTCTGGTGTTGGGATGGATTTTGGCCCGCATGATATCACACCCGATCATCAAGCTGATGAGGGTATCCGACCGGCTGGCCCAGGGAGATTTGACCGTTGAACGGCTGAAAATCGACAGCAAGAACGAAGCGGGTTTGCTGGCGCACTCGGTCAATCGGCTGATCGACTACTTGAATGATTTAATCACACAAATCAAACAAACGGCGGTTCAGCTTTCGGCTTCCTCGCGGGATTTGCTGTCGGGAGCGGAGCAAACCATGCGGGCGAGCAATGAAATCACGGCAACCGTTCAGCAGCTGGCAAGCGGAGCGGCGGTGCAAGTGGATGGAGCGGTGAAGTCGGTCAATGCAATCGGAGAAATGGCGGGAGCGTTAGGGCAGATGTCCGATACGTTCAACTCTATTGCAGACGCCTCCAGCAGCATGTCCGAGGAGGCCCGCAGCGGGAACGATTCGATGATCGAGGCCCGACGGCAAATGCAGCGGATTGATGGAGCGGTCAATGAATCCGTGGACGCGATTCATTCGCTCCGTGAGCATTCCAATGAAATTGCCGGCATTGTAAAAAACATGTCCGAAATTGCCGGCCAGACCAATTTGTTGGCGCTCAACGCGTCGATTGAAGCGGCACGAGCGGGCGCACAAGGCAAAAGTTTCGCTGTGGTAGCCGGAGAGGTTAGGAAGCTTGCGGAGCAGTCCCAGCAATTCGTCGATCAGATTCGAACCTTCAACGGGCAGATTCAACAGCACCTGCAGCATTCGGTTGCGGCTATGCAGCATGTTACTAAAGAGGTTCAGTCCGGCATGTCGCAAGTGCAAAAAGCCGGCGAAACCTTCGGCAGAATTGTTTATTCTTCGCAGAACGTATACGAGCTGGTTAAATCGTTTAAACCGGCAGCTATGCAAATCTCCGCCTCTTCAGAGTCCGTAGCCGCGATGGTGGAGGAAGGCAGGAAGATTTCTCAAGAAACCTCGGGAAATGCGCATCATGTGGCGCATGCTGCCGAAGAACAGCTTGCTATGATGAGCTCGGTTTCCACAGCCGCCGGCGAATTGAACAGGATTGCCGGCAGACTTCTGGAGGTCACCGGAAGATTCAAGGTTTAGGAAAAAGACGGACTCATAGAAAAAATTAAGACAACTTCCCATCGCCGACTCAAATATTTCCGGATTGTCATACATATATTTGAGAGAAAAGCATTGAGGAGGTTGACGAATGGCAAGCGCAGGTTATTTCATTGTCGCTCTGATCTTGATGCTCATTATTATATCCATGGTCGTTTACGCAATCTCAAAATTTGTCGACAGAGACAGCTTTTGGTATGATTCAGAATTCGTTTGGAGACGAAACTTGCAAAAGGAAGGTACGGCTCCCGTTTCAATGGACAAAGATAAGAATCATTCAGATCAATAGATTAGCCGGCCCAACAGCCAAAAAACCCCGGTCATGCGGATTGCAGATCGGGGTCTTTTGGGAATTCCCGTTATTTTGCGGCTCTGACTCACGCTAAACCAAGCCCATTTCCCCGAATACGGTCGGAGAACCGCATTTGGCGCAAAAAGCGGCCTCCGCCTTGTTCTCGGCTTCACAGCCGCTGTGGTTGGGGGAAGCGCCTTTTGTGCAGCGGTTGATCAACGGCGATCCGCATTTGATGCAGTAATTGTCTTTCTGATCAGCCACATAAAAGCATTTCGGACAGGTCCTTAGCTCTTCGGCCATATCAAGTCACCTCTTTGGCAGCAGGATCTTTCTACAGCATATGAAGCAAACCCGAATTGGGGAAACGACGCATTGCGTTGCATCCGAAAATTCCGACAAAGAACCTAATTTCGTTGGGCTATTATCCTATGTCCGACATGAGGCGAATACATAAATTAATTGTATAGGAGGTGATCTCGATTGCCCTTATTCCCTTTCGGATTTTTGCAGGAACTTGACAGGATCAACCGCAAATTGTATTCGGAGTCAGTGCTTCACCATATGGTGAGTCAATGGCATGAGATGTTGTTGGAGGGCCCGAATACGGAAGTATATCATCAGGGAGACCGGGTTAAAGTGGTCGTCGAAACCCAAAGCCCGCAGAGCAAACGTTATCAATGGTCCATGCGGGTGAACGGCAGACAGTTGTATCTTCAAGGCACTCTGGACCTATCGCAATCCGTCAGCAGCGACAGCGGAGGCTTCTACAGCGAAAAAAGGACCGAGCAAATCGCAAAAGCCATCGTACTTCCGATCGAAGTCAATGAACACCCGCTGTCGGTTGATGCGCGGGACGGCCGGTTAACGATCCTGTTTGAAGCGAAAAGGAAAAGCCCGGCCAGGAATGAATCGAACTGAAATTGGAACTGTTTTCTTTGAAGGGAAGCGCAGGCTTCCTCTTTTTTACCGCCTTGGAACGCGGTCCGGCTGCTTAGAGTGACTTCGATCGAAGTTTTTCTTATGTATAAATCGGATGCATAGCAATATATTGATTATAAAAAAGGTGATGGGCTTGAAGCGAAACGTTTCCGAATCGATCTGGAGCAAATTGAAGAATCAAACCGGTTTTTCGCTGGAAGACAGCTTTTGGGAAGATATTTCCGGATTGATCCCCGCCCTGGGGCCGCGTATCGACGTGTATCAGACCCGGGATGAGGTTGTGGTCGTTATCGAACTTCCCGGCATCCATTCTGCGGATAAGATCGAACTGAAGCTGAGAAAGAAGAACACGTTGCTTATTAAAGGAAACGTCGATTGCGACTATCCGATCGGCGAATCGGATATGCATTTGGGAGAAAGATATTTCGGAGAATTTGAGCGCAAGCTGAAGCTTCCCCATGAAGTGACGACGGATGGGGTAAAGGCGGTTTTTGAGCATGGTTTATTGACGCTTCGTCTCCCTATACTGCCGGAGGCGGAGGATGAACAGGTTATGATCAAACTTGATGCCGATGCCAAGGAAGAAGATCAACAGGAAGAAGCAGAACGGTGAATGAAATTCCCGATCGGAGGTAACGGCGTTGGTGAAAATATGGTTTCAGGATTTACAGGTGAATTCCGTTTCCAATTCATCCGGGATATTCTCGGGCGACAATATTCATCTGAATTGGAAACACAGCCGGAAGACGAACGACGGCTTTGGATCAATTCAGGGGAACAGCAATATATCCAAGGGAAATGTGCATATCGTGTTTGACAGGGATGTTGTGGATGTATTCAAAAAATAAACGGTTTAACGGAGAAAACGATGTTCGGACTGCTAAAAAGAAAGAATCCGGCCGCAGGCTCAACAGAGCACGAAATTCAGCGGAAGCTTGAGAAGATTGAGAAAACTCTGGAACAAATGCGAAACGGCACAACGGAGTATCACATCAAGGTGGAGCATCTTCATGTGGACAGACCGGTGCTGGAAAATTTGATTTTTCGCATGGATCAGCTGGATATTGACGAATTGAGCGGTTCTTTGAACTTAGGCAACAATTTTGGAACTCCCGGCATGGAGCTTTTCTCCAAGGATGAGAAGGGCGGACGGGAACGGATGCCGGGCGCAACCGCGAATGCGGGCAAGAGCCCAAAGGATCAAAAGCAAAGCGAACAAAGCGGATTGAAGCAAACGCAAACGGGCTACCGCTACAGATTGTGAATCCATCAGCTTTGCAGTCAGGAGGAATCGCATGGCATCTTCCCTATTGTCCCCGACTTTTATTATCGGACACATCAGGATCGGCAGTGTTGAAGGAGCCTCCTGCGTCAATCTGGGCAACAACTGGCCGACGAATTTTGAAAGCCACAAAAAGCATAATCAGGGCTTTGGCACCGTTCATGGAAACAGCAATAAAGTCAGCGGAATTCGTTCTCTGTTAAACGATTCCGATTTTATGGATATGTTCAATGAAACCGGACGGGAGATTCCCGACTGGCTGAAGGAGACGTTGGAAAGCGATGATGAGGAGCAGGAAAATCCGGAATACGAAATGCGCTCCTTCAAAAAACGTTGATAAAAAACGCATTTTATCGGTCTAGAGAACCGAAAAATGCGTTTTTTTGACTGCAAAAGAACTTTAATCGCGGTCCCTCCCCTTGGAAGGACTTCGATAGAAGTTTTTCTTACCACATAAGAATTTATAAGTTCCGGTCATTCGGAAAGGCAAATTCTTATTGGCATAAAAACCCGCCTCTACTAGCGGTCATTCATCACTGAATTGCCTCGGTAGAGGTTTTTTAAAAGCAGCCGTTATTTGATCAGCAAGGCGGCTTTCATATTGCCGTGATTTCCGGATTGAGCAATGAATGTTTTGGCGCCGAAATTGAAATTGACCGCTTCAATATTCAGCACATTGTCTGCAGCGGTGATTGAATCCGTCGCGGCGCTGGAAGCGGTTCCTTCCGCCTGGTCGCTGTCGTTATCATGATCATTCCCTTGGCTGGCGGAAACCTTTGAATCTGAACCGGCCTGCGACTGCTTCCGCTGCTTGAACAAGCACTCAGCGCAAGGATAATCAGCGCAAGCGACATGAACAAGAAACCCGTTTTCCGATACACCTTCCCCTTCATTGCTTTTCCCCCTTCCACAATGTTAGCCTGGTCCCTAACGATGACCAATTTACGCCCCAATGTTAAAAATAAGCTTAAATTAAACATGAGTTATGCACAACGGGTGGGTGAGGAATCGGCTCATCGCACACTGTGTAATCTGCTGAACGGAAAACATCGCCTGGAGCAAGGCGTCCTTCCCCGGCAAGCTCAGCCATCTGGAGAACGGAAGAACACCCTGCCACCAGGCCGATCACATAGAGAAAGGCTAGCAGCCATGTTGAGGCTCCAGAGCGCTTCATAATGCCGGACTGAGTAAGTAACAAAGAAAAGTCGAAGCGATCCCATAATTGACGAAGGACCGGCGCACCTGCACACTCTCCATGAGAAAGTTTCTTAAATCGCGGATCTTGCAACATTTCATTGGAAATTTTTTATGAATCTTTTGAATCTACAAGAGCAGTTTCCAAGTTTTATCTCGAAGTGCATAACTCATGATTAAAATAATATTATCGTTAATTTCCCATAGATGTGTCTTTTTTGTGAATCACCCTTTACGTCATAGGAGCTTATTTTTTATTTTGGGGATTGCCGGCTTCTTCTGGTATAATGGATACATAACATCCGCAAGTGGGGATTGCGAATCCTAACCTGGATGGGGGGTTTTTTTATTGGGAAAGTTTATGATATTTTCATTGCTGTGGTGGATCACAGGAAACCCGCTGTTGGCTTTGCTGGTCTTGTTGATCATTGTGTATGTGTTGGACCGAAGGTTTGTCGGGGTTTTTCCCGACATCAGCCGTCCTTTTAAATTAAACCGCCGTCTGGCGAAGCTGCTGCAGGAATTGCGGGTTCACTCCCACAACACCTCCGGCAAATTGGAGGCGGCCCGGATTCTCATTGAAAAGAAACGTTTTGGAGAAGCCAAAGCTTATCTTGAACAGATCGTTCCGGTCATGGAAGATTCGGCGGAGGTACTCTATGAACTGGGGCTCTGCCATTTGAAGCTTGGAGAGCTGGAGGTCGGGGAGAAGCTGATGCAAAAGGCGCTCTCCATCAACCCCAGAGTCAAATACGGAGAGCCTTATTTGCGGTTGGGCGAAGCTTTTCTAAAGGCTGATCCCGGCAAAGCGCTTCATTATCTTGAAAATTTCCGCAAAGAGCAGTCTTCCTCCTGTCAGGCGTATTATTTACTCGGCAAGCTTTATAACGAATTGGGACGCAAAGAGGATGCGAACCGGGCCTTCCGCGAAATCTCGGAAATCTACCGCGTGCTTCCCAAATACAAACGAAAGCAGGAACGCCGCTGGGTTCTCCTGTCCAGATTCAGGTTCTGAAGCATTCTTTGCAGCCGTTTTATTTACCGAAAGCAGGTGACCTCTTTGGAAGAAATGGGCGAAATCATGACGATCCTGACGGTCGTCGTTCTGACCTTTATCGTTGCGACCATTTGGTTGAAGTTGAAAAATCGCAACAAACAACACAAGAATAAGGAGTAAGTCAGATGTATTATGTGAACAGGCAGCAGATTGAAATTCGTCTGCAGTTTATCCCCGAGATTATTCGGGTGCTTCGATCGCTTCAGCAGACAGACCCCGAAAGTCCGCTTTATCTTTTTGCCGAGGAAAGAGCATTGCATTTGGCTGTGGAGACCGTCACGGATATCGGAAGTTATTTGATCGACGGCTTTTTGATGCGGGATGCGAGCAGCTATGAGGATATCGTTGAAATTCTGCGGGACGAACAGGTTGTTTCTCCCGATCTGGCCCGGCCGCTGCTGGAGCTGGTCGAACTGAGAAAACCGCTGGTTCAACAATATTTTGACTTGGAACGGGACAGATTGCTTCCAGTGGCCCATGCTCTTTTGGAGGTTCTGCCGCAATTTGCGGATGCTGTTCGTGAATATTTGGAAGCAAATGGTTAATTCTGTCAGGTGGTGGCACAATGAAAAAAGCAGCGGAATACTCAACCCGCAAGCAGTTGGTTACGATGCTCAAAAAGCAGGGCTCTTTGAGCGTGAATGAAATGGCCAAACAGTTGGGAATCACCGAGATGGCCGTCCGTCGGCATCTGAACACGCTGGAGCGGGACGCACTTCTTGAATCCGTGCTGGTCAGGCAGGCGATGGGCAGGCCTGTCCGCATGTATTCGCTGACCGGCTTGGCTGACGAACTTTTCCCAAAAAATTATCATGTTCTGACCTTGGATTTGCTGAAGGAGCTGGAGGAAGCCGTTGATGAGGATCCGGTGGGAAACCTGTTTGAAAGGCGAAAGGATCGACTTTTGCGCAAGTACAAAGCAAGAATGGAAGGAAAAAACCTGAAGCAGCGGGTTGTTGAAATGACCGAAATCCAAAATGAACAAGGGTATATGGCCGCTTGGGAAATTCATGAGGATGGCGGTTTTGTGATTCGGGAATTCAACTGTCCGATTTCACAGGTGGCGCAGCAGTACGGGCAGGCGTGCAGATGCGAGTTGGATTTGATTCGGACGCTCTTGGAGGCTGAGGTAAAGCGCAAGGAATGCTTGGTAAATGGCGGAAATAAATGCATGTATTTGGTAAGTAATAAAATATAGGAGGAAGAATAATATGACGACAGAAGACAAAATCAAGCTTACTTCTTATTCAACAAAAGGCGGATGCGGCTGCAAAATCGGTCCGGGCGATCTGCACCAAGTCCTTCGCAATTTGCCGGCAGGCGAACCCAATCCCAATCTGCTTGTCGGTTTGGATACGAATGACGATGCGGGTGTATTCAAATTGAACGACGATTTGGCGCTGGTTCAGACAGTCGACTTTTTCACGCCGATCGTGGATGATCCTTATTCATTCGGCCAGGTTGCCGCCGCAAATGCGTTGAGCGATGTTTATGCGATGGGCGGAACACCGTTGACCGTGCTCAATATTGTCGCTTTTCCGATCAAAAAATTGGACAAGCAAATATTGTCCGAAATTCTTCGGGGAGCCGGCGACAAGGTCAAGGAAGCGGGCGCGACGCTGGTCGGCGGGCATTCCATTGACGACAACGAGCCGAAGTTCGGTTTGGCCGTAACGGGTACCGTTCACCCCGACCGCGTGCTGACCAATGCGGGAGCCAAGCCTGGAGACCGGCTGATTCTTACGAAGCCGATCGGAGTCGGTATTTTGACGACTTCAATTAAGAAAAACCTGGTGAGCGATGAAGAGATCGACCGGGTGACGAAGATCATGGCTGCCTTGAACAAAACGGCCTCCGAGGTGATGAAGGGTTATGAGGTTCACGGCTGTACGGATGTGACCGGCTTTGGTTTGTTGGGCCATACGTCCGAAATGGCCAAGGGAAGCGGGGTCGGCATCCGGATTTACAAGCGGCAGGTGCAGGTGCTTCCGAGAGTCCGAGAATTGGCCGAGCAAGGGCAAGTGCCGGGCGGCACCAAAAGCAATCACGAGCATCTCCAGGGTGCGGTTCAGTTTCCCGAGGGGATGGATTTGATCGATCAATGGATTTTATGCGATGCCGTTACTTCAGGGGGACTGTTAATTTCCGTCGCACCGGGCGATTCGGAAGCGCTGCTGAAGGAGCTTCATGACAGCGGTGTTCCCGCGTTTGAAGTCGGCGAAGCGGTGGCCGAGCATCCCGGACAAATTCTGGTGCTTGAATAAAGAGTATTCTGATGTAACTGATAAATCAAAGGAGCGAATCGGCATTGATTCAGGATGTTCATGTAGAGGAACTTGTCAATTTGATACGAACAGGCAAAGTCACTGCGGTTGACGTCCGTTCCCCGCAAGAATACCGCGAAGCGACGATTCCCGGCAGCTTGAACATTCCGCTTTTTGATGATGAAGAGCGCAAGGAAATCGGCATATTGTACAAGCAGGTCAGCATTCAGGCCGCCAAGGAAAGGGGACTGGAGATCGTTTCCCGGAAGCTTCCGGACTTCATCAAAGCCTTTGCGCAAATATCAGGCAGAAAGGCGGTATTTTGTTGGAGGGGCGGCATGCGGAGCAAGACGACGGCAACCGTGCTGTCGTTGATGGGCATACCTGCGTACCGTCTTCATGGAGGGTATCGGGCTTACCGCAAATGGGTGGTCGATTCTCTGGAAGCTTACCGTCTCAAGCCTTCCGTCATCGTGATTAACGGCTATACCGGCACGGGAAAAACCAAAATCCTGCGGATTCTTTCGGAAAAGGGATATCCGGTGATTGACCTGGAAGGATTGGCGCAGCATCGCGGCTCGATCTTCGGGCAAATCGGTCTGGAGCCGAACAATCAAAAAACCTTTGACGCCCTGCTGCTTGAGCGGCTTGCCGAAGTCAACGATGCACCTTATGTGCTGATTGAAGCCGAGAGCCCGCGGGTCGGCAAAGTCGTGCTTCCCGAGTTTCTGATTCGAGCCAAGGAAACAGGCGTCCAATTGTTCCTTGAAATGCCGGTTAAGGAAAGAGTCCGCCATATTCTTGAGGATTATGAGCCGATCCGCCATCACGAGGCGTGTTTGGCGGCTTTTATGCGGATTAAGCAGAGAATTCATACTCCCGCAGCCAAGGCCATTGAGGAAGACCTCAAAAACGGGCGGTATGATTCTGCAGTAGAAGCGCTGCTGGCTTATTATTACGATTCGCGGTACGAATACGCGGTTCGCGAATATGCGGGCGAACGCATCAAGTTGAAAGTGAATCATGCGGAGGAAGCCGTAGAAAAGATTGTCGGGTTTCTGGAGCGCGGCATGCTCGCTCCGGCCGGGCCGGCGGCAACAACTCAGTGAAATTTGTTCAAAAGGTGTCTGGAGAGAAAAGGAAATGGTGCGGAAAGTTCAGGGGCTCGGTTTAAGGCCTCTCCAGCTCCCGCTTCAGCAGGTTTTCGAATTGGTCGGCGGGCAGCGACTTGCTGACGAAATGGCCCCGAATCTGATCGCAGCCCGAGGATTTCAGAAATTCCAGCTGCTCACGGGTTTCCACTCCTTCAGCCAGAGAACGTATTTTCAGCTGCCGGGACATGGAAATCAAGGCTGTGACAATCGCTGCAGTGTCTTCATTCGTTGAGACATCCTCGATAAAGGTGCGATCTATTTTAACGAGAGCTGCTCGATCTGCTTTGCGGAAATGTTGACGGAAATGCTTAAATGCGGAAATCCTTGATTTTGCCAACATGATGGCCGAGGGTATCGTTGATGTTTTTGAAACGGTCCAAATCCAGAAAGAGGATCGCGGCCATTTTGCCCGTAGTCCGCGAGTCCTTCAATGTCGACTTCAGATGTTTATTGAACATGAGCCGGTTGGGCAGATTGGTCAATGCGTCATGGAAAGCCATATGGACGATTGCATTCATGCAGAAAAAAATTGATCGGTTTTCGTATGTATGTTGATTTTTGATAAACTGGAGCGGGGATTGAAAATGGAGGAAGATCGTTGAAGTTCCGTAAATTTTTGTTGGCGAACGGCTTGCATGCGGCATGGGCCATTTCCTTGATCGCTACGCTGGGAAGCCTTTATTTGTCTGAGATTCTGGGGTATGCCCCCTGCAAATTATGCTGGATGCAGCGTATTTTCATGTATCCCCAAGTCATTCTTCTGGGTATTGCGGCTGTCCGGAAAGATTACGGCCAATGGAAATATGTGCTGCCGCTTACCTTGATTGGAGCGGGGATTTCGATTTATCATTATGGCGTTCAAAAGCTTCCTTGGCTGAAGGAAGGCGGGACAGCATGCGGAATTATTCCGTGCAACATCGAGTATATCAATGTGTTTGGGTTTATTACGATTCCTTTTCTGGCGGGTACGGCGTTTATTCTTATTTCGCTGATCGTATGGTTAACCGGCCGTGCGTCGAAATAAACGTCCCGGCGATGAAGCGTATTGCGCAAGGCCGGCAGTTGGATTATCATTGATGATATTATTCTAAGATAGGCCAATGGAGTAGCGCATTGTTTTTTCGTTACATATGCTGATGGTGTAAATGCGCATATATTTTCAACATGAAAAGGAAGCGGTGTATTCGTGCAGCAAGCAATTGCAGTGCTCGATTCGGGAGTGGGAGGATTGACCGTAGTCAAAGAAGTGATGAGACAGCTTCCGCGCGAGAGGATCATTTATTTCGGAGACACAGCTCGTGCGCCGTACGGCCCCAGACCTTCAGCGGAAGTGGTCATGTTTACGAAGCAAATTGTCGATTTTTTGCTGGAATTCAACCCGAAAATGATTGTTATCGCATGCAATACCGCGACTGCATTGGCCCTTGACGAAATTCGCGCCTACTCGCCTGTACCCGTTCTCGGCGTCATTCATCCGGGAACCCGCGCGGCAATCAAGAATACCGCGAATAACGTCATCGGGGTGATCGGGACGGAGGGAACGATTCGAAGCGGCGCTTATGAGCAAGCGATCAACACCGTTTTACCCGATGCGGTGGTTCACAGCGTGGCATGTCCCCGGCTGGTGCCGCTGGTGGAAAAAGGCTTGTACAGCGAGACGGAATCGAGAATTGCGGTAAGTGAATCCTTAATGCCGCTGAAAGACAAGCCGATCGATTGTTTGATTTTGGGCTGTACGCATTATCCTTTTTTGAGCGATATGATCTCTCATGTGATGGGTTCCGGAGTGAAGCTGATCAGTTCCGCAGACGAAACCGCCAGAGAAATCGGCACCGTTCTGTATCATCGAGGGCAATTGGCGGAGGAGGACGAACGGCCGAATCACCAGTTTTTCTGCAGCGGAGATTCCCATATGTTCCGGAAAATCGCCCAGCAATGGCTGGGACAGGAAATCTCGGTGTCCTCCATGACATGGCCGGAAACGCAAATCATATGAACCGAATGACGAAAGAATGCCGGATGCATAAGCTTCGGCATTCTTTTTTATTCCGGCAAATACAAATAGTAGCATAGGCGAATCAACGAAATAAACCGGAAAAGGGGATTTGATCCATGAGTATTTTGTATGTCGTCAGGACCGGAGATCATCTCGGCAGAATCGCCCGACGGTTCGGCATTCACCGGACTGCGCTCTTGTGCGCAAATCCGCAGATCGGGGATGATCAGGTTGTAGTCCCGGGTGAAATGCTGCACATACCGGAAAACAAACGGAGAATGTATGCCGCCGGTAACGGCGATACATGGAAGGATATCGCCGATCGTTTCGGCGTAGGAATGGAAGAGCTTCTTTCGGCGAATCCCGATCAGGAAAGGGAAGAACCGCTGCCCGGACAGCAAATCGCGATACCGTCGCGCAAAGGAACAGCCATCCACGGATCGCAGACGGAATACGGTTACTTGGAGCTATTGGAAGACATCGAGAGATTCAAGGCCGCGTATCCGTTTGTTCAAGCGGAAATCATAGGCTACAGCGTCATGGGCAGAGAAATCCCCGCTCTCCGGATCGGAACCGGGTTGGCGGAACTGCACTACAATGGGGCTGTTCATGCGAATGAATGGATCACTTCGGCCTTGCTGATGAGGTTTGCGGAAGATTATGCGAAAGCGTATCTTTCGGGTGATTGTATTTTTGGATGCGCGGTGAAAGAACTGTTCGAACAAACCTCTCTCTGGATTGTTCCGATGGTTAACCCTGACGGGGTGGAATTGGTGCTTTCCGGTTCTGCAGGAATGGGTCCGTATAGAAAGCGTCTGCTTGAATGGAATCAAGGGGAGCACAATTTCAGAGGATGGAAGGCGAACATTCGCGGCGTCGATTTGAACGACCAGTTTCCGGCTTTCTGGGAAGAAGAGCGGCAAAGAAGGGGGAAGCCGGGAGCCGGACCGAGGGATTATGCCGGAAGTTCGCCGTTATCCGAGCCGGAGGCAAGAGCCCTGGCCGAATTTACGGAAAACCGGGATTTTCGGCTGGTTATCGCCTTTCATACGCAGGGCAAGGAAATTTACTGGAATTACCGCGAGTTTGAACCTCCCCGATCGGAGGAGCTGGCGGCTCATTTCAGCCGTATCAGCGGCTACCGTCCTGTGCGGCTGACGGGCAGCGATGCGGGTTATAAGGATTGGTTCATCGCCAGGTTCCGCAGGCCGGGATTTACCGTGGAAGCGGGAATCGGCACCAATCCGCTGCCGATTGCCCAATTTGCGGAGATCTATGGCGATTTGAAGGAAGTCATGATCGAAGCGATAAGGGCTGCGGCCGTGCTGTGAACCCCAAGCTCACGAACAAGTGTACCGGTCGGCGATGCATGCGGAATTTGCAAAGTTTGCGGCATATTGCTTTCCGGACGGGCTTTCATTACAATAGGGATACGAACCGGAAGATGCGGGAAAGGAACATGAGCTTTGACGAATGATATTCGAATTTGCGATAAATGCAAGCATATCCGCTTGAAGACGATTGTGCCCAAATTGGAGAAAATGGCCCCCGATGCCGAGATCAAAATCGGATGCAAATCTTACTGCGGTCCTTGTTCCCGCTTTGCCTTCATTTACATTAACGGCCGATATGTGACGGGTAAAACCGAAGAGGAGGCCCTGGAAAAGGTGCGAAAGTATGTAAAATGACTGCCAAATTAAACGCGCGCATCCCGGCTGAATATCGATACCCAATTTTCTAGGTCCAGCTCCGCTTAGGAGCTTTTTTTATTGTCGAATTAGGTAATATGTCGGGAGAAAACGACAAGCTTTTAGTGCTTTTTGTTCAACGCAAGCATTTTAAAAATGGTCGCCTTGGCGGATTTGAAAAAAATGGAACAGGGAATAGAATAGGGTCATCGAAGAAAACACAACACTTCGAGCCGTCTCGACAAAGGCAAAGCTGGCGAAAGTTAGCGGCGCAAAACTACAGGGGCTAAGGCGCGCATATAGCGCGTTATGCCAGCCAGTTACCGAAGGATAAAAGGGTGTTCATGTCATATTTTGCGATCACTGCCCCTCCTTTCGGTAACGAATGGCGGGGTAATTTTGTTCACGGGAGGTGACACGCTCGAATGGCGATCCTCAACCTGGATACGGGCCGTATGTTGGCTTGGGAAGTGCGCGAAGCAAGGTCCTTCGGCAAACGGCTGAAGGGACTGATGTTTACAAGCAGTTTCCCGCCGGGTTGCGCCCTGCATCTGACCCCCTGTCATTCGATTCACACGTTTTTCATGAAGTTTCCCATTGACGCCATTTATCTGGACGTCAACAGGGAAATTGTCGGGATTGAGCAGCGGCTGCCGCCGGGTGTCGTGGGCAAACGCTTCAAGCATGTTGTCTCGGTGGTTGAGCTGCCGGCAGGCACCGTCGAACAAACCGGCACAAAGGTTGGACAAGCAGTCAGTTTTCAAGAAAAAGAAGTGGGTTAACCAAAAATGATGAGGAGATGATTGGAATGTTGAACAAGTTGAAGGGTTTGATTCGTGAGGAAGAAGGTCAAGGATTGACGGAATACGGTCTCGTTCTGGGGGTTATCGCGGTGGCTGCAGTAGGAACGATATATCTGTTCAGAAATGAAATTGTTGCAATTTATCAACAGGCGCTGACCAATGTTAAAAGCCGTCCGAGTGACACCCCTTCAATTTCCTAATAAAGCAAAGCATTCAGGGGAGAAAGATGGATGGAAAAAGGGCCGTACGTTCGTATAAGTATGGCCCTTTAAAATCCAAAGTTACGAATCGCGAAAGGTTACGGGAGAGAAGGGGAATTCCGCAATGTTTTGGATCAATGCCGCCATGCTGGCGATTTTGGCCGTCAGTGTCGTCACCGACCTGAAGAACAGGAAAATCTACAACAAAGTGATCTATCCGGGCTTTGCCGCCGCCTTTATCCTGCAAACCGGCTTGCAGGGGTGGGCCGGACTCGGGGCTGCCTTGGCGGGAAGCGCCGTCGGGTTGGGCCTCCTGTTGATTCCATATCTGCTGGGAGGAATGGGAGCGGGTGATGTCAAGCTTCTCGCGCTGATCGGGGCATTCAAAGGAACCGGCTTTGTCCTGTTCGCCGCCGCCTATATGGCCGTTTTTGGAGCAGTCATGGCGCTGATCGTCCTCCTATTGCGTCCGGGAGCGGGACAATGGATCAGGTCCATCGTTTATTATCTCTATGGGCTAAGATATGGCATCAAACTGCCGGTGGAATTCTCGCGCCGCCGGTTATCCGCCGTCTATCCGTACGGAGTGGCCATCGCCGGCGGGGCGGTTGCCGGCATGTTGCAAAAGGGGTGGTGGGGTTGAAACTGCTGAAGGGACAAGCCGGCCAGTCGCTGATTGAATTCGCGTTGGTCGTGCCGCTTCTTTTTTTGCTGATCGGCGGGATCATTGATTTGGGGAGAATTATGTACATCTATATGCAGCAGGATTTGGTCACTCAAGAAGCCGTCAGGCTTGGCGGGCTGGGCAGAAGCGACGCCTATATCACCTCGTTTGCCGTTAATTATCCCAGCATCACCGATCCTGCAAAGCTGGTTGTGACAATTTCGCCTAAGGATTCGGTCCGCAAATCCGGGGATTATGTAACCGTTACGCTGAAAGAACCGATTACATATGTCACCCCTTTCTTAAACAATCTTCTTCCGTCGCCCTATGTAATCGTCACGAACTCCACCATTCGGGTAGAGTAAGAAAGGGTGGGGAATATGAGAAGCAAAGCTTTGCTTGGACGTGAAGAGGGAAGCGCGATTGTGCTGGTGGGATTGTCGATGGTCCTGCTGCTGGCGATGGCCGGGCTGGTAATTGATCTCGGAACGGTATTCGCCACCAAGGTCCAGCTGCAGAAAACAGCGAACGCCGCGGTGCTGTCCGGAGCGCAGGAGTTGACGAATACGCAATCTGCGGTGACCGATGTGGTGAATCAGGTGCTGACGGACCATGGCGAGCTCAGCAGTTTGGTCAATACTTCGATCGAAATGAAAAAAAAAGTTTCCGTTGACTTGAACCGGGACGTTCCGCTGGCCTTTTCCAAGCTGTTCGGGCTTGCAAGCTTTCCTGTGGGTGCCCATGCGGCAGCGGAGATTCAACCGATGGTCGGGGCGACGGGAGTGGTACCCTTGGGCATACCATCTACAACGGACTTGACCTATTATACGGATTATACGCTGAAGGTGGATGAAACGGGAGTCGATACAGGCAACTTCGGTGTCTTGGCTCTTGGCGGACCAGGCGCCCAAACCTATGAGGACAATTTAAAATACGGCTATCAGAGCAAAATTGAAACAGACGATATTATTGATACCCAAACCGGTAATGTCGCGGGTAAAACGCGGGACGCAATTCAGGACCGGATCAACCGCTGCCCTTACCCGGTCGGCGAAACTTACCACCGGGACTGTCCGCGAACGATTCTAATCCCGGTCTATGACCCTTGGGAGATAAGCGTGAACCAGGTCAAAAAAGTGAAAATAACGGGATTTGCTTACTTTTATATTATGGATCCGATGAATTGGCAGGATAAAACGATTCACGGCATGTTTATCGAATATGCGGGCACGGGAGTTGTCAATCCGGTCGCCAAAAATTACGGTGCATACGGCATCAGACTGACAGAGTAGGGGTTTTGAAATGAGATCAAAAATCATCTTGATCATGGCGATTTTGATGGGATTGGCTACAACTTTGTTGTTCTACAAATACGTCAGCAAATTCAATAATATGGCGCCTGAGGATGTTCATGCCGTGGAAGTGCTTACAGCCAAGGGGCCGATTCATAAAAACCAGATGATTTCTTCCGACATGATCGAGAAGATTGCGGTTCCGGACCAGGGGATTTACAAGCAGGCCGTCAAGGAAGGCGGTCAGGCGATCGGAAAGTTTGCCCTTCAGGAGATTGCGCAAGGGGAGCCGATTCTTGCGGAAAGGCTGGGAACGGTAAAGGAAGAGTCGCTCGTGGTATCCAAAAAGGTCAAGGAAGGTATGAGAGCGGTTTCAATCGGCGTAAATTTCGTGCAGTCGGTTTCCAATTTGATTGAACCGGAAGATTTCGTCGATGTCATTCTGACGGAAAAGCCGAAGGATGCCCCGGAACCTCAGAGCAGCATCGTTCTGGAAAACGTGCACGTGCTGGCGGTTGGCCGGAGAATGGTCGAAGCGACGAAGGATACGGCTTATGTGGAATACAGCTCGGCAACGCTCGAGGTGGAGCTGAAGGATGCGGTGAAGCTGGTCAACTCCGCCGCCAAGGGATCGCTCCAGCTCATTTTGCACAGTAAATTGGTTCCGCCGGCAGCGGATACAAACGGTAAGGGGGTTATGCAGAATGCCAAGTGATGTGCCTCAAAATGATGTACCCGAAAAGGAAAGCAAGCTGAAGGAGAAGCGCGGAGAAATGATTGCCGTTTGCAGCGCCAAGGGAGGGATCGGCCGAACCGTACTGGCGGTTAACCTGGCCGTGGCCTTGTCGAAAAACAACATTCAGGTCGGCATCATGGACGGGGATTTTCAGTTCGGCGACGTAAGCCTGGCGCTTGATCTGCATCCGACGTTTACAATCAAGGATGTGGTCGAGGGCTTGGATACACTGGATGCCTTTGCGCTGGCAGGTTATTTGATTCATCACTCCAGCGGCGTCAAGGTGCTGGCTGCGCCCGACCGTCCGGAATACGCAGATCTGGTTACGCATGAGGTGATCCACCAGGTTTGTGATTACATGCTTGCCCAGCACGATTATCTCATTGTCGATACAGGAGTCGGCCTTCAGGAGAAAAGCCTGCAGCTGATTGAAAAAGCCGATCAGGTGTTCATGCTGACCAATCTGGAAATGGCGACGATCAAAAATACGAAGCTGATGCTGGAAACGATGGAACTGCTGGGCTTGAAAGACAAGGTTCAGGTGATCGTCAATCGTTCCACGATGGAAAGCGTGATTCAGGCGTCTGATGTCTCCGACATTCTTGGGGAAGAGACGCTTGTGTACATTCCCAACCAAATTTCCACCGTATCGCAGTCGTTGAATATCGGCATTCCCTTCGTGATGAATCAAGGAAAAACGGATGTGGCCAAAGCGGTGTTCAAGCTCGCCGAGCAGATGATTTCGCGGCGGGAAATTGCCGTCTTCAAGCCGAAAGCGCCGTCCTTGCTGCAGTCGATTTTTCATAAACCGAAAATGATTTGACGATGATGGCCTGAAGGAGGCAAGCGACAGATGAGTCTGTTGGATAAAATCCAGTCGAGAACCGGTGAACAAGCCGCAGTCAAAATCCCCGAAGAAAATGAACAAGCGCCGAAACAGCCGAAAAAAGATCTGGTCTCGGCTTTTCGCGATTTGAAACGGGCGGAGCCGCCGCAAAGGCCGAAAGCGAATGCTCCCAAAATCAGCAAACATCAGGAGCTTAAAAACCGCCTGCATAAACAGGTGCTCGAAGAATTGAAAGACGAGGATGTCGATGCGATCATTCCCAAGCTGGAGGCCATGACGATCGAAATCATCAAGGAGGACGAAACGTTCCGGGGCACGATCGACCGAAAGAAAGTCATCGATGAGTTGGTAAATGACCTGACGGGCTTCGGGCCGATCAATCCGCTGCTGCTCGAACCGGAAGTTTCCGAGGTGATGGTGAACGGACCGCATCAGGTTTATGTGGAACGCAACGGGAAAATTGAACTCACGCAGGTGCAGTTTCGGGATAACGAGCATGTCATGAACATTATTGATAAAATTGTGGCTCCCATCGGAAGAAGAATCGATGAAAGCAGTCCGATGGTGGATGCCCGGCTTCCGGACGGCTCGCGGGTCAATGCTATCATACCGCCGCTGGCCTTGAACGGGCCAACCGTCACGATCCGGAAATTTTCCAAAGACCCTCTGCAAATCGACGATCTGATCCGTTTCGGCACGGTGACGAAGGAAATGGCGGTTTTTCTGGAGGCCTGCGTCAAGGCCAGGTTGAATATATTCATCAGCGGGGGGACGGGATCAGGGAAAACCACCACATTGAACGTGCTGTCGTCCTTCATCCCGAGCGATGAACGGATTATTACGATCGAAGACGCGGCCGAGCTGCAGCTATGGCAGGAACATGTCGTCTCTCTGGAATCGCGCCCGCCCAATTTGGAGGGCAAAGGAGGGATCAGCATCCGCGATTTGGTTCGCAACTCCCTGCGGATGCGTCCGGAAAGAATCGTCATCGGCGAGGTCCGGGGAGGCGAGGCGCTGGACATGTTGCAGGCGATGAATACGGGACATGACGGTTCGCTGGCGACCGGACACTCCAACAGTCCGCGGGATATGCTCGCACGTTTGGAAACCATGGTGCTGATGGCCGGGATCGAGCTTCCGGTCAAAGCGATCCGGGAACAGATCGCCGGAGCGATCGATTTGATTATCCAGCAGTCCAGACTGAAGGACGGCTCAAGAAAGATCACCCATATTACGGAAGTGATGGGACTCGAAGGAGACGTTATCGTCCTTCAGGATATTTTTGAATATCGGCAGCAGGATGTGTCAGCGGACGGCAAAATGATCGGCAGCCTGGTACCGACAGGGGTGCGTCCGAAATTTTACGAACGTCTCGAGGCATCGGGCATTCACATTCCGGCCAGCGTATTTGTGGAAAGAGAGGAATGGGGCGCATGATATGGCTGATCCACTTAATGTTCATGATGACGGCTTTTCTGTTTTTTTTGTATATCCTGCAAAAGCTGTTCATGTCGAACAAACGTCTGGAAAAACGGATCGAAAGATACTTGGCGGTACAGGACAAAAAAGGGCTTGACCGGAAAAGGTTCAATCTGCTGGTGCAGCTGCAGCTTTACAAGCGCACGGTGCGGGAGCAGGTGTTGACCAAAAAGAAAAACGACAAGCTGGGGCGGATGCTGGAAAGAGCCGGAGTCTCGCTCAAGCCGGAAGAGTACATTTTGTTTCAATGGATAGCCACTGCACTGGGAGGAGGGCTGTTTTTGCTTTTTTCCGGCAGGGTGCCCTTGGTTATTTTAGGGGCAGTGGCAGGCTATATGCTTCCCGGATGGTGGATTCGCCAGAAGCAAAAGCAGCGCTTGAACAAATTCAACGACGGCCTACCCGACATGATCACCACCTTGATCGGATCGCTGCGGGCGGGATTCAGCTTTGCCCAATCGTTGAAGGCTGTAGTTGAGGATTCCGAGTCTCCGATCCGGGAGGAAATCGAACAGGTGTTGAAAGAGATGCAGTACGGCACCACGATGGAGGACGCGCTGCAGCAATTGAAGGAGCGGATGCCGAGCGAGGATCTTGATCTGATGATTCAGACGATCCTGATTCAGAAGCAGATCGGGGGGAATCTGGCCACTGTCCTGCAGACGATCGTGCAGACGATCCGCGACCGAAACCGGATTCAGCGGCAGGTGCAGACACTGACCGCGCAGGGAAAGCTGTCCGGCAATATTATCGCGCTGCTTCCGGTTGCTCTGGGTGTCGTCATCTACTTGATCCAACCTGAATATATTGACACTTTATTTACCAATCAAGTCGGCTGGATTCTGTTGGCTGTCGGTGCTGTATCCGGAACCGTCGGCTGGATTCTGATCCGCAAATTGACCCGAATCGAGGTGTAAGGCCTGATGATGTACGTAACCTTCGGGATCTCCGTGACATTATTTATTTATTCTATTTTTGCGTTCCGGCAGGAAAGAAAGGAGCGCGTCAAACGGAGAATCCGTTCGTTTGTCGATCAGGAAGCGGCCGCTGAAGAAACGCAATCCGATAAAAAGGAGCACTTGAAAGGACTCGGCTGGCTGCGTCCGGTATGGAGGATGGTCAAACGCGCCTTCCGCAAAAAAATGCCCGGCCAAAAGGAAGAGCGGATCGAGCTGAAGCTGCTGCAGGCCGGCCGGCCCTTCAATATGACCGCCATAGACTTTCGGCTGTTTCAGATCTCGCTGCTGCTGATCCTGCCGGTGCTTGCTTCCGGCTACGGGTGGCTGATTCATGCCGGCATCGGCACCATGATTATGCTTGCCTTTGCGGGCATCGGCGCGGCCGCACTGTTTCCGCATTATTATATCGGGCAAAAAATCAAGCAGCGCAACAAGCTTGCTCTGCGCGAGCTCCCCGATGTGCTGGACCTGCTTACGGTCAGCTTGGAAGCGGGGCTTGGCTTTGATGCGGCCTTGAGCAAGCTTGTTTCTAAAAAACAGGGCATCGTCGCGGCGGAATTTCAGCGCAGTTTGGAAGAAATCCGGCTCGGCAAAACGCGCCGGGAGGCGCTATCCGGTGTCAGGGACCGGCTGCTGGTGGAGGAAATCAGAACCTTGATCAGCAGCATCCTGCAGGCTGAGAAATTGGGGATCGGAATGGTTCAGGTCTTTCGCATACAATCCGTGGAAGTGCGGGAAAAACGAAAGCAAAGGGCCGAGGAAGCGGCCATGAAGGCCCCAATCAAGATGCTGTTTCCCATGGTGTTTTTCGTGTTTCCGACGATGTTCATCGTTCTATTGGGCCCCGTACTGATTCAATTTATCAGCACCTTTAGTAAATGAAACGGAAAAGCGGCTGAGGGAAAAAAACGGCAGATTCGGCAAGGAATTTGATGACCTCTACATTGAACTGATGATGAGCCTGGGAACAACGGACGGACTTGCAAAACGGACTTTCAAGATGGACCCGGAAATCGGTCAGGAAAGCCGAAGCCGACTTTCAAATCGTCACGTTGTTTCCGCGACAAACCGCCACAGCTTCTCCTTCCCCTTGCTGATGCCGATCCGCTCCGTCCGCTTGATTGGAAGCTGGCGTTTTTTGGGCAGCAGCAGCACCGCGCTTTCTATCGAAAACAGGTCGTATCCATTGAAGTCAAGACTGATGGATAGGCCTTTTGTCAATTTTCCGGGACCATTCAGCAGATGCTTGTCCGGAATGCCCGGTCTGAATGAGCGGATCAGCGGGAGTCCCTCAACGGGCACTGCGGCCCGCAGCAGCACCGCCCCCGGAATCCCCTCCGGCTCGGTCACTACGTTCATGCAGGAGTGAATTCCATAGGATAAGTAGACATACAGGCGTCCCGGCGCTCCGAACATGACGCGATTGCGGCCGGTTATTCCCGGATAGGCATGGCTGGCCGGATCATCCTGTCCTCTGTAGGCCTCCGTTTCCGTGATCCGGACGAGGACCGTCTCCCCGCGGATTTTGCGCATGAGCAGACAGCCGATCATCTGCTCGGCCACGGCGACCGTGTTTTGTTCAAAAAACTCCCTGTTCATTTGCGTTCCTCCGTTTCACCGCATTTGCGTGTTCCTATGTATCATATAATTTTTTGAATTTTTATTCAAATGGAGTATGAAGAAATAAGGGAATGAGCACGGAAAGTTTAAAGAGCGTGTTTAAAAAAGCCAGCGAAGAAAAAGGGGTGTGCCGAAGGAGCGGAAGCGTTCGCCCTTGAAATCATAAAACAACCGCTAAATTGAATCCAATTTTACGATTTCAACAGCGACCGAATACATACCCCTTTTGCGCAGCGGCCCTACTTTTGAATACCTCCTAAATTGAATAAATATTCACAACCTTGCTTTCGTCGGACAGACTCTGAGGTTGTGATCGGGATGCGAATGCCATAAAATAAGGTATACACGCCAAAATGCACGGACCGGGAGGAATCGTTTTGCCGCAATCAGCTGAAGAATACGTACAATCGCTTTACCCGGAGGATGCCGATTTGCAAATGGTCATGAAGGGAATCGAGGCGAGCGCAATGCCGCAAATTTCCATTGAACCCGTCTATGGAAGATTGCTGACGATGCTGACCGCAATCGCCGGCGCCAAACGGGCGCTCGAAATCGGCGCGTTGGGCGGATACAGCGGCATCTGCATCGCCCGCGGACTCCGCGAAGGAGGAAAGCTGATTTCTCTGGAGCTGAAGCAGGAATTCGCGGAGGTGGCCAAGAGGCATATGCAGAAAGCGGGCTTCGGCGAATTGGTGGAATACCGCATCGGTGAAGCGCTGGATCAGCTGCAGCTGCTCGAAGAGGAGGGACAGCGGTTCGATCTTGTGTTTATCGACGCCGACAAAGGGAATTATCCCCGGTATTTGGAGTGGGCCATCCGGCTGGCGAATCCCGGTGCGGTCATCATCGGGGATAACGCCATGCTGCATGGAAAGACGATGGATCCCGGGCGGAATTCCCCTTCCGCGATCGCCATGCGCAAATTCAACAAGCAAATTGCCGGCGATCCAAGGCTTGAAAGCACGATTTTGCCCGCTTATGACGGTCTGGCCATCGCCCGGGTGAAATAATAGCAAGTCAACGCTTAAGTCGACTCTATCGTTAAGGAGGTTACGCAGATTGAGCAATAGGGGGAACGGGACGAATCCGCATCGCACTTTCGTTTTATTCACGCTGTTCAGCGTTGCTCTTGTGGTTTTCCGGATCTTCTACACTTCGGATCAAAGCTATCTGTATCTCATCTGGAATCTGTTCCTTGCGTGGGTTCCGCTTTGGATTTCCATGCTCTTGCACAAGTACGGCAGCCGCAAAGAACGTTCCGCGATCGTTTTTTATTCCGGCGTGTTCGTCTGGCTGGTGTTTTTCCCGAATGCACCCTATCTCGTTACCGATTTCATTCATTTCCGCCAATTGGATGGAGGCATCACCGCATGGTACGATCTGCTGATGCTCATGTGTTTTTCGCTGCTCGGACTCCTGCTCGGGTTTTATTCCCTGCATTTGCTGCGCGTCCTCATCCGCAGACGCCACGGACATTTCAAAGCTTCGATGTTTTATTACGGGTCTATTTTGCTCTGCAGCGCGGGCATTTATCTCGGAAGATTCCAGAGGTGGAACAGCTGGGATTTGTTGGTCCGTCCGATGAATGTTTTGTCGGATGCTTTGAGCCTGGAAGACAGCGGCATGCCGCAAATCGCCGGCTTTATCCTCATAACGTTTTTCTTTCTGCTGTTCGTTTACGGCGTTCTTTCCGGTTTGGCCGGAATCCGCGGCGGGGACGGACCTTATGAGCGCTGAGCCTTTGGATTTTCCGCAAAGATTCCCAGCCTGTTTGCGGAGAATTCTTCAATGACCAACGGATTTTCTCGCAAACAAGGTCCGTTTGACCCAAACGGCATTCAGCAGGAGCAGCAAGGCTGCCACCACGAAAATCCCCCTGATCGTGATCCATCCGGAAAGGACTCCCCCGACAATCGGTCCCAGCATGTTCCCGAGGCTTAGCGAGCTTGTGTTGAAGCTGAACGCCCGGCTTTCCATTCCGTCAGGGGTATGAAGCCGAATCAGCGAATTTACGGTCGGCAGGAGTCCGCCCAGGAATATGCCGAGCAGGAAGCGGGCGGCCAACAGCTGCCAAATGTTCGTGACCATCGCTTGAGGAATAAAGGAAAGCCCTGCTCCGATCAGTGAAATCCGGAGGATGCGCTCAGCCCCCAGTTTATCTCCATAGCGCCCTAACAAAGGAGAAGCGATCATGTTGGAGAAACCGGTGACCGAACCGACCAGGCCGGCAAAAAACGCGAGGTATTCAGTGCCGTTGTGAATTTGCTGGACAAACAAGGGCAAAAGCGGCATGGAGCTGATAATGGAAAACTGAATCAGAAAGGTCACGGTAAACAGCGATGGAAGCTGGGGAATCCGCCTAAGCTGATCCAGTCCTTTCATAACCGATATGCTGGGTTTGCGCGCCGCTTCGGCAGGGTCGAAACGGTCTGTTACCAAGAAGAACGCCAGCATCGAGGCGAGGAATATGAGTGCGCCGGTCACATAAAACAGAGGGCGAAAGCCAAACCAATCCGCCGCCAAACCGCCGATGAAGGGACCGAGAATGCTGCCTGCCAGGACTCCGGACTGCAGGGTGCCCATGGCATAGCCCATTTTTTCTTTGGGGGTGGTCGTCGAGATCAGGGCGGTTGCCGCAGGCACAAAGCCGGAAATGGTCCCGTTCAGAACGCGCAGCAGCAGCAAATGCCAAGGGGTCGCCACGAAGCCCATCAGCGTCATGACGATGGCCATTCCGATACCGGAGCGCAGAAGCATCATTTTTCTGCCGTAGCGGTCGGCAAGCCTTCCCCATATGGGTTGAAATATGAATGAGGTGACAAACGTCCCCGCAAAGATCACGCCCGCCCATATGGAAACCTGGTGCGGGTCGGTAACGCCGAGCTCCTGCAAATAAAGTGACATAAAGGGTACGATCATGGTCATACCCGACATGACCATAAATTGTCCGAACCAGAGTACGATCAGGTTGATTTTCCACTTTTGCATGGGGCTCCTCTTTTCGCTTCGCGTGTTTTTCTTTACGTATTATATCAATTTTCGCCCTAGTTCACGACATTTTCAGCTATAATAGTTTTGAATCACCCCTAACCGAAAAAACTGTTAAAGGAGTGAGCCGAGCTGCGCTCAAGATCGGACGCCATCAAAGCAAAACGCAAACATAAAAGCCGCCAAATCAAACGAATGACCGTTCCGCTGCTGATTGTGATCGTATTGATCACGGCATTGTCTATCTGGGCTACTCAGTATATGCAGGATCAGAACTTGCAGGGGCAAGCCGTGCCCTCCCCGCATGCTTCAGCTGGAACGGGCAGCGGGCAGCAGGCCGCAACGCCCGCAAGCTTTCCGGATAAAGCCGGCAAGCTGCCTTCAACCGATAAGCAGACAAGCTCTTCGGAAGACGTCCAGCCGGCCGGCGGGGAAGTCTCTCCCCGGAACGGGCAGGTCAGCCTCGCCTTGGTGGGTGATGTTCTGCTCGGCAGCAAGGTTGGCAACCTGCTGAAGCAGAACGGGTACGATTACCCGTATGAATTTGTGAGACCCTATTTGCAAAAGCCCGATTTGACGGTGGCGAATCTGGAAACGCCCGTCACTGCTGGGGGAGCTCCCCAGGAAAAAGAATATGTATACAGAACCTCTCCGCAAGCGCTGCCTGCATTGGCTGAAGCCGGATTCGATCTGGTCAATTTGGCCAACAACCATGTGCTGGATTACGGACAGCAGGGCCTGCTGGATACGTTTGATCATTTAGACGCTGCCCAAATCGGCTTTTTCGGCGCGGGCCGGGATGCCGGCGAGGCGTTTGCGGCCAAGTACGTTGAAGTGAACGGGGTCAAGCTGGCTTTTCTCGGATTCAGCAATGTCGTGCCGGACGGTTCCTGGAAAGCGGGCAGCGGACATCCCGGGGTGGCGGATTCCTATGATTACCGGAAGCCGGTTGCCGCCATTCAAGAAGCGAAGAAGCGGGCGGATCTCGTAATTGTGTTCAACCATTGGGGCAAGGACAGAACCTATCAACCTGAGAAGTATCAGGCAGAGCTCGCTCACCGCTTTGTGGATGCGGGCGCGGATCTCGTCGTGGGCAGCCATCCGCATGTGCTGCAGGGGTTCGAACAATATGGGGGCAAATGGATCGTTTACAGCTTGGGGAATTTTATTTTTACGACCAACAATCATCCGGAAACGTGGGAAACCATGATCCTGCAAGCGGACTGCAGGCAGAATGGAGAGTGCCGGTTGAAGGCCGTGCCTGTGTTGACCAAATGGGCCAAGCCGGAGCTTATGAGCGGAGAAAAGGCGGACAAGCTGCTGGAGCATCTGCGAAATATTTCGCCGAATGCCGAGGTGCTGGCGGATGGAACCGTTACGGTTAAAGGAGGAAATGGCGATAATAGTAAGCAGTAGCAATTAAAAAGTTTTGGGGTGCCCCGGAATTGCAGGGATTCTATGAACAATACACATAATGGATTCAGACTGGCAATTTCCCCACCGGTTGTGCTGATTATATTTCCCCACGCATCGTATTGATACGTTGCAACCGTATTGCCGTTTACATCCGTCATGCGGATCACATTGCCGTGTTCATCATAATGATACCAGTATTGGTTCCCTTGGAAAACTCATGAACACCGGACGTCCGCTATGATCGTACGCAAAGCGGTAAATCTTGCCGGTGCTTTCCGTTACATAGCTTACTCGTTCGCCGTCATAATGGAACGTTTTCGTTACACCGCCGGCTGTCATCGATGTCCGATTGCCCAAGGCGTCGTAGGTGAACGAGGCAATGAAGTTTACACCCTGTTTGACTTCCTGAAGCTTGTTGTCATCACCCCAAACATACGTATAGTTCCCGTCGCTGATCACATTTCCGTTCGCATCATATTGGTATGAGCGTCCGCCGACGGAAACCAGACGGTTTTTCTCAGTGTTGTACGTGTAGACAGTTGCGACTCCGTTTGTGATGACCTTGGTGCGGTTGCCTGACGCATCGTACTCATACTGGATGGTCGTATTGTTGGAGTATTTCTCCTGCAGCAATTGATCCAGGGAATCATAGGTGTACTCGATCCACGAACTATCTATATCGCTCCAGATTTTGACGATATTGTCATTCGCGTCGTAGTCATACCGGAATTTTTCGACAACTTCCCCGCCTTTTTCCACCCGTACTTGTGTGACGCGGCCTTCTCGATCGTATTCGTAATATTCTGCGGTATCGTTACTGTTATAGGACTTTATTAAACGACCGGATTCGTCAAACAAATACCAGGTGCTCCGGTTATAGGCTTCGTCATAAAATTTTAAAGGCTGGCCGGAGCTGTCGTACGTGAAGTCATAATTCCATACGGCGGATCCGTAAACAACGCTCAGTTGGGTGCGGCGATCAGCATCGTCATAAGCGGATTGCAGGTAATTCGACGTATTCGGCTCCGTTACTTTCGTTACCCGGTTCAGATTGTCGTACTGGGCGGAGAAATTGCTCGTGCCGTTGCCAAAGCTTGTGATGTTCCCGTTCAAATCGTAGCCGTATGAATATTGCTTCGTCATAAGTATGAAAACCTTTTTTTGCACCGAGCATGCGGTAGAAAGGCTTGAACTTGGATGAAGTGATCATGATGTTTCCCCTTTTGTAGTTTATTGTATATATAAATCATATTTATTTGAGTATATCAGGGGAAACGAATAGAACGGAATCTATAAAATATTGGTACTTACAGTTTCATTCCGCAAGATTTCTTTTCTCTCAAAGATCGGATAAGATGGATTATGGATCGCGTTGAACTGCCGGTTGTTTTGAACTACGGATAGTGATAGATTACGGTGAAAATTTTGGAGTGAACAGATGATGAATGTGTGGATCGGTTTGGCAGGCAGCATGGCGATTGCAGGCTTGGCTTATTGGAAGCAGTCGCTGTCAGGCTCCGGGGCGGCAGCCGCAGTGGTTGTCGGCTGGCTGTTGTATGTCACGGGTTCCCCGGCTTGGTACGGCACCCTGATCGCTTTTTTTCTTTCGTCGAGCTTTCTGAGCCATTATAAGAAAAAGCTCAAAAAAGAAGCGGAAAGCGGTTATGCGAAAAGCGGCAAAAGAGATGCGGGACAGGTGCTCGCCAACGGAGGTCTGGCTGCGGCATGCGGATTGCTCCATTATCTGTTTCCGCATCCTGTTTGGTGGATGGCGTTTGTCGGAGCGATGGCCGCGGTCAACGCCGATACGTGGGCGACCGAAATCGGGGGAATCAGCCGCGCACAGCCGCGATCGATTGTGACCTGGAAGAAGGTTGCCGCCGGCACTTCGGGAGGCGTAACCTGGGCGGGGATAGCGGCCAGTGCGGCCGGAGGCCTGTTCATCGGGATGATGTCCTGGCTGTTCCTCAGCCTGTGGCCAGCGCAAGTCGGCTCTTCCGTTCTGGCGGACGGACCGAGCGGATTGTTATCGCTTAGCTTGCTCGGCTTGGCCGGAGGCATCAGCGGTTCATTGGCCGATTCGTTTGCCGGCGCAAAGTGGCAGGAAATGCACCGCTGCCGGAAATGCGGAAAAGAAATTGAGCGCACCGTTCATTGCGGAATTCCGGCGTTGCGAATCCGGGGACTGCGGGGTATGAACAACGAGGCGGTCAATCTGCTTGCTTCCGCGGTGGGAGCCGCGGCAGCAGTTACAGCGGGAATGTGGCTGGTGTAAAAACCGGAAGGATTCAGGGGGAGCCGCTTTCGCCGGCAGCCTGCACCCCGGCAGTTTTATCAATCTGAGCGCGGGCCTGCTCCAAATCGGCTCTGCTCTGCTGCAGGTCGGATCGGCTCTGCTCCAGTTCAGCCTTGTTCTGCTCCGATAAAGCTTGGTTTTTCTCCAGCTCCGCTCTGCTCTGTTCGAGCTCCTTGCTCAATTGTTTGATTTTATACCGCTGCCGGTACTGCAGAATAATCCCGAACAGGCCCACGATCAGGCCGCCGAGCAGTGTCGAACCGAGTATGATCAGGATAAGCGGAATGCTTTTGACCCCGAATATAAAATTGACCGGTACGGATTCCACGTTAAAAACGGCAAAAAGGGCGACAATCAGGGCAAAAATAAGTGCGAATATAAGCGTCCATTGAATTTTCACGGGCTTCATTCCCTTCAGGATGGGTTGACAATATCATAGCATAATTGACAATCTTGTCGATAGAGCCAGACCCCATTTCTCCCGCAAAATTGCTATTTGCCCAGAAGCATCCATGTGAATTTTCTTCTGCGGAGGAACAGATCAATCAGCCATGGCACGATCAGCGCCATCACAACCGAGAGAAGTGTCGCTGCGTGAAACTGAAACGGCGAGGTGGTGGCGACGGCAAATTCCCGCCATGCAAAAAGCACGAACGGATGGATCAAATACACGGCGAAAGAAGCCGTTCCCCAAGAAACAAGCAGGCTGACCAAGCTTGCTTGTTCACCTTTGTCGTACACGGATTTGGAGATGATCAGCAAGCCCACGCAGCTAAAAGAAACGTAGACATAATACCGCAAATCATAAATGAAGCTTTTCCAATCCGCAGCAAGCGGCAAATGGAAGGCGCCCGGCCATTCCATGTAGACGGCTGCAATGCCGAGACTCATCCATGCGGCCAACCAGTAGAAGCGGTATCGCATGAGGCTGCGCATAAAACGCTCAAAATGAATGCCGGCACTGGCGCCCAATAAATAAAACAGCAAATAAGTGAAAGCCACGCTCGCCGTCCGTTGAATGTGCAGAACGGTCAAATTCAACAGCCAATAAACCGACTGCAGGACAACTCCAGTGAAAATCAAATGGCTGCGGACGAATGAGATCCTCTTGATCAACAGCATGAGGAGGGGGAAGAGCGCGTAGAATTGAATCATGACGATGACAAAGTACAGATGGAAATAATTGTTTCCGGTGAGAAGCTGGTTCAAAAAAGTTCCGATATCCGTCAAACTGCCGCCGTTGACAAGCGATAAGGCCGTAAAGTAGAAGAAGGACCAAATCACGTAGGGGACGACAATGTAAATCAATCTTTTTCTGAAAAAGACTGCCGCCGTTTCTTTGTCCCAACCTTCATAATAACGGTAAAACAGCACAAGAGCGCTGAGGAACAGAAAAGCAGGGACAGCAAACTGGCTCCCCCTGTTAAGGATGAAGTAGAACGGGTAAAAAGCCGAATCCTTGGATAACAGCGTGACCGGCTGCGAGGTGCTGTGAATGAAGACGACGGCTAAAATCGCCAAGAAGCGGAAGACATCCAGAAAATCGATTCTCGTTTTTGTCTGCATAGGCATGGTTGCAAAAAAAGAAAAGGCCGGATCAACCGGCCAATTCCTCCAATTGATCGAGCAGATTTTTGAAGATCTCCATGGCTTGGCGGATCGGCTGCGGAGTGGACATATCCACTCCCGCTTTTTTGAGAATGTTGATCGAATAATCGCTTCCGCCGCTTTTCAAAAAGCCGATGTAGCGGTCCACAGCCGGCTTGCCCTCCTCAAGAATCTGCTTGGCAAAGCTGGTCGCCGCGGAGAATCCGGTGGCATACTTGTAAACGTAGAAGCTGGTATAAAAGTGGGGAATCCGCGCCCATTCCATCTCGATATCCTTGTCCACAACCATTTCGTGTCCGTGGTACTTCACGTTCAAACCGTAGTAAATGTCGCTGAGCTCCTGCGGGGTAAGCGCTTCTCCCTGTTCCGCTTTCTCATGGATGATTTTTTCGAATTCGGCGAACATCGTTTGACGGAATACAGTCGTTCGGAACTGATCGAGATAATACGTCAGCAGATACATTTTTTCCTTTGGATCCTTGCTGTGCTTCAGCAAATAGTCCATCAGCAGAGCTTCATTGGTCGTCGAGGCCACCTCCGCCAAAAAGATCGTGTACTGCGCGTCCCGATATTTTTGGGCGTTATCCGAATAATAGGAATGAATGGCGTGCCCCATCTCGTGAGCAAGGGTGAACATGCTGTTCAGGTTATCCTTATGGTTCAGCAGCACATAGGGATGAGTGCCGTAAGCTCCCCAGCTGTAAGCTCCGCTGCGTTTGCCCTGATTTTCGTAGACATCGATCCAGCCGTTGTCGAAGCCCTCCTGCAGGATGCTTTCGTATTCGTCTCCCAGCGGCTTGAGGCCCGCTTTGACGGTTTTCTTCGCTTGCTCATAGGGAATGTCCATTTTAAATTCGTCCACGAGCGGAGCGAATAGATCGTACATGTGCAGTTCGTCAAGCTTCATCAATTTTTTGCGCAGCTGCATATAGCGCTGCAGCAGCGGCAGGTACTCGTGAATCGTGTCGATCAGATTCGTATAGACTTCCTTGGGAATATTGTCGGAGGAAAGGGACATTTCCAGCGCCGACGGATATTTTCTTACATGAGCGTAAAAAATGTTTTTGGTCACGTTCGAGCTTAATGTCGCCGCGATGGTGTTCTTCTGCTTGCTGTATGTCGAATACATCGCTTCAAACGCGTTTTTGCGGATATCCCGATTTCGGCTCTCGAGAAACTGGATGTATCGGCCGTGGGTTAATTCGACTTCTTCCCCGTTTTCGTTATGGATGATCGGGAATTTCATATCGGCATTATTGAGCATGCTGAAAATAGTGCCGGGCGCTTGCGCGATATTCCCCACCTGGGCGAGAATCGCTTCCTCTCCCTTGGACAGGACGTGGGGCTTTTCCCGGAGCATTTCCTGCAGGGTGAATTTGTAATCGCTCAGCTTGAGATCGCTGATGAATTGCTTCAGCTTTTCCTCGGACAGCGACAAAATTTCGGGCGTAATGAACGATGTGGCTTCATTGGCCTTGACGCTCAATTTCTTGGCTTTATCGGCCAACGCCTGATAAACCGCATCGGCCATGTTCTCATGCAGCTTCATGTTGGCGTATACGTAAAGCCTCTCTGTGTGCAGGGAGAGTTCATCTTCCTGCTGAAAGCATTTTTTCAGCATCTCCGGATCTTCTAGCTTTCCTTGGTATTCCGCAATCCGGCCGATTAGGCCGTTGGTCAGCTCGTATTCGTCATTCCACGATTTCTGGTCGGGGAACAAGTCCTCCAATCTCCAGCGCTCTTCAACGGGTATTTCCGATCTTGCAGGAAGCTGGCTCATCGAATCCCTCCTAGTGTCATGTGCACTTGCAGTTGCGTGTATCCGCGCATGCGGACCGCATGCGGAAACAAACAGGGCCAAGACGAGTACGATAGGGATGGTTCTCACGTCATCTCCTCCATTTAGGGCATCGAGATGCCTTATCTAGAAAATTCGCTTCCGCCTATGCCCCTAGTATGATTCGGCCCAAGATTAATTATAAATCAGTTCCTGTATTTTCCACAAACGCTCAGGCAAGATTTTGCAAAAAGGCGTACACGATCAGAAAAAAGGCAAACACAACCATCATCAAAGCCGTGATAGCCAACGGTCTGCGAAATTTTTCGGGAATCGAATTTTTTTTCAGGATCAAAATCAAGGCAAAAGAAAAAGCGGCGATAATAAAAATAACGAAAGTGTCGGAAGACTTCATTCGCGCACCCCTTTTTCCGTTATATTTGCCTGAAGCTGTCCATCAGCTGTTCCCATTCGTTCTCCCGGCCGGCGAAGTCCGACTTGGGAAACCGTCTGGCGACCCATTCCATCATTTCGGCGCGGCTCAGGAAGCTGAAGCTTTCTTCTCCCCATTGATCGGAAATTTCCCGGAGAATGATGGTTTTGCCCTGCACCTCCACCGTAAGCATATTCCATTTGTCCTTTTTGTAAATTTGCACGATTTTCGCCATGGTTTGTTCGATGCTCCTTTTTACTTATCACTTAAATGGCAAGCTGAAGTGTCCAAGGAGTCTATTCAACGAAAATGCTCAGATGTACATTTATGTTAGCTGGAGCGGAGCTTGGAGGCACTTTCCAATGTGCAGCTTAAGCACAATATAATAAATACATCCCCGTTTTGTTCGTCGAGCAGACTTTCTTATTCATTGATTGACATTACTCTACTATACTGTCATGCGGAAATCAAATGCGGCTGCGCCTCAAGATTGCCATGATGTTTCTATGGCGGTAAAGCCATGGAAATGATAGAGTAGCAAGTGTCAGACTTTTGCTTAATGGGGGAGCATTTCATGGGAAAATATCGGTTTGTGCAGAACGAGCGGCTGGGTATTCGCCTTCCGGAGCTTGACCGGGAATGGGAGGATTACCCGCTTGAGGAGAGAGCAGCCATTTTGGTCCAGTGGGAACAAATTCGCGGAACGATTCCCGATCGGATTAAAGAGCTGGAAACGCGGATAGCAGGCAAGCAGGATCGGATGAATGAAGAGCCCGATTTCGTCAAGTGCTGCGAATTGAACAGCGAAATTGCCGAACTGGCCAGCTGCATTAACGATCTCCATATCTGGTTCCGGTTGAATCAGGAATTGACCTCCAAGCGCCATTCCGAATGATTTGCAATTGAAACCCGATGGAAATATTATATAATGAATATTATGGTTTTGGTTGGAGGAGTTGTCTTTGGGTTATTCCGAAAGCGACGGGAGTGCGGCAGTTCCTAAAGGTCCGCTTCGGTTGATGAACCGCGTATATCGCTACATTTTGCCGGAGGTTGGAAGTCAATTGAGCAGCTGGCGGGAAGCCGCTTCGGCCATACCCGATCCCGAGCTGAAAAAGCAGGCGATCGCCAGCATGACGTCTAAACGGTTTCACTGCGAAGGCGGCGCCGTGTATGCGGCGGCGAATTTGCCGCAAAGGCATATCCTCATACCGCTGATCGTCGCGCTTCAGACCATCAGCGATTACTTGGATAATCTGTGCGATCGGAGCACCTCGCTTGATGAAGCCGATTTCCGCCGGCTGCATCAGGCCATGCTTGATGCGGTGGATCCTGCGGCATCGCTGCATGATTATTATGCATTTCATGGCGAAAAGGACGACGGGGGTTATTTGGATCGATTGGTCAAAACGTGCCAATCCTGCATCTGCATGCTTCCCTCGTATGCTTTCGTACAAGAGCAGGTCACTGAATGGGTGAGGCTTTACTGCGATCTACAGGTATATAAACACATTCGGCTGGATCTTCGAGAAGCGAAGCTGCTGGAATGGTGGGAGCGATACAGGCCGCAATATCCCGAGCTTCTCTGGAATGAATTTGCCGCGGCGACAGGCTCCACGCTGGGAGTTTTCAATTTGTTCTTGGCTTCCTCCGACAAGTTTCTGACGGAAGACGCCGTACAGCGGATCCGCACCGCTTATTTTCCCTACTTGTGCAGCTTGCATATCCTGCTTGATTATTTGATTGATATGGATGAGGATAAGCGTGGAGGCGATTTGAACTTCTGCAGCTATTATTCCGGCCCGGAGGAAACGGAAGCCAGGATCGGCATGATTGCGGACGAGGCGCGTAGGCGTGTCGGCGCATTGGATCATCCGCGGTTTCACCGGATGGTCATTGAGGGTCTTTTGGCGCTGTATTTGTCCGATCCGAAGGTGAAGAATCAGCGCAAAGTGAAGAAGATATCCCGCCGACTGATGCGCAACAGTCCGCTGACCCGGTTGTTTTTTTGGATCAACAGCTTATGGATCCGCAGGATGAATTCGGATCCGGCGGATTCCGAAATCAAAATATCGTTAGAAAGAAACGGATGAGGATCAAGGGGAGGAATGGAGATGGAGATCCAATCGATTGCGGTGCTCACCAGCGGAGGGGATTCTCAAGGGATGAACGCCGCTGTCAGAGCGGTTGTGCGCAGCGCGCTTTATTACGGGATGAAGGTATACGGTGTGCAGCGGGGCTATCAAGGCTTGATCAACGGCGATTTTCGCGAGATGGATCTCCGCAGCGTCGGCGATATCATCCAACGCGGAGGAACGATCCTGCAAACGGCCCGCTGCAAGGAATTCATGACGGAGGAAGGACAGCGTCTGGCCGCGGAGCAGCTGCGCAGGCGCGGTATTGAAGGTCTGGTCGTCATCGGGGGAGACGGCTCCTACAGAGGCGCCCAAAAGCTGAGCGAGCTCGGCATCAGAACGATGGGCTTGCCGGGAACCATCGATAATGACATTCCCTTCACCGATTTTACCATCGGCTTTGATACCGCGGTCAGCATTGTGGTCGATGCCATCAATAAGCTTCGCGATACGATGACCTCTCATGAACGCTCCTCCGTGGTTGAAGTCATGGGCAGACACTGCGGCGATATCGCGCTGCATGCCGGTTTGGCCAGCGGAGCGGAGGCCATCCTGATTCCTGAGGTGGAGTTTGATGTGAAGGAGATTGCCGAACGGATGAGCGGGAATTTCAACTGCGGCAAGCGCCACAGCATCATTGTTGTAGCCGAAGGGGTCGGAAAAGGGGAAGACGTGGCCAGACAGATCAATGAGCTGATCGACATCGAGCCGAGGGTTACGGTTCTGGGGCATATTCAGCGCGGGGGCACCCCGACCCATAACGATCGGATTTTGGCCAGCCGGCTCGGCGATTTTGCCGTCCGCAAGCTGATGGAGGGGGAATCCGGCAAAGCGTGCGGCGTTGTTCAAGGCGAATTGATCGCTACCGATATCGATCTTGTGGTCAGCTCGAAGAAGCCGTTTAATATGGAGCTGTACGAGCTGGCGATGCGATTGTCGCAATAATAGGCATTCTTAGGGTTTTGATTCGCGGTGGGAGCAGGACCCCCCTTATTTTTGTTTTTGGCAAGGTAAGGATGGGGAGACTAAATTCCGCTGTTGTGGTTTGGAATTTCGATGTGAATAGGCCAATACCCATTCTCTTCAAACGCGCTAACGTTTGGGTGTGCATCGAAGGACGCCGTCAGGCGTTTAGGCTGTCGAGAAACCCCATCATCATGGGAATGAAGAATGATAGGGTTGGGGGGTATCTTCTGTAGAGACCTGGCGATCGCCTTTGAAACCGGGAAAATACCGCTACGTCTAATCCCATTTCCTGGTTTCAACAGCGACGAAAGAAGATACCCCCCACACGACAAAAAGCCTTCATTTTATTCTTAGGGTTTCTCGTCACTCTGGACGCCGTCAGGCGTTTTTCTTTTGGACAAGTTTTTTAGAATGTTTCATATGAATTGTAGACAGAATTCAAGCAGGGTGTGACGTATATTTCTGCGGAAAACTCAATTACAATAAATACAAGCGTTTTCATAATATTGCGGAATTCCGGCAGTATCAAACGATTACGGCAATACTAACGCTTTGCTTATGGAGGTGAAGCCGCCCAGAGAAAATTTTTTTGAAATTAATAGATTGAAATTTCTGAAAAAATATCAAGCGAGGGAGGAAACAATATGTCCGGACCCCAACGCGAAATGCTTGAGCCGATCCGCAAGCAACCATGGGATTGGAAAACAAAAAACGAATACGAAGAAGTTACGGTCAGACAGCAGCCCTATCTGCACGGCCATTATCGGCATATTTTCGACGAGCGGGACTACGATATTTTCGATCCGAGGTATACCCGTTTGAAATCTTCGGACTGGGAAGCGTTTCGCGATCCGAAAAAATACTGGTATACGACATATACCAGCGATCGCAAAAAAATGGCGGAGCAGGTTGAAAATAATTTCAGCCAAGCGGAAGAATTCCACGTGATTGAGCATCTGGATCCCTCCTGGGTGGAAGCGGCAAGAACGATTTATACTCCGCTTCGCCATCTGGAATATGGGGAGAGCGTGCAACTGCAGCACGTGATTCGCTACGCTTTGGGAACGTCCATCGAGCAGTGCAGCACGTTCCAGTCCTTTGATAAAACGGGGCGCGCCCAATGGATTACCCAATGGGCAATGAACATGGAAGCGCATCACGGCGATTTTCTGGGCTTCGGCAAGGAAATTTTCATGAGTCAACCGGCGTTCCAAGCGCTTCGCAGCTATGTCGAGGAGGTTTTGGTCACCGACGATTGGGGGGAGGTGCTGGTCGCCCTTAATTTGACGCTTGATCCGCTGTTGGGAAATTTGATTTACCGTGATTTCAACCGTTTGGCATTAAAACATGGGGATACCCACTTGGCCGGACTGAATTATGCCATTATCAAACAGATGGATTGGCATGCAGACTGGGCGTTTGCGTTGTTCGGGCTGCTGGCTGAGGAACGGGCGACAAGCCGCTGGGATTATCTCAAATCTCTCGGATACGAAGACTGGCCGGGCGATTACCGTTGGGGCATGACGCTCAGCGATCCGCGCAATACGCCGGAAGAACCGATGCATAACCGGGAAATCATCAACGAGTGGGTCGGCAAATGGTATCCGAAGGCTTACCATGCGGTTTCGCAGCTGTCCTCTTTATTCGAACGGCACAATTTGCAGCTGAATGTGCAGGAAGCGCTTCAAGCGATTCAAAAGGAAAGGATCGAGCCCAAATATAAAAATGCCGGGATTGCTTTCCAAGGTGTTTGAAAATGTTTAAGGGAAAGGATCGAAAACCATGGGTGAAAAAGTGATGTATGTCGGAATGGATCTCGATTCCAGCGGAGGGGACACCATTCATGCAATCATTGAAGCGATCGAGGAGGATAACGAAGGAGTGGTCGTGGAGGATTACTTTACCTTCAAGAAGGTCAAGGCGCCCAACAATATGCTTGTGAAAAGGGAAACCGTTGAAGCGTGTCTCGGAAGAGAATGGAATATGGATGATATTCATTTGTATATGTCGTCCTATTTCGGCTTTATCGAGGACTGGGACGAGGATCAGATGATCATTCGTTGGAACAACCCGGACAAATAAAAGGAGGTGCAACCAATATGGGGATCAAGAGCAGTTATTCCGCAATGACCAGGGAATTGATGTGGGATCCGAAGGATTTTGACCTGAAGAAGGTGTATCCGTTAATCGAAAAGGAAGGCATCATCGTCAAGGATCCGAAGAAATGGGAAGACCCATTCCGCATGACCTACAATCAATACGTGAAAATCCAGTCGGAAAAAGATCACATTTACCATTCGGTCCGCAATGCCTTTGAGGCGAACAACGGCCATGCCAAGGTGGTGGATGCGCGCTGGTACGAAGGGATCAAGGCGTTTGCCCTGGCGGTTCAGCCTGCGGAGTATGCCGCTCACAGGCTGATGGCTTATATCGGGAGAAATATCCCGATCGAGGCGATTCGCTTTGCCACATTCAATCAATGCATCGATGAGCTTAGGCATGCGCAAATCGAAATCAAGCATTATGCCCATATGAGCAAGTACTATGACGGCCTGCATGCGTATGCAAAGACCAATGAGAACCTCTGGTTCAACACGGTGGCCAAATCTTTCTTCGACGATGCGCTCACTGCCGGTCCGTTTGAAGCGCTGATGGCGATTTCCTTTTCTTTTGAGTATGTATTCACCAATATTTTGTTTTTGCCGTTTGCATCATCGGCGGCTGCGGTGGGCGACGAGAACTTCGCCGCTGTCGGCAAGAGCGTGCAGTCCGATGAGGCGCGACATATGGCGCTGGGGATGACGGCGTTGAAAATGCTGCTGGAAGAAGACGACAGGAATATTCCGATCGTCCAAAAATGGCTGGATAAGTGGTACTGGAGAGCCTACCGAATCTTTTCCGTGGTGGCCACTTTGGTGGACTACTATCCGCGGATCCGTCCGATTTCCTGGAGAAAAGCGTTTGAAATCTATGTGGAGGACCAGGTGCTTGACGGTCTGTTCAAAGATTTGCGGAAGTATGGAATTCGCGAGCCGCTGCATGCGGAAGACAGCATCAAGGAGAAAGAGCATTACTCCCATGCCACGATGCGGATTCTGGAGCATTACAAGCATGCGAATATGTTCCGCGGCTTCCGTTTGCAGCCCGACGATTATGAGTGGCTGCATAATGAATATCCGGACACGTTCGAAAAATATTATGCGCCGTTTTTCCGGAGAATGGATGATCATATCATGGCCGTCGCCAGCCCCGGAATTCCGGCCGTCTGCGCGGTCTGCCAAATCCCCGTAGAATTCCCGGATCCGGATCAGCCCAACAAAATGTGGACACAGTACAGCGAGTTCAACAACAAAACGCATATTCTCTGCTCGCCGGGGTGCAAGCACATTTTTGAGCAGGAGCCCGGCAAATTCATTCAATGGTGGTGGCCGGCGGAGGCTTACGTCAACGGGGAGTTCGGCACGGATTTGCCGCTTGATTTATTCAAATATTTCGGATTTTCGCCGGAAGAAGCCAATGAACACTATTCATCTCCCGACCGCGAACGCTGGATGAAGTACCGTGAGCAGTTGGGCTTGAACCAAAGATTTGTCTGACGGATCGTCAGCAGGGCAACGAATCAAGGAGGGATCGAATATGCTTTATTTGCAGGACGCTAACCATCTGATCGTGTATCCCGTGTTGAAAACGCACATGGAGAATGATTTGTTCTTTGCCTATATCGGGGTGCAGGCCAATTACAGCATGACCGGACAGGATTTGCTCGCGGTTTGTCTCGAAGCCTGGCAAGCGGATAGATCCAAGGATTACCGTCTGCTGCTCATTCGCGAAAATGAGGAAATCGACATCCCGTTGAACCAAAACATCAAGGAAGCCGGATTGCGAAACGGAGATCCTCTGCAAATCGTTGGAGCGGCCTGACAGCTGCTCCTGTTTGATCCGACAGGATCTGCATTAATCTGGAAAGGAGCTTGCGGAATCCAATGAACTTCTCGGGAACCGATGCGGAAACCTATGAAATTACACTTCAGCCGAGCGGTATCAGCGTGAATGCAAGAGAAGGCCAAACCCTGCTAGATGCAATTATCCGCGGGGGCGTGCAAATTCCATACGGCTGCCGCCACGGAAATTGTTCCGCCTGCAAGGCCCTGGTGCTTGAAGGCGATTATTCGCACATGGACAGAGTTTCTGAGTATTCCCTGCTGGGCTTTGAACGGGATGAGGGTTATGTTTTGCTGTGCAGCACGCTTGCGGAAAGCGATTTAACCATTGAAGTGGAGGAAAAAGAATCCGATATCGCATTTTATCAGGTTCACGATTTCGAAGCGGAAATCACCGGCAATGTGCAGACCACACCGGACATCCACGTCATCCGGATGAAATTGCTCAATCCTACAGCTATCCCTTACGCAGCCGGACAATATTTCGAATTTGACATTCCGGGTTTGTCTGAGACGCGTGCGTATTCGATGGCAGCTCCGTATTTTGCGCAAGACGTTATAGAATTCCATATTAAACGTGTCGGCCAGGGAATCGGCTCCAATTATTTGTGCAGTCTTTCGGCGGGCAGCCGCGTGACCGGCTCCGGACCTTATGGCAACATGCGGTTGAAAACGCGGGAAAAGGATTTGCTGTTTGTTGCCGGCGGCTCGGGCATGGCTCCGATTAAAGCGCTGATCGAGGAATTGTTCTCCGAGCCCTTCGAGCATGAAGCCTGGTTTTTTTACGGGGCCCGCGGCAAACAAGACCTGTATCTGACGGAAAAGTGGGCGGAGCTGGAGCGGGAGCACCCCAACTTTCATTTCATTCCGGCCCTTTCCGAGAAACGGCCGGATGAGAAGTGGACCGGCGAACTGGGCTATATAGCGGATGCAGTGAAACGCAAAATGGGCAGCATGCCCAATACGGACGCTTATTTGTGCGGCCCGCCCAAATTGATTGAAACGACGATTGAGGTCATCACCCGATTGGGCATACGCGGCTCCAACATCGCTTACGATGAATTTTAAACAAGGGCAAGTACTCCAAATAAAAGATTGCCTTTCCGTGTTGATTGTAATCGCTTACAATTAAATTAACCGTTGTTCAACCATTTTTTTCTGGTGGTGAAGTCAGTGAAAGCCCGAGATTTGCAGTTGGAGAGCTTGATACGCTTTTTGCCGACAGAAGGCAAGATTTTGATCAAGGATCAAAGAGTCATCACGATACCCGCATCCGCGCTGGGAACGCTTCGCAAGGATCTGATCGAAACGATGGGGATGGACCGTACAAAAGGGTTCCTTCTGCGTTACGGCTGGAATTGCGGAGCCAGCGACGGAATGAGAATGAAAGAAATGATCTGGGATTCCGAGAAAGAAATCTTGTGGGCCGGTCCGAGAATGCATATGATCCATGGCTATGTTCATGTTCAACCCTTGATTACCGAATATGATTTTCAAAAAGGCACGCTTCATTACGAAGGAATTTGGAAGGATTCCTATGAGGCGGAGGAGCATGTGCAGCTGTTTGGAATCAGCGACAAACCTGTATGCCATACACTTGTCGGGTATGCCAGCGGATATCTGACCACGATTATGGGGAAACGAGTGATCGCCAAAGAAGTCGCATGCAAAGGTATGGGTGAAGACCACTGCCACTGGGTATGCAAAACGGTTGAAGAATGGGGAGGCGAATTGGTGGAGGAGCTCAGATATTATGAAGTCGAGAATCTGGCGAACGAATTGGACCGCGCCTATGAACGGCTGACCCTGCAAAGGGATAATCTTGATAAATCGATCCGGGTTCATACCCAATTGTCGCACAAGCTGCTGTACGGAAACAACCTGCAATCGATAGCCAATGTATTGTTCGAAATCACCAGCACTCCCATCTTAATTGAGGATGCCTATAACAATCAGATTGCTTCGGCGGGTATGCCCCGGGAGCATTTTGAGCAATACGGCAATCAATTGAAAAATTGGATGGACGGCAAGAAAGCTGCGGACGAAAGACGGATATTGGAAGAGCTGACGGGTCAAAAACGCACTGTGAAAATTTCCTTCGATGGCGAACAATGCCGGCTGGTCACCCCGATTGTGCTGGGACATACCATATCCGGATATTGCTCGTTCCTGTATCAAGAGCATGTGACCAAAGAAGTCGATGCGATGATTCTGGAGCAGGCCGCATTGGTGTGTGCCTTGTATTTGTTTAATGAAAAGACGGCGGTCGAGGCGGAGCAGCGGCTTCGGGGAAATTTTCTGGAGGAAATTCTGAGCAGGAGCTTGACGGGGAAAGAAATCATGGCCAGGGCCCGCTATATTCACATCGATTTGTCCAGACGCTTCCGGATGATTGTCATCGACAAGCATTCGACCAGTCCGTCGGTCCGGGAGGAGCTGGAGTTTAACGACACCTTGATCGGCACCCTGTCCAAATATTTTAAGGACCAAAGCTATAACGTGCTGCTTGGACAAAAATCGGGAGGCATCGTTCTGCTGATGCCGTATGGGCTGTTGGAAGAAAATCAGCTCTCTCTTCAGGAGTTTTGTCAAAAGTTGAGCGAAGTGTGCCGCATGAAATATAAAAATTATTTCTTTCAGCTGGGCATCAGCTCGGAAGGGAATTCGATCGAGGAAGCCCAGAATTTGTACGAAGAAGCGGTGGCCGCCCTCAAGGTATGCACCCGGGACAAAACTATCGTCTTGTTTGAATCGTTGGGTATTGCAGGGATTTTATTCCAGCACGGGAATATTCAGGGAATACGCAAATTTTCCCACAAGATCATCGGCGGGCTGATCGAATATGACAAACACAAGAATATGGAGCTGACCCAAACCCTGTATCATTATCTGAATAACGGATGCAATCTGCATCAGACCGCGCGGTTGATGAACTTTTCCATCAGTGGATTGAGATACCGGCTGCAGCGGCTGAATGAGATCCTTCAAGTCGACATCAACGATCCCAGCGTGCGTTACCAGGTATTTTTGGCCTTGCAGGCTTTAATCATGATCGGAGATCTGACGATTATTGCGTAAAATTTATAAAAAAACAAGGAGGTTTTTAGCATGTCGATTATGCGTATCGGGCGGGTAGAATTGAGGGTTATGGACCTTGAAAAGTCCGTGGATTATTACACGAACATTATCGGATTGGAGGAGACGGGAAGAGAAGGCGACAGGGTTTATCTGAAAGCATGGGATGAATATGATCATCACAGCGTGATCCTGCAAAAAGCCGATCGTCCCGGAATGGATCATTTTGCCTTCAAAGTGAGGCACGTCGATGATCTGGCCCAATACGAAAAGAAGATTGAAGAGTTCGGATTGACGCTGAAGCGGGTTACGGACGGAAGCCGTTTGAAGGAAGGGGAAGCAATCCGCTTCGAGCTGCCGACAGGCCATTTTGTGGAGCTGTATGCCGACATCGAAAGGGTGGGGACGGCCACGGGCACTTTGAATCCGCATCCCTGGCCGTTAAACGCCAAAGGGATTGCGCCGCATCATCTCGATCATGTCTTGTTGACCGGGGATGATCTTTCCAATGTTACGCGCTTCTTCATGGAGGTGCTTGGATTCGGGCAAAGCGAAAGGATCATGACCGTGGACGGTCAAGAAATGGTGGGCAGTTTCTTGTTTACCACCAACAAAGCCCACGACGTGGCGTTTGTCAAAGGGCCGGACGCCAAGCTGCATCACGCTGCCTTCCACGTGGATAATTTCTACGATGTGCTGAAAGCGGCCGACATCCTGACCATGAAGGACGTCCAGATTGAAGTCACGCCAACCCGCCATGGCATCACCCGCGGACAGACCATTTATTTCTTCGATCCTTCCGGAAACCGGAACGAAGCCTTCTGCAGCGGATATTACACCTATCAGGATTTTCCGACCATCACATGGACGGAAGACAAAATCGGCCAAGGCATCTTCTACCACCGACGCGCATTGATTGAATCCTTCATGAGCGCTTTGACTTAATGTAAAATCGATGCACAATATTACACTGGTGGTCGGCAGCAGCGAGAAGCATTTCCGTTGCGGCGAACAGGAGGATATTTTGCGGGCCGCCATGCGCGCGGGGGTTTTCGATATCCCGATCGGCTGCTGCAACGGAGGGTGCGGCATGTGCAAGGTGCTTGTGGTGGACGGGGATTTCGAGAGGGGCTTATGTTCGATGGCGGTGCTGGACGATTCGGACCGGGAGCAGCGCTACAGTCTGGCCTGCAAAACCTATCCGAAAACCGGAATCAGATTGATCGCCCCCTTCAGGGGGGCCGGCAAAAAAATATGATGGATGCGGTAATGGCGGGATGCTTATCCCGCCATCTTTTAACAGGAGGGGTTAGAATTGGCTGTTTATTACAGCAAGCCGGTTTTGACGCAAGAAATCGTTGTGAAAATGGTTGAGGCCGCCGCCATGAAAACGGCTGAACTCGGCATTCAGGTGAACAAAGCGAAGCGATTTCTTTCATTTTTTTACCCTTTTTGCTGTACAGAAGTCCTTAAATGACGTTGGGGCATTTCATCTGATTACGACAGCGAGAGGGAGTGGGGAAGGGGTGAAGGAGTTTACGTCCGCTTTTGAACGTCCCGTTCTCACCTTTTAATAAATTCAAAAGAACAAGACGTTCAACAGCGGCCGCAACCCCTCTCCACTCCGGATAAAGCAACAAAGTAAGAAAAAAGGGCTGCCCCTTGTCATTTAAGACTTTTGGGACAGCCCAGTTTGCGTCGATTTGTTTATTTCACCATAATCTCCGGTGAGGTCAGCCGATCGTAGAATTCCACGTATTTATCTTTGTCCTCGCTGTTTCTAAGCGCCATCGCCGTACGGGGATGCTCGTTGAGAATGCCGGTAACGGTATAGGGGATCAGATAACCCCATTCGACTTTTTCGCGCATCGGAATCATCAGCTTTTCGATAATTTCCAGTACCGGGCGAAGGTTGTACTTCGGATGCTTCAGGTAACTGACGAGAAGCTCCGTCGGGCAGTTGCCCGCTGCACGTCCCATGCCGTAGACCGAGGAATCCAGGTACGAAACGCCTTTCTCGGCTCCGATAAGCGTATTCGAGAAAGCCAACTGCATGTTGTTGTGCATATGCACGCCCAGCTCTTTGTCGGGGAGCATGCGCTGGAATTTGGAAATCATGTAGTCCACATCCCGGTGATCCATGCTTCCGTAAGAATCGACGACATAGACGACATCGACTGGAGATTTGGCGATTTCCGCGAAGGCTTCAGACAATTCATTCTCTTTAACGTGAGAAAGAGCCATGATGTTGAGCGTGGTTTCGTAGCCCATGGAATGGAATTTCTCAATCAGCTCGATCGCTTTATCGACATCTTTAATGTAGGTAGCTACCCGAATCAAATCCAACACGCTTTCTTCCCTGGGCAAGATATCGTTCTCGTCCACGCGGCCGATATCGACAAGGGCCGAAAGCTTGGTTTCCGTCTTGGTCGGGATGACTTCCTTTAGAAAATCCTCGTTAAGAAAGCGCCACGGTCCGGAATCTTCGCTTTTCAGCAGCTTTGCAGAGTTTTTATAACCGATTTCCATATAAGCAACGCCGGCCTCACTCAATCCCCTGTACAGGTTCTGAACGAACTCTACGCTGAAGTCCCAATTGTTGACCAAACCGCCGTCACGGATGGTACAATCCAATATCTTATGAGAATCTTTTCTAACCATTGTTCGATTCCTCCGTTTGTCACTGACGCTTTGACCGCAATGGCAATCAGTTCAATTATTTTCCCAAAATATCATATTATAAAGGCCTGTGTCAATCAGCTTTTGTCCCGGCTTTGGTCGGCTCGCTCGTAGTTTACGCCCGGCGTATATCGATTTGTGGCGTTCCACAGCAGGAATTGCTGGATATGGTTGTCTTCCAATGCGCGAATCTGCGCCTCCACTTCTTTTTTGCCATAAGTAATATGAACAGGCAGCCAGCTCGCCGTGAAATCCTGGATCCAGGGACGGATGATCGGCTTATATGCCCCGATCGCTTCGAGCTTTTTGTGCGTGTCGATCATCGCTCCGTTGATGGTCTTGTACGGCTCGGTATCCGGCACCTTCGAACCGAACCAGCCTGCGCTGTAGTGGCTCGGGTAGACCATGGGACAGATCACGTCGACATATTTGGAGATGGCGTTGAAATCCTGGCCGATCCCTTCCGCCGCAGGAACGGAAGCGGCATAGCCGAAGATATCCACGGAAGTTCGCACTCCCAGCGGATTCAATTGTTCTCTCGCGTATTTGACAAAGTCGGAAACGACTTGAATTCTTTTTCGGTCATCGCTGCTGTATTTCAGTTTATCCGCTTTTTTCTCGAACCCTTCCGGGAAACGGACATAATCGAATTGAATTTCTTTAAAGCCGAGCTTGGCCGCTTCCTTGGCGACTTCGACGTTGTATTCCCAAACCTCCTGCATATAAGGGTTGACAAAGCTGTCGGGATTCGGCTTTTTGCCGTTGTTCCAAAGGCTCCCGTCCGGATTGACGAAGGAAAGGTCCGGCCGTTTTTTGGCCAGCACGGTATCTTTGAATGCGACAATTCTGGCAATCGGGTAGATGTTGTGCTGCTTTAAGGTATCCATCAATTGATGAATGTCGGGAATGATTTTTTTGGAGGATCCGTAGCTTTTCAGTTTGGGATTATCCGTGTCGAAGGTAATATAACCGAAGTCGTCTTTGAGATCGATGACGATGGAATTCAGATCGGTTTCGTCGATCAGCTTGATTAACGAATTCAGCTTAGCGCCTCCGGCACTGTTGGCGGTTGAATAAATGCCTTTGACGATGGGCGCTTCGGGCTGCGGATCCTGTTTGACAAAACTATCCGCGGACGGTTGGCTGTTTGCTTCGGAGCCTTTCTGCTGATCCTGCGGATTTGCCGGCTGCTGGACGGCCTGCTGCTTTGAAGCCACTGCAGCCTGTGCCAATTGCTCAAAGGTTATGGCGGGTTTGTCGGCCGATAGATTTCCCAGAATAAATAATAAAGAGGCTAATAGTACTCCCATTCTCTCTCCCCCATCGGTATGCTTATTATCATTATATGACAGCAGGAGAGGTTCAGCACAGTGGAAAAATTGACTTTTTTGTTGAATCCCCCGGATATTTGTCGAGATACAATGAATAAAAAAGACACCTTTCAATGGATGAAGGTGTCTTTTTGCTGCTCATAAATGCTTTGGTGGACGATTTCGACAACGTCCTTGGGATTTAAAACAGAAAGCCCGTCTCTTAAAAAGATCTGTGTTTCCAGTTCCTTCGGTTTGAGGAACGGATACAAATCCGGTGTGAATTTCATGACGATTCTGGATAACGTCACTGTTTCCATAAGTACCACCCTTCCAATCGTTATTGTCTTGCGATCGAGAGAAATATACTTTCTGGAAGCTTACAGTACCAGAACATATGAAATTACAATAATTATAACATAATACCGGAATGAATCCTATTGTCGATTTTTACTATTTTGATTTTCTGAAGTCGCCGATGACTTCCACCGTTTCCACAATGTTGACGAACGCTTTCGGATCGATTTCCTGAATAATTTTTCGCAGCTCGGCCAATTCATAACGAGTTGTCACGGTCATCAGCATATCCTTCTCTACATTGGTGTATGCTCCCTGCGTTTTCATGATGGTGACCCCGCGGGGGAGCTGGAGAAGTCGTTCGAGCATTTGCGCGGTTCGGTTGGTGACGATAAAACAGGTGACTTTGATGTGTCGGACGTGAATGGAATCGACGATTTTACCCGTTATGTAGATGGAGAGCATGGAATAAAGCGCGTGGTCCCAGTTGTCCGGGTAGCCGAGAGCAAGAATGACGGCGCCGTTAAGCCCGAATAGCACGTTGCCGAGCGGAAAGTCGTAGCGGCGGGTGAGAATCAATCCGACGATGTCGAAGCCGCCCGACGAACCGCCGACGCGGAGCGAGAAGCCCGTTCCGATGCCGATCAGCACCCCGCCAAACACGGATGCGAGAATCGAATCGTTCACGTACAGATCCACGGGGATGATTTGCATAAACCAAGTGATCAGCACAACGGAAAACACGCTTAGCACCACGAATCTTTTGCCGATCACGACAAGCCCCCACACCAATATAGGAAGATTGAACAAAAAGTACAGCAGTCCGATATTCCATCCGGCAGCGTAGCCGACCAGCATGGAAACGCCCGATAAGCCCCCGCTTAACAAGCGGTGGGGGACCAGGAACAAATTAAATCCTGCGGCAACGATGAGCGAGCACAACGCGGTAATCAGATAGACGGACATATTTTTGAGGGACAGAAGCTTCTTCACGACAAAATGCTCCTTTTTGCAAATTGATTTTCATTATTGTACCATTTAATTGCGGTTTTACAATATTGCCTGCAAGCTGACTAGGCAAATTATGCAAAAGAGTTCTGGCATTGGGTGAATTGAAATGTTATACTAATAAGGTTTAAAAAATAAAGGATAATAATAATGGTGCACAAGGATTTTAACAAAGGAGTTTGAAGAAATTTGGTAACTTTTACTTTTAACGATTTCGGTCTCGAATCGAAGGTGCTGCGCGCCGTAACGGAAATGGGATTCGAGGAGCCGACACCCGTACAGGAGAGGACTATTCCGATTGCGATGCAGGGTCGCGATTTGATTGGTCAGGCGCAAACGGGGACGGGAAAAACGGCAGCTTTCGGCATTCCGCTGATCAGCAAGATTGAAGCTGCGGAAGAAAAAATAGTGGCGCTCGTTATGACGCCTACCCGCGAATTGGCGATTCAAGTCGCCGAGGAATTCGGGAAGCTGGGAAGATTCAAAGGAATCCGCACGCTCCCCATTTACGGCGGTCAGGATATCGTAAGACAAATCAGGGCGTTGAAAAAGCATCCGCAAATCATCATAGGTACACCGGGCCGCTTGTTGGATCATATTCAGCGCAAAACGATCCGTTTGGACGATGTCCGGACAGTTGTATTGGATGAGGCCGATGAAATGCTGGATATGGGATTTATGGATGACATTCAGTCCATCCTCAAATTGGTTCCCGAAGAACGCCATACAATGTTGTTTTCGGCAACCATGCCGCCCAATATACAAAGATTGGCTCAACAATTTTTGCGGAATCCGGAACACATTTCAGTCGTTCCGAAACAGATCACCGCACCTTTGATCACGCAAAATTATATGGAAGTTCATGAGCGTCAAAAGTTCGAGGCACTGAGCCGACTGCTGGACATGGAATCTCCCGAGCTGGCGATCGTGTTCGGACGCACGAAAAGACGCGTGGATGAATTGTCCGAAGCCCTGCAAAAAAGAGGCTATTCCGCCGACGGTCTGCACGGCGATCTTTCCCAGAATCAACGCGACATTGTCATGAGGAAGTTCCGTGAAGGCAGCATCGATGTGCTCGTGGCTACAGACGTGGCGGCCCGTGGACTGGATGTATCGGGCGTGACGCATGTAATCAACTTCGATCTTCCGCAGGATCCCGAAAGCTATGTCCACCGGATCGGACGGACGGGACGCGCGGGCAAAGAAGGAAGCGCATGGACGTTTGTTACGCCTCGGGAAATCGATCATTTGCACTTGATTGAAAAAATCACCCGTCATCGCATCAACCGCAAGCCTTTGCCTACAATGGCCGAAGCGATCGAAGGCAAGCAGAAGATTGTTGCCGAAAGACTGTTGGATGTAATTCAGAATGACAGTGTGAACGAATTCAAGGGAGTTGCCATACAACTGTTGGAGCAATATGATTCCGTTCAGCTGGTGGCCGGCGCATTGAAGCTTTTGACGGGAGAAAAGAAGGAAGTCAACATCGAACTGACTCCGGAAGAACCGTTAAGGGTCAAAAAGCGCAAACCGGAATTCAGAAGCTCCGGCAGACGGTATTCCGGATCAACTTCCGGCAGCTCAAGTACCGGCGGTTATCGCGGAGCGGGCTCCAAGCACAGCGGTGGACATCGCAGCGGCGGCCAGCGATCCTATGGTCGGGACTATCAGTCCTCCGGCGGGAAAAAGAACTGGAGCGGCGGCAATTCCGGCGATAAACGCACAGGCACGACTCAAAATTTTGTGAAAATCTGACGAATCAAGGGGCTTTCTCATAGACAGGCGCTGCTGAAAAATCCAAGCATTTTTCGGCATTTCCGAAAATGGGACAGCCCCTTGGTTTGAGGATCGGAACAGCTCAATAAAAATGAGAGTCAATTAAGCGGAAACTGACAAGTTTGGGAAAAGTTTTGGATGTCGTCCGGTTTACTTTCCCCAGCTTCGGGACTATAATAAGTAATAAATCTGCGGTGTTCGTCACGGTTGGTTGTTGTTTTGAACCAATAACCATTAAAAGGGAGTCTTATATTGTAGCGCTGCCGACATGCCCCCAAAAGGGGACTTCCAAAGCGCTACTGCGGACACCCACCTGCGAGAGCAGGTTCAGAAACACGATAAACCGGACGGCATTGGCGGGTTTTTTGCGTACATACGGCTGTTCAAATTTGGATGATTTGGAAAGGAGCGATTCCATGCATATATTTATTGATACCGCCAACGTCGACGAAATCCGCGAAGCTTACGAGCTCGGCGTACTGTCCGGGGTCACCACGAATCCGTCGCTGATCGCTAAGGAAGGCAAAGATTTTTTTGAAACGGTCCGGGAAATTGTATCGATCGTCGGCGATCTGCCTATCAGCGCGGAGGTCATCAGCCTGAAAGCCGATGAAATGGTTGAGCAGGGAAAGAAGCTGGCTGCACTCGGACCGAATATCGTAGTCAAGGTGCCGATGACGGCAGATGGCTTGAAGGCTACCAAACGCTTCGCCGAAATGGACATCCGGACGAACGTCACCTTGATTTTCTCATCCACGCAAGCGCTTCTGGCCGCCAGAGCCGGAGCCACTTACGTTTCACCCTTCATCGGGAGATTGGATGACATCAATCAAATCGGCATGAATCTGATCCAGGAAGTCAGCGAAATTTTCAGCATTCATCAAATCGACACACAAATTATCGCCGCAAGCGTCAGGCATACTCCTCATGTCATTGAATCGGCGCTGCTTGGAGCCGATATCGCCACCGTACCGTTCAAAGTCATTAAGCAGATGATGAATCATCCGCTGACGGAGGCGGGCATCCAAAGATTTTTAGCCGATTGGGAAAGCGCGAATCAAGTATCGTTCTGAGCTTGAATAACACAACCGAATAACATGGGAAGAACACCTCCATACTAAAAAAACAACAGTGGGAGGTGTTTTTGTGTTCATATCCAAAAAAATCATCGCGGTCGCTGTCGTCATTTGCCTGTTGATGCCTTTGGAATTGGGGACGGCCCCCGATACGGCCTATTCCTTCGGCAAACAGATATTAAAGGTAGGTTCTCGCGGCGGTGATGTGTATGAGCTTCAAGGAAGATTGGCCTATCTCGGATTTTATACCGGCAAAATCGACGGGCAATTCGGTTGGAGGACATACAAGGCGGTGCGCTACTTCCAGTGGAAATTCGGAATGAGGGTCGACGGTGTGGTCGGATCAAAGACCAAACTGATGCTTTGGAAAGCAACCAAAAATTGGAGACCGGGGGCCTCAGGAGGGCAAGCCAAATCAGCTTCTACGGCCAGGACATCTTCCTACGGTTCTAACGATGTCAAGCTGTTGGCCAGAGCAGTATTCGGAGAAGCGAGAGGCGAACCGTACATAGGCCAGGTGGCGGTAGCGGCAGTCATCCTGAATCGGGTGCAAAATCCGAAATTTCCCAAAACCATAGCGGGAGTCATTTTCCAGCCGGGTGCGTTTACCGCTGTTTCGGACGGTCAGATTTGGTTGAATCCCGATTCGGAGGCGTTCAGGGCTGCCCGCGATGCATTGAACGGATGGGATCCTTCAGGCAATGCTCTCTATTATTTCAATCCGAATACGGCGACCTCCGGCTGGATTTGGTCGAGGCCGCAGATCAAGCGGATCGGCGACCATATATTTACGAAATGACCTAGTTTATTAACTTCACGGAGGGACCGCCGATGCGCCTTTGCCCTTGCGCGGTTCTTCGGCTGCAGCCGTGTCCTGTTCCCTGAAAATGTTTTGTCTTTATTTAAGTAAATATATGATTATTTTTGCTATAATATATTTGCAGGAAGGACGTTTGAAGCATTCTCGAAGAAATTTCAATAGACTGAATGTTTTAGCGAAATGAATTTTCGGGATAGATTTGTCGTTTTGAAACAATTGAACAGAAAAGAGGTATTCCGGCAGATGAATAAATTTAAAACTTTTATCATCGGCGTTGTTGCGGGCAGCTTGTTAACCGGCGGTTTTTCCTATGCCGCAGACAGCTTTCAGATCGAGGTGAGCTTTCCCAAATGGACCTACTGGCTGGATGGCAAACAAATTCAAAACGACGATTATCATGACGGAAGCATCCGCTTTGGCTCGGAGGATGTTCCGGCCACCATTTCGTACAAAGGTGTCAGCTATGTTCCGGTCCGATTTTTGGCGGATGGACTCGGGAAGGAAATCGTATGGGACCGGAAACAGGAAAGAATCGATATCCGCTCCGTTGAACAGGTTCCGTTCAGCCAAGCAACCGTTTCTCAGGTGCCGAAGGAAATAAGCGATTGGCTTCAACGCTCTGTACATATTGAGCTTGGGCAATCCCGCGTTTATGGCAATGATACATACATATTGGTGACCCGCGGGGAAAAAAGCACCGGCGGATACACGGTCGAAATCGAAGAAATCAAACAGTATGCTTCCGGCTATCAGGTCAGGGTCAGATATTCTGATCCGCCCAAAGGAATTCCCGTCATCCAACCGTTGACTTTTCCTTATGCTTTCGTTAAAGTAAACCGCCAACTGACAGGCAAACCGGAATTTCTTACCGCTGACGGAAGGAATGTTCCCAGACCCGTCGGGTTGGATTTTATCGGCACAATTATGAAGGAAAGCGACAACATCGTGCTGTTCGAGCCGCTGAAAAACGAACGGGAATGGCAGTTTCGCGGTATGGTCCGATCGTTTGAAGGGATGCTCAATTTCGGACTGACCGGAACGGACGGCTCCATTATTCGCCAAGAGAGCATTCAGGCCGCCGCCGGCGCTCCGAACTGGGGTTATTTTACGGTGAGCATTCCTGCAAACGAAGCGGGAAAAGCGTTTGAAGCAAATTTTCAACTGAACAGCCCAAAGGATGGTTCCGCACAGGAAACATTATCCGTCGAACTGCAATAAACATAGTTAAGGAGGGATTCCAGTGTACAGAACCTTGGTCGGACTCGTCCGCAGCTTTGAGCAGACGTCTGAAAACGCCGCCGATCCTCTGTTGAGAACGAAATATTATCGATTGTCCAGAGACAGGATGTGGGCTGACGTGGTAGAGCTTTTGAAGCAGATGAAGGGGTATGAAAGGCTTCATGAAGCCAAAAGTTTGGGGGAGATCGTGGTCGAGAAAAAAACTCCCTTTGGCAGAAAGCAGGACATTACCCTTACCTTGTACGCCGTCTCCCCGTTAAAAACGGCTGTCGATATTTATTCCGCTTCCCGAGGCTCTCTGGGCGATTTCGGTTCGAATTACCGCACCATCTCGGAAATCTACTCTGGATTGGATCGCAAATTCGCCGGATACAAGGAAAACTAAAATTAAAACAGCGAAGAAAAGAATCTCTTCGCTGTTTTTGCAGGTGAAACAACCCGAAGCTTAAGCTAATTTTTTTGCGGCTTCGATGGCGGCTTCGTAATTGGGGTGTTCAGTCATTTCCTCTAAATACTGCACATATTGAACCGTGCCGTTCTGATCCACGACGAACACGGAGCGCATGAGGAGCCCGAATTCCTTGATCAAAACGCCATATGCCTGACCGAAATTTCTCGTTTTATAGTCGGACAGAGTAACGACTCTATCAACACCGGCTGCGCCGCACCAACGGGATTGCGCGAAAGGAAGATCAACGCTGACGGTAAGGACCACCACGTTATCGCCAAGCTTGGCTGCTTCCTCGTTAAAACGGCGGGTTTGCGCGTCGCAAACCCCGGTATCCAGAGAAGGGACGACACTGATCAGTTTCACTTTTCCGGCGTAATCGGCCAGGGAAACCTCCTGAATCAAATCTTTATTCAGTTTAAAATCGGGGGCTTGGTCTCCCGGTTTGATTTCCGGTCCGATGAGGGTCAACGGATTTCCTTTAAACATGGCCACACCAGTACGTTCCTGCGACATAAGTTTTTTCCTCCCAAATGAATAAATAATGATTACCATTATCAATTATAATCTTTTTAATTCCTACTTGTCTAATAAGAAAAACTTCTATCAAAGTCACTCTAAGCAGCCAGACCTATAGGTTTACGCAGTAAACCACTTCGGAAGCCAAGGCAGTTTTTCAACCAAATAGAATTTTCCTTCCAATGATTGGGAAACTTATAAATTCTATTGTGGTAAGTAATTGAAATATCTGCGTTTAAAGGGAGCGATTCAAGTTGATCTTTTTGCGTTATGAAAGCTTTAAAGGATATATTCGCTATTACCCGGTCACATCCGTCGTTTTGCTGGTGAATACACTGCTGATGGTGCTGATGTTTGTGGACGGCGGATCCCAAAATGTGGATACCCTCGTCCGCTTCGGAGCTTTGGTCACCCATTACGAACCGTACAGCTCGGAGGTTTGGCGTTATTTCACCTCGATTTTCCTGCACATCGGCTTGGATCATTGGCTGTTCAATTCCTTCGCCATCTTTGTATTTGCGCCGCCGCTGGAACGGATCATGGGAAAGCTTCCTTATCTGATTCTGTATATTGGCAGCGGCCTTATCGGGAATATCGCCAGTGCATGGCTGCAGACGGATGTTCAGGTTTCAGCCGGTGCGTCCGGGGCAATCTACGGCATCTATGGGGCGTTTTTGTTCATCGGCTTTTTTCGCAAGCGTCTGCTCGACGATCAATCGCATAAAACCGTGCTGATCATTCTGGTGATTGGTGTCATCTATTCCGTACTGATTCCGCATGTCAGTCTTCTTGCCCATTTGGGCGGGGCTATCGGGGGATTTTTGCTGTTTCCTCTATTGAAAAGACAAGTTCGTTAAACATGATCGATCATCAATGAATTGTCTCGATTGAGGTTTTTTTATATAATTGCTGTTGGTATTCGAAAAGGCTAATTTGGAGAGATGAAAGTGGAACTCAGGCAGTTGCAGTATTTTGTAAAGGTGGCCAAAATGCAGCATGTTACCCATGCTTCGGAGGAGCTGCATGTCGCCCAATCTGCGGTCAGTCGTCAAATTCACCAACTGGAAGAAGAGCTGGGCGTTTCTTTATTTGCGCAAAAAGGCAGGAATCTGCAGCTGACCCAGGTGGGAAAGTTGTTTTTGAGCCGCGTGGAGAATGTTTTGAATGATCTGGATAAAGCGGTGCAGGAAGTTCATGAGCTGCTCGATCCGGAATCCGGCGAGGTCCGGCTGGGATTTCCGCACAGCGTCGGTTTAAATTTGCTTCCCTGTGTTGTGGCGGACTTCAAAAAGAAGCATTCGAAGGCAAGATTTCGTTTCAAGCAGGGGAAATACAACAGCCTCATCCATGCCGTTGCCAACGGAGAGGTGGATTTGGCCATCATCTCTCCATGTCCCGAAAAGCATGATGATGTGACCGGAGAGGTGCTGTTGACTGAAGAACTGTTTGCCATCCTGCCTGCAAGCCATCCGTTTGCCGGCCGCAAGAGCATAAAATTGAAAGAGCTGGAACATGAAACATTCGTGCTGTTCAGTGAAGGATACTCGCTGCGTCCGATCGTTTGGGAGGCATGCCTAAGAGCAGGTTTTGTGCCGAAGATCGGCTTCGAGGGGGAAGAAACCGATACGATTAAAGGATTGGTTGCAGCCGGGATGGGTGTCAGTCTGCTGCCGGAGATGGCTTTAACCGGGGTGAGCGAGCTTCAGCCCGTGAAAATGAAAATCGAAGAGCCGCCTGTCACCCGAACCATCGGTCTGATCCGCCGTTCAGGCAGTAAACTGTCGCCGGTTGCGGATACCTTCCGGGAGTTTGTGCTGAACTATTTTAACTATCCTGAAAAATCACTTTCGCTAAAGAACAATTCAACGTAAGTTCTTCGGGGACGCTTCAACGTAACATTTTCATCATCTGCTGGTCCCATGAAAATGGCAAGGTGGCACGGACGTCTGCAAATATAAGCGATAGGTTTTTAAAAAAAGACCGCCTATCGGCAATGTATGAATTGTACATTAGCCGAATGCAGGCGGTCTCTTTTTTCTGAGTCCGGTCAATCTCTGCGGTCTGTAAAAATCATGACGTAGCGCAGAAGCTCCAGGAGTGAGTATAATGCCGCGGCAACATAGGTTAAGGCGGCGGCATTCAGCACCTTGGATACGCCCGCGGCCTCGTTTGAATAGACGTAGCCGTTAGCGACCATGGCCAGCTTGGCTCTGCTGCTGGCATTGAACTCCACAGGCAGTGTAACCAGCTGGAAGGCAACGGCCGCCGAGAAGAAGATAATGCCCAGGCCGATCAAGTCGGTGATTCGAAAGAAAATACCGCCAAGCAGCAGAAGCGGAGCAAAGCCGGAAGCGAAATTCACGATCGGGAACATGCGATGCCTCAGAACAAGTGCGGGATAATGCACTTTATGCTGAACGGCATGGCCCACCTCGTGGCAGGCCACCGAAACGGCGGCAATCGAGCGTTCATAATATACCGGCTCGGACAAGCGGACTACGCGATGAATGGGATCATAGTGATCGGTCAGCTGTCCCGGGACGGGTTCGATCGGAATATCATACAGTCCGTTGGCGTCCAGCATTCTTCGGGCGGCTTCATAGCCGGTCAAGCCGGTGGAATTCGGAACCTTTGCCCATTTTTGAAAAGTCCCTTTCACTCGAAACGAAGCCCACAAGGTAATGACAAATGCGGGAATGATCAGAACATCCCAAATCGTACCGGTAAACATTGCAGCATTCCTCCATCTCTCTGATTTACATCATAGGATCTTTGCCCAAAAGAACCAACAGCGCTTCAATACAGGCAACCGTATGAGGCGTCAAATGCTTGAACGCGTTCCTGGCCTGGGAAGGATTCAACCGTGCGATCATCGGCTTCACCTGATGAACTTCCCGTTCCAACTGTTCTAGATGAAGCCGCAGCGACACGATCTTATCCGCAACCTGTGCATCCGTCGCAACCGAGTTCGATTGATCAAGCTCTTCCTTGACTTCTTCCAAGGAATATTTGGCTTTCTTTAATTCATCAATACGTTTTAACCGGACAAGAGTTTCATCGCTGTATAAACGATAGTTGCCGCCTGTGCGCTTCTCGGGGAGGATCAGGCCGAGCGTCGTATAATAATCGACGGTTCTCGGGCTGACGTTGGCTAAACGCGCGAGTTCTCCGATTTTATAAAGCTTATTCATGTCAATAAGGCCACCTCATGAAATTAGCTTTGCTTAACAGCTTTAACTTTATGATACCGAAAACAAACCATACAGTCAAACGTAACGCTTTTACACGCAGACACAGACCTGCTCATCATTATAAGTGTAAAAAAACATAACGCATATGGACCGGATAAAGAAAAATTGCAAATCAAAAATGATTAAAAGGCAAAAAAACATTGAATTTATTACGTCATGAATATATAATGACACTATATTGAACTTCAAATGTTATAAAAACTAACATTAAAGGAGAGTGTTTAGGCGTGAAGAAAAAAATTGGGTTGTCAATTGGCTTGCTGGCCGGATTATTTCCCACATTGGCCTTTGCCGATGCGGCGACGAATGAGCAGCTTCAAATGGCGGTGGATTCGGTTTGGGTCATGCTGGCAGCCGTTCTTGTCATTTTTATGCAGGCCGGATTTGCGCTTTTGGAAGCCGGTTCCACACGCATGAAGAACGCAGGCCATGTGGCGGGCAAAACAATTTTGACTTTCGGGCTTGCAGCGGTCGCGTTCTGGGCAATCGGTTTCGGTTTTGCTTTCGGCAACGGCAATTCCTTCTTCGGAACGACCGGATTTTTTGTTGACGGATCGGCCAAACAAGCGGCAGCGGCATTTAGTTCCCTGTCGTTCTCGGATGCGCCCATATCGATTAAATTTTTATTCCAGCTGGCTTTTGCCGGGGTTTCGCTGGCAATCGCATGGGGAGGATTCGCGGAAAGAGGCAAGCTGGCCGTATACTTCGTTTTCGGCGTATTGTTTACGGTTGTCATTTATCCGATTGTCGCGCATTGGGTTTGGGGCGGTGGCTGGTTGGCCCAGCTCGGAATGCAGGACTTCGCCGGTTCCACCGTCGTGCATCTGCAGGGCGCAACCGCGGCATTGGTGGCAACTCTTTTGTTGAAACCCCGCTTGGGCAAATTCAATAAAGACGGAAAACCGAATTTGATTCCCGGCCACAACCAGGTCTATACCGTTTTGGGTGTGATTATCCTGTGGATCGGCTGGTTCGGCTTCAATCCGGGGAGCACCTTGGCTGCAGTGAATGACGGTTTCTTCGGATACATCGCGCTGACGACGAACATGGCTGCTGCGGCCGGCGGCGTTGCGGCGCTCTTGGTCTCATGGGCTTATTTCGGAAAAGCGGATATCCCGAGCATGCTGAACGGCGTTCTGGCGGCATTGGTCGCTATTACTGCATCCTGTGCATTTGTCGATGTTTGGGCATCCATTGTAATTGGAGCCGTGGCAGGTATTGTGACATTCTATACCGCTCAATGGTTTGAAAAAATGGGTCTGGACGATCCGATCTATGCTTTCTCCGTTCACGGAATTGCCGGTATTTGGGGCACGCTGTCCACGGGCTTCTTCGCCACTCCCGAGCTTGCCAAATCGGTAGGCGTCGGTCAAGCGGGATTGTTCTACGGCGGCGGATTGCATCAATTAGGCGTGCAGGCGCTGGGCGTATTCGGAGCATTTTTGTTCGTTCTTGTTCTATCCTTCATCATTCTTGGTATAATGAAATTGACGATGGGACTCAGAGTTACCGAAGAAGAAGAGATTATCGGTCTCGATTTGAGCGAGCACGGGAACTACGGATATCCGGAACAGCTGAAAAAGCCTGAAATTGGCGGACATACGGCAACGGTATCCTCGTAACGGACGATTTGCATGGGCGACAAGCGGGCTTGAATAAAATTGCTGTGGAACAACAGCAAGCGGCCCGCTTTCAGTATAATGTCTGCGGAAGGGGAATGTGTTTTGCAAGCAGAGGCTTTGGAGAGGATTCAACAGCGAATTGAGTCGGCTGACAGCTGTGCTCAGTTGAGGTTGTTGCGTATGGAATTTCAGAGCGCCGCTCTGGAGGCACTCCCCGCCTCTGAAATCGAGCCGTGGATGTCCAAATTGAACGATGTGCATGATCGGGTGATACGAAGGGCCATTTCCTTGTCGGAGCGCAAACTGATGGATGAGGGGATCGGCCCTTCCCCTTGTTCTTACGCTTTTGTTTTATTTGGAAGCGGGGGGAGAAAAGAGCAAACGCTGTGGAGCGATCAGGACAACGGCATCATATTTGGCCCGGTTGATCCGATTCGGGAGCAGGAAGCGGAGCGCTATTTTCAGCAGATGGGGAATGCGATCAGCGAAGGCCTTGAGCTAGCCGGATATCCGCCGTGCGAAGGAAAAGTGCTCGTTTCCAATCCCGATTGGCGAAAATCGGTTCATGAGTGGGAGAAGACCTTGGATAAATGGTTTTCCGAGCCGGATTGGGAGCATGTCCGTTACCTGCTGATTGCTGCGGATATGCGATGTGTTTATGGGAATGAGAAGCTGGCGGATCAAGTCCGCAAATATTTCTTCGATTCGATTTATGCGGATGAGCGGGTGATTACGCATATGCTGCATAATACGCTTCGGCATAAGGTAACGATGAATATATTCGGTCATTTGGTGAAGGAACGGTATGGGGAAGACGCAGGGGGCGTAGAAATCAAGTACGCGGCGTATATTCCCATGGTGAACGCCGTACGGCTGCTGTCAATCATAGCGGGAATTAACGAGACTTCTACATTGAAGCGGCTCGACGGCCTTTTCGGGGACCGGAGGTTCCCCGAGGATCAACTGGAGCAATGGAAGCAGGCGTTTCTATTGATCCTGCGCATGAGAATGCGGACGGATTCCTATGAACAAAACGGTTTTTTTGTTTCTAACGGGATGATCCGCGCGGAGGATTTGAGCAAGCAAATGACGAACGATTTGAAGTTTTGTCTCCATTCGGCCAAAAATCTTCAGCGTTTTGTCAAGAAAATCGTTCCCGACAGGTAAACAGGGAGTGAGCAGACGATGGATGAACAGAAAAATTCCCTTGGAAGAATGTGGAGCTTATATAAAATAGGCGGCCTGACACCGGCAATCGCCTCCATGCTGGGTTCTCAGAATGCGCAGCAAATGGCTTTTATCCGTTCCGTGATGAAAGAACAAAGAAAACAGAGCATGTTTGAAACGCCGATTGCCGAATTGGAATTTGTCGTGTTTGATTTGGAAACGACCGGATTTCATCCCTCCCAGGGTGATGAAATCATTTCTGTCGGAGCTGTTTTGGTCGAAGGAACGCGGCCTCGCCACGACCGCTTTTTCTACAGTCTGATTAATCCGAAGCGGAACATCCCGCAGAAGATTATTGAATTGACGGGAATTACGCAAGCCATGGCGAACGATGCGCCCGATCTGCTGGAGGTGCTGCACCGATTTTTGGAGTTTGCGGACAAGCGCATTTTGATTGCGCATGGCGGCGGCCACGACCGGCAATTTCTGAATGCCGCGTTATGGAAAACAACTAGAATTATGCTGACGCACAGGTTTTTGGATACGATGATGATTTATCGATGGCTGCATCCCAAAGAGTCCGTGTACGATCTGGATGCTCTCCTGGAACGTTATGGCATTCCGGTTTCCGAACGGCATCATGCCCTGGAAGACGCCAAAATGACGGCCATCCTGTGGGAAAAGCTGATGATTGAAGTGCAGGACCGAAACGTTCATACCCTTGGAGACTTATATGCGTATCTAAGCCAATAGCCACAATTCAAGGTTTAAACTTGCCGCATCTGCAGATCAGTTCACTTGACCTTCGGGCTTGATCAGAAAAAAGACCAAGGCCAGCGTTGCTAAAGAAAGGGCCGAGACGGATATGAACACCGTTTCGTGAGAAATTTCCATCATCCATCCGAACAGCGGCGGTCCAAAAGCCACTCCGAGGAACCTCAGGCTGCTGTACAGCGATGTAATCATGCCCCGCTCCTGCTTTTCTACAGAACCGGTAATCATCGTATTCAGACAGGGGAGCAGTAACCCTGTTCCAATGCTGTTGGCGGTCAGCAGCCCGATAAAAAGATAAATATTCTCATTGAAAAAAATCGTCAGTGCCAAAGAAACGGTCATCAGGACAAGTCCGATATTCATCAGCCAACGCATCAGAATACCGTTTTTCTTAATGACACTTCCCGTAGTGTATGAAGTAATCACCATTCCAATCAGCGGTATGGCCAATACCAAGCCCTTCATAATGCCATCGATGCTGTAGGGCTTTTTCTCCAAAATGTCGGAAAGATAGAACAAAACTCCAAAGAGAATGAAAAGTGCCATGGAGCCCGCGAAAAATGCTGATATTAACCAGCGTCCTTTTTTCTTGAAAATGCTGAGTATCGTGTGCATATATTCCTTCAATTCAGGTGCCTGCTCCGCTTTTTTCGGCTCGCGGATCACCCAAATTACGGCTACCAAAGAGATTGCGCAGAAGGCGGGAAACGCAAAAAAAGCGGCATACCAGATAATCAGGGCAAGCAGTGCTCCGATAATCGGACTTAACACTTTGCCTGTGCCGTTCGCCGCCTCTGTCAATCCCAATGCTTTGCTTTCTGTGCCGCCTTTGTATAAATCCCCGACGAGCGCCATGGCGATTGGAGCCGTTCCGGCCGCACCCATGCCCTGAATCGCTCTGGCAATAATCAGCACGGTATAAGAATCCCAAATCGCTCCGAAGCCCGCAAGAATTCCGGCGCCGCCATATACGATCAGCGAAGGAATGATGACGGCTTTGCGGCTGAACCGGTCAGATAAATACCCGACAATCGGAATGAAAATTCCGGCAGTCAGAGAAAATAAGGTAATCACTAAACTTGTTTGAAACTGCGTCAGGTTTAATTCCTTTTTCATATCGGGCAGAACGGGGACCAGCATGGAATTGCCCAAGACGAGAACGATGGGCACACTGGCAATGGTCAGGAACTGCCAAATTAATCCCTTTGACGACTGTCCAGGATTCGGCTGCTTGTCATTGAATTGATCCTTTGCAGGAATGTCGCTTTCAAATCGGATGCTGAGCTTGCCGGATTTGATTTTCTGCATTTTTTATTCTACCCCTCCAATAAAGTAATGTTAATTTGCCCTGCTGCGGGAAGGGTCATTCTTGCTGCAGATGGTAATAATGCGAGGGAAACCCAATGAAAAACGGCCCCAGGGAGGCCGTATCGTTGGATGTTTGTTTCACAGCTTTTTTAGTGATTGACGATTCCGACCCGTTCCGGCACGGATTCCTTTAGGGGAGATTTCGTTTTACCGTGCAGCGCGTAGCGGATACTGTCGATCAACGCCTGCCAGCTTGCTTCAATAACATTCGGTGAAACGCCGACGGTGCTCCAAGTGTTCTCTGAATCGCTCGATTCAATCAGGACGCGGACTTTGGCTGCCGTAGCGTCTTTATCGTCGAGCACCCGGACTTTATAATCGGAAAGATGCATTTTCTCAATGTCTGGATAATATTGGACAAGCGCTTTGCGCAGCGCATTGTCGAGCGCATTGACGGGGCCGTTTCCTTCAGCGGCGGCGTATACGTTTTCGCCCTGCACATTCAGCCGGATAATGGCTTCAGACACGACGCTTTGATCCCTGCTTTTCTCTACCAGCAGCTTGAACGATTCAAGGGTAAAGGCTTCCTCGAGCTGGCCGGACGCTTGACGAAGCAGCAGCTCCAAAGAGGCGTCGGCACCCTCGAATTGGTAGCCTTGATGCTCGAGATCCTTGATCTGCTGAATGATTTTTTTACTTTCGAAGTTGTCTTTGTCCAGATCCAGATGAAGCTCTTGCGCTTTGACCAGCAGGTTGCTTTGTCCCGCAAGCTCGGAGACAAGCACTCTTTGCTTGTTTCCGACTCGTTCCGGCTCGATGTGCTCATAGGTCTTGGGATGCTTCATGATTGCTGACACATGAATTCCGCCCTTATGGGCAAAGGCTGCGCTTCCCACATATGGCTGATTCAAAGGCATGTGCATATTGGCGATTTCGCTGACAAATCTGGCGACTCCGGTCAGGCTTTTCAATTGCTCGTCGCTGACGACCTTGTATTGCAGCTTCAGCTGGAGGTTGGGGATAACGGAAACGAGATTGGCATTTCCGCAGCGCTCTCCATAACCGTTAATCGTTCCCTGAACTTGTGTGGCGCCCGCTTTAACGGCAGCAAGGCTGTTGGCCACTGCCAGCTCGCAGTCATTGTGGGCATGGATGCCGACGGGTGCTTTGCATCGCTCGACAACGGTTCCTACCATATCGGCAACCTCATCCGGAAGGCTTCCCCCGTTCGTATCGCATAGGACGATCCAGTCTGCGCCGGCTTCCTCGGCTTTGCGTACAGTTTCCATGGCATAATCCGGATTATGTTTGAAGCCGTCAAAGAAGTGCTCCGCATCATAAATGACTTCCAGGCCTTTATCCTTTAAGTATTTAATGGAATCGTAAATCATGGACAGGTTCTCTTCGAGCGTGGTTTGCAGCGCTTCGGTAACGTGGAAGTCCCAGGTTTTCCCGAAAATGGTGGCTACCGAAACCCCGGATTCAAGAATCAGATTCAAATTCGCATCTTCCTCAGGTGCGATACCCTTGCGGCGGGTGCTGCCGAAAGCGGTGATTTTGGCGTTGCTCAGCTTCAGCTCCTTGGCTCTGTTGAAAAATTCGATATCCTTGGAATTGCTGCCCGGCCAACCGCCTTCTATATAAGATACGCCCAGCGCATCGAGTCTGCGGGCGATTTTCAGCTTGTCTTCTACGGATAAGCTGACTCCTTCCCCCTGAGTCCCGTCACGCAGGGTGGTGTCAAAGATCGTTACTGCGTTAGACATTGAGATGTCCTCCTTACCGTCGGATGTGTATTTCAATATTATAGCACTGTAGGAGGCAATTGTGGATAGGGCTGAGTAATATTCTTGACCTTGAATGCGGCTGGAGGGTAAACTCAATATCATACAAACATTCAAAGATTTACGGAGGGAAGAACCATGTCAACCAAACCGTCAAAAACCTTAATCGCCGTCCCGAATCCGCATCCCGACCGGGATTATGAAGTGGAAATCGATTGTCCGGAATTCACCGCTCTGTGCCCGATTACGGGTCAGCCGGATTTTGCCACGATCACCTTCAAATACGTTCCCGGCGCGTCTATTGTCGAGTTGAAATCATTGAAACTGTACTTGTGGAGCTTTCGTGACGAAGGTCATTTTCACGAGGACGTCACCAATCGGATTCTGAAGGATTTCGTCGACATGATTCAGCCCAGGAAACTGCAGGTCGTGGGAAAATTTAACGTGCGGGGCGGTCTCTATACAACGGTCAGGGCAGAGTATGAGCAGGGCAAATGAGTCTTATCCCCCTGCGGGAAGAGTCATTCTGCACATGGATATGAACGCTTTTTATTGTTCGGTGCATGAAGCGGTGCAGCCCGAACTTTACAAGGGAAAGCCGCTGGCCGTTTCCGGCAGCGTTGAATTGCGCAAGGGTGTGATCGTCACGTCCTCTTACGCGGCTAGAAACAGGGGCGTCCGAACGGGAATGCTGGTCAGCCAGGCGATGAAATTGTGCCCAGAGCTGATCGTCATTCGTCCGGATTTTGATTTATACCGCAAATTCTCCAACGCTTTTATCAAAATTGCCTTAAACTACTCCCCGTTGGTTGAAGTCATGTCAATCGACGAATGCTTTGTCGATATTACCGGGTCCAAGCAGTTCGGAAGCCCGATGGAGATAGCGGAGGAAATTCAGCGCAGAATTCGGACAGAGCTTTCCCTGCCGTGCTCGATCGGAATCGCTCCCAATAAACTGCTGGCCAAGATGGCTTCCGACATGAAAAAGCCAAACGGCATTTCCGTTCTGCGTTACCGGGATGTTCCGCAGGTTCTTTGGGACAAGCCGTGTTCTCATTTATACGGGGTTGGCGAACGGACGTCGGAAAAGCTGAAGCGGATGGACATTCATTCCATCGGACAGCTTGCCTGTTCGGATGAAGCAGAATTGGTCAAACAGTTCGGCGTTATCGGCATTTGGCTGAAGGAGGCCGCCAATGGTCGGGATACATCTGTTGTAAATCCGGAAAGGGAACAGAACAAATCCATCGGACATACGACGACGCTGCCCCGGAATATAGCGGAAATGCCGGAGGTTCGCAAAGTGTTTTTGAATATTGCCGATCAGGTGGCGAGAAGACTGCGCCGGCAGGGACTTGTAGCCCATACGGTGCAGATCGTGATACGCACGCCGGATATGAAAACCGTTACGCGCTCGGGCAAGCTCCCTTCCCCCACGGAAATGGCGGATGAGATCTATCGCGAGGCCTGCAGGCTGTTTGAGATGAATTGGAAAGACGAAAAGCCCGTCCGTCTGCTGGGCATTACGCTGCAGAATTTGCAGCCTAAGGAAGAGTCGCCGCTTCAATTGGATTTATTTGAATATGAAAAGCAGCCCAAAAAGGAAAAATTAAATCAAATCGTCGATGAGCTAAGGAACAAATACGGGGAAAATGCCGTATTGAACGCGGGAATGCTCGGGGACGATCCGTCAGCCTTGATCCGCAATCATAAGGTTCGCGGCACATCGCTGCAGTTGGATCATTTGCGAAACAAATACTTGGATGATTTTTCAGGAGGGACCCGATTATTTTCGACGGGAAAGGGCATTATAGAAAAGCAGCGGGATTCTTATCGAAATTTGAGATGATAATATTTCACTTTTTGTATTTGAACTTTGCTTTCTTTTATATTATATTGATTATTGGGATGAACCTTGCGCGAATAAAAATGGGAGGTAAAAGAGTTTATGGCAAAGTACACATGGGTTGATAAAGAAACTTGCATCGCTTGCGGAGCTTGCGGAGCTACCGCACCGGATATTTACGATTATGATGACGAGGGCCTTGCCGAAGTGATCTACGGTGATGACAATAATAGAGGAATAACCGAAATTCCCGAAGATCTTTACGACGATCTTCAAGACGCAAAAGACGGCTGCCCGACCGATTCCATCAAACTCGGAGACGAGCCTTTCAACAACTAATACAACGCGGCTTTTAGCAAGCGTGGAAATGGAAGCCAGTACAAATCAAACCCTGTCCGTGCGACAGGGTTTTTTGCGTGTTTTCGGCAAAGTCTGACAAATTTCAATATCGATCTCGCCAGCTTGGATCACGTGACCTCCGATTTGACTTTGCCGACCGCGTTGTACGGAGCTTCGATCGCTTGGGCATCGTCAGCGGAAAATATTCCCTCCAGCACCGGAGTCATCAGCAGAACGCCGTTCTCCGATACCAACGTTGTGCTTACGGCTGTCATCAGCAGCGGATCCGTCAGCATCAAAAGAGATTTCCCGTTGAACGTCCAATATACTTATCTATACGCTGCAGCGGCGGATACCGGAAATACGGTGACTGTGACCGGAACGGTCAGGATTTGGCTTAATAGGGATTTGGCGAATGTAACGGGAGACGTATATGCTTTAGGGGTAAAACGATGAAGAGATTGAAAAATTCCCTGATGCTTCTGCTGTTATTTTTGCAGGTCGGTTCTCCAAAGGTTTTTGGAGAGGCTTCGCGCGAAATTGTATTAGGTCAGGACGGATAAATTCTCACCCGGCTTGCCACATTTTCAGGGAACCGGGCTTTCGGGGATGCGGACGGGCCTTCGCTTGCATCGTCTTACCGAACGCCGATGGGACTGAACCATGCCGTAAGATATGTGAAGGACGGCCTTGTGCGTACGTTAACAGGGGGCAGGAACGGAGATCACGGATATGCTGACGGCACGGAAGGGAATGCGCTTCTCTTCAGTCCGACCGATATTGCGGTCAGGCCGGACGGAAAGATTTTCGGTGTGCCCTACAATCAGGAGATGCTGTTTGCCAGGGGAGAGGTCAAGGTTGTCAACAACCGTGCGATGATCCCTGTCCGCAAACTGGCGGAAAAGCTCGGGGGCGCAGATTCTATATGAGCAGGACAAACAAATGGTTCAAATCAGCAGGGCCGACACTTCCTTGATGCTCCATGCAAGAGATTCCGAAGCCGTACAAAAAAGAAACGGCGCCGATGATCGGAAAGTCCGGTTCGATACAGCGCCGTTCGAAAATAACGGAACTTTCTACATTCCGCTTCGCAGTGTTGAAGAACTGGGTTTGGACGTACAGTGGGATGCGCAGACCGTGACCGTAATTTTACGGGAGGCCACGGCCTCTGCGATTCACCACGTTCGGACCGGCGGCGACCAGGTGGCCAGCGGGGTCTGCATCAAGTGCCAAATCGGTACGGCGTATGCGACCAGCACCAATACGACGGTGACGGCAATCCACAGCGACCAGCGTTCGAGAATGAGCGGGGGGTGCTGGGTGCTCTCGTCCACCTCGCCGATCGGATATTCCGCCGGCTGATCCGTGCGCGGCGCATAGTACATAAGGTAAACCGCCGCGAAGAGGAACAGCATCACCGAAATGAACAGCAGCACCCCGCCGATTCCGATGACATACATATACGGAAGCCAGGACAAGGCTGTGGCGTGATCGTTATAGGTGGAGAAGCTGGAACGCCGCGGTTCTCCCATCAGCCCGACAATATGCATGGTTATTCCGAGAAGCAGCATGCCCGCGATCCACAGGACGCTCTGCACAATGCCGAGCTTGTTGGCCCCCGGCGTCAGCGTACGCCGGGTAAGCACCGGGATCAGCCAGTAGGAGATGCCGAAAAACGTCAAAACCACACTGGTTGCGAGCGTCAAATGGAAATGGCCGGTCACCCAAAGGGTATTATGTACGACCTGATTCATCTGGTAGCTGGCATTGACGATGCCTCCCGCGCCCGCCGGAATGAACATCAGCATGGACAGGACGGGGGCCAGAAAACGGACATCTCCCCACGGCAGCTTGCGGATCCATCCGAATCTGCCTTTGGCGCCCTGCGATCTGCCGGCCAATTCGAACGTGCCGATAATCGCAAAGGCCGTCATCAGCGATGGAAATACCACGATCATGGTCAGCACCACCTGCAGAAACTTCCAAAAATTTGAAATTCCCGGCTCGTTCAACTGGTGATGGAAACCGACCGGCACGGAATACAGAATGAACAGGATGAACGTGAGCCTTGGCAACGTATTGCTGAACACCTTTCCCTTGATGATCCGCGGCACGTTGACGTACCAGTATATATAGGCCGGCAGCAGCCAGAAGTAGACCAGCGGATGGCCGAAGTACCAAAACAGCGCCCGGCTGAGCGCCACATTGATACGCGGGGTCCAGCCCAACGACCAGGGAACCAATTGGAAGATTACTTCAACAGCAACACCGATGGTCGCGATAATCCACAGGATCATGGTGGCCACCGCCATATAGGCAAACAGCGGGGAGACTTCTCCCTTGTGCGTCCTGCGCCAATACGCGTAATTGATGAAGATCGCGATGCTGCTGAACCAGCTGCCGACGATCACCAGCACGAGCCCGATGTAAAACCAAGGCGACGCCTGCAAAGGAGCATAAAACGTGTAAAGCACGCTGGCGTCGTTGGTCAGAATGGTGATGGCTGCCATGATTGTGCCGGCCAGCATCAGATAAAATCCCCACCAAGCCCAGCTTCGGGCGCTTGCAAGCATCTTCCCGTCGAGTGTCTTAACGACGCCGGAATACAGGAACCCGATGATGAAAAACGTGGTGAACACAAGCGCCAGCAGAACGCCGTGCGCGGTTAGCAGCTGGTAATAATCAAGCATAGGGGGAAGCACGATATAGCCGGCGCGCACCAGCGCCTGCAGCAGGCCCGCGAGAGCGCCCAGAAACAGGGCGATAAAGGAGAAAATCAAATGCGCCAGTATTAAATTGGCGTCTTTTACGTCAAAAGCAAACGAAGAAGCCGGTATGACCGCTCCGTCGAAACCGGCATTTTTATGTTTGGCCGCACTCATGTTATCCATCCTTTCTTATTAATTCTTGTTAAGCCCGTCATTGGACGATAATCCGGCCCAACATCAAATGATGGCCGGAACCGCAGTATTCATTGCACAAAATCAAATAATCTCCCGGTTTGTTGAACGTATGGGTAAATTCGCTGATATGTCCGGGGACGATCATCATGTTCACATTGGTTCCGGCAATATACATTCCGTGCACCACATCGGGACTGGTCACCTCGAAATGAATCTTGGAACCGGCGGGAATGGTCATTTCCCCTGGGAGAAAAGCAAAAACTTTTGCCTGCATGACGGCCCGATATTCTTTATCCGCAACCGTAAACAAGCCCGGTTTGTCGAAGGGCGGGGTCGCGCCCACCTGATCGGGAGCGATCGTTTTCATGTGTCCGGAAGGATTGAAGCCCATCGCAAACCCCATTATCCCCAATAGAACCAGAAAAATGACGAGTGTGATCGAACCGGTGATCAGCCAAATTTTCTCATAGCGCGGAAGTTCAATGTTGAACATCTGTTTTCACTCCATTATGTCAGGATTACGATCGGTAAATGAACACAAATAAAATGGACACCCAGACGGCCGCCAAAAACGCGCCTATCAGAAATACGGACAAAAGCGTATCCTTCAGGTTTTCTTCGTCCGGATGGCGGGACGCATTCTTCAATCGATTTGCACCTCCTTGCAATTGGAAAAACCATCATGATTTTTTTAAAGTATGGGCACAATGGAAAGCGAATATGCAGGCTGTCAAAAATCGCTGCCTTAAGGTCGATATATTCATTAGGCGAAGAATGGCGGAAATGCGGGGTGACGGCTTTGGAATCCAATGAAAAAATCGAATTCAAAGACGAAAAATATTTGAAGGACTATGTCAAACTGCATCCGGATAACAAAATGGTCTGGTACTTGCTGGGCAGGGAATATGTCAGAAAAGGGGAGACGGGAAAGGCGACCTACTGTTTTCAACAAGCCGGGGAGGTGTATCTCGCTTTCGAGGACAGTGCCGCGGGGGCGGTTCATGATCAGGAAGCTCCCGGCAAACGCACGGCAGGAAGCGGGGACGGGCCGAACGAGCGAAGGAAAACGCGTAAGCCGTTATTTTCCGTTGCTAGATATACGACTGCGGCAATCTGGGCTTTGCTGCTGATCTTTTTCATCCCTGCCTTGGAAGGGGCGAGGCCGGAAACGCACCGTGCAGAGGTCGCGGACCCCGCGCTTTCCGGTCCTTCGGCAAATCCGGAGTCAAGCGAAGTTCGCCCTTCGGCTTCTCCTTTACCCTCACCTTCGCTTGCCAGCGGGACTCGTCAGACACCGGAGAAACCGATGTTGTCCAGAGTCTACTATTTGGGTGGAGAAGCGGGAAAGGGTTCATATCAAGCAGCCCTGTTCGGACTCGCCGAGTCGGGAGGAAGCGACGGCAGGCAGCAGGTCTCCCTGGTAGCGGAGTCCGTCCGCAGCTCTGTCGCAAGCTGGACGGATTGGACACGTGAGCCGAAGCTGCGGTTTACGGCAGTATCGGCCACTGGGGGGGGAGGCGCCTTGCAGATCCGGCGATTGGAACCGGAGCAGTGCAGCTGCCTGTCGCCAGGGCTTGAAGCGTCCGCAAGGTTGTTCGCGGAATGGCGGAATCAGCAGGAGCAGCTTTGGGTGCTGGCTTCCGCCGTCAGAGCCTATCAAGCCATTCATCATCAACTGCCTGACACGGTAAAAGAGCTGCAGCGGAATTATCCGGGCAACCTGCTGCCGGGATATACGCCGATCATGAAACAGGGCTTTGCATTTCTATTCGGGAAACCGGCAAGCGGTATTGGAGCCGAAACGGCAAAAGGGCAATCCGCGAGCCCGCTGAAAGCGGCGGAGGCCTGGGAAAGAGCGCTGGCCGCAGGCTTGGGTGAGACGGGTAAGGGTGATGAAGGCAAACGGGCGGCAGAGGATCAGTCGGTCATAGTGCCGGACGCGGACCTGCTGCAGTCCCCCTTGGAAATTATCGTGGACCGGAAGCATCACCGGCTGGCTTTGGTCAGCGGAAGCATCATCCTCAGGAATTATCCGGTCGGGCTGGGAGGCTCGCGAACCCCTCTGGGGGAATTCGTCATCAGCGAAAAGGTCATGAACCCGAACGGACATGCCGACGGCGATTATGGAAGCAGGGGCATGACATTATCCGATACGCTGTATGCCATTCATGGAACGAACGCACCGGAAAGCATCGGAAAAGATCTTTCGCATGGCTGCATCCGTATGCTGAAGGACGATATCGAGGAATTGTACGATATGGCCCCGATCGGGACAAAGGTGTCCATCCGCGCAGCGGGGCTTCCGGAAGAAATCATGCGCAGCTCAGCGCGGTTTGCTCTGCCGCATACGGCGGTGGAAACAAATCCGCATCACGTTTACAAATGGTTGAATTAAGCGGAGGCCCTACCTATTGAAAATCAGCAAAACGGTCATGGCAATGACAATTGCCGCGAAAATCGATGCAATCCAAATGATCGCTTTTTTGTTCACCTCGTTTTGTTTTTTGCGTTCCAAGAGAACGTTTTTCTTTTTGGCCATAGGAGCATCCAACCTTTCAAGTCAGGGATCTGAATAATGAAAGCAATACTGTGAATTTATATTCAATAGGAGTATGGAGGAATAGGGAATGAGAACGGAAAGTTTACGTCCGCCTTTAAAACCGGGAATAAACCGCAAAAACCCAATCATATTCCTGATTTTAACAGCGGTGGGGTGCCATCCCTTTTCCGGAATAATCAATAATTGAAGAGATATTCACCTTAATTTTTCATTGAACAGGCTCCCTGGAAAATAGGATATTGATCCTATATTAGCACAACTGAAAGCGTTTTTGTAAAAAAACTGGCTCGCAACACTGGAAAAAAAATGCAAGCATGCTTTATTTTTGAGGGTAAAAACGCTACAATAAATGACTAGACGTCCCAAAGAAATATTTTTAGCGGAAGCGAATTTTCAAGATAGTCTAGAGGATGGAGTGGTCTTATTGCTTTATCGTAGCTTGGCCAAACCGCTGCTGTTTCGCATGGATCCGGAAAAAGCGCATCATTTGACTGTCGGGGGCTTGGCCGCCGCGGCCAGAATTCCCGGAGCAACCGGATTGCTGAATCTCCTGTACGGGACGGCTAAGGCGCCGGAGCTTGCCGTTAACCTGTGGGGAATCCGTTTTTCACATCCGATCGGCCTGGCCGCGGGACTTGACAAAAACGGCGTTGCCGTCCCCGGTTTTACCTCCATGGGCTTCAGTTTTGTCGAAGTCGGGACGGTGACTCCGCAACCCCAGCCGGGCAATGAGCTTCCTCGTTTGTTTCGCCTGCCCGAGGATCAAGCGCTGATCAACCGGATGGGCTTTAATAACCGCGGCGCATCCGCGATGGCGGAAGAACTGAAGCGGGTCAAGCAGCGGAAAATTCCCGTTGCCGTGAATATCGGCAAAAATAAGTGGACGCCGAACGAAGAGGCCGTGGAGGATTACCGGGCATGCATCAAAGCGCTCTATCCTTACGGAGATTTTTTTGTGGTCAACATCAGCTCTCCGAATACCCCGAATCTGCGGGATCTCCAGCACGGGGAGGAATTGCGAAAGCTGCTGGGTGCGGTCAAGGATGAGATGGACAAACAGGCGCAGGGTAAAGGGGTTAAGCCCGTGCTGGTCAAATTGGCTCCCGATGTGGACGAGCGGGATCTGGAGCATATGACGGACAGCATCATGCGCAGCGGGGTATCCGGCATTATTGCCACCAACACGACGATCCTAAGGGACGGCTTGGCCAGTCCGCATCAGCGGGAAACCGGAGGTTTGAGCGGAAAACCGCTTGCCCGCCGTTCGACGGAAGCCATCCGCAGCATATATAAATTAACGGGAGGGAAACTTCCGATTATTGGGTCCGGAGGTATTTTTTCGGCGCAGGATGCCTACGAGAAAATACGCGCCGGCGCCAGCTTGGTTGAAGTCTATACCGGCTTGATTTATCAGGGACCGGGAATCGTTCGCGCGATTCACCGGGGATTGATCGAGCGCTTGAAGCGCGATGGATTTGCCGGCATTTCCGAAGCGGTGGGAGTGGATGTTCAGTTAAGCTGAGAATTGGAGGGAACGCCTGTGGACACCAGAGATTGGGGAATGTTTTTGTTTCCGTATGAACAAGCGGTGGAGGAATTGAAGGTCAAATTCAAGACGCTGCGTGCGGAATTGAAAAAAAGGGAAGTTTTTTCCCCCATTGAGTTTGTGACCGGCAGGGTCAAACGCACTTCAAGCATATTGGAGAAGGCCAACCGTTTGCAGGTTTCAATGGATCAAATCGAAAAAGGCATCGAGGATATCGCGGGCATTCGCATCATGTGCCAGTTTGTCGAAGATATTCATCGGGTGGTGGAGTTAATTCGCGAACGAAAAGATTTTAACATTGTATACGAGAAAGACTACATTACAAATAAAAAAGAAAGCGGCTATCGCAGCTATCATGTGATCATTGAGTATCCGGTGCAAACCGCGCTGGGCATGAAGAACGTGCTGGCGGAAATTCAAATCCGCACGCTGGCGATGAATTTCTGGGCGACCATTGAGCATTCGCTGAACTACAAATACAAATCGGATCTGCCCCAGCCCGTCAAAGAGCGGCTGCAAAAGGCTGCGGAAGCGGCCTTCAAGCTGGATGAGGAAATGTCGAGCATCCGCCAGGAAATCGTCGAGTCCCAGCAGCTGTTTGAAGATCACGCCAATCTGGTCGGTGTGATCCTCAACGGTATTCAGGAATTGTATTTCTATCATAAAGTCAGGGAAGCCGCGCAGTTTCAACTGATATTCAACGAGCGCTGGGAGCATCAGGATGTCTGGGGGCTGAAGCAGCTGTCGGCGGATATTCAGGATGCGCTGAATCGGGCAAAGCAGAACGCGGCGCGGTGATGAACAGCGGGGAAATTGCACAACCCTGCCGGGATGATGAACAGCGGGGAAACCGTACGACCTGCTGCGGCGGAAACGCACGGAAAGGATTTGAAGATTCTCATGTCTTACGACCGTTTATATATTGAGTATTTATACTATTTTAACGTAGCCCGGGATTATTTCGAGTGTCATGAGGTGCTGGAGGAGCTGTGGATGCAGGAGGGGAGGAACCCGCTGTATCAGGGCTTGCTGCAGGTGGCGGTCGGCTTGTACCACTTCCGCAACGGCAATGTGAACGGCGCGGTGAAACTGTTCACCAACGCTCTGGAGAAGCTGGGCCCGTTCGAATCCGACGGGCCGGGCATCGATATGGAGGCGCTGCTGGCGGACAGCCGAAATTATTTGGCCAAACTTCGGCGGTATGCCGAAGCGCCCTTTGACTATTACGATTTAGATATCCGGATCGTTGATCCTTCGCTTATGGAGAAAGTGGAAAGCTTGAAGCGGAATCCTCCGCTCAAGGAGGAAGATGTCTAAATTTGTTGCCCTATTTTAGGGAAAAGCCCGGCATTCACCGGGCTTTTCGGTTCATATCTTTGCAATGACGGAAGGATCCAATGTTAAAAATTAATTGTCATAGTCATTTGTTTGATTGATTCTTGTATTTGTTGAAAAAGTCGCGGAAATCCTGCTCGGTGTATCCGCCGTCTCCCGGGTGTTCCTCGACTCCCCCCTCCATCCGGCTGAGGAGATCCACTTGTTTGCCGTCCACGATTTGCGTGCGTTTGATTTCTTTTCCGTCTTTATAGTAGACCAGAGTCGGTGTGTACTCGATGTTGTATTCCTGCCAGCCTTCTGGAAATTCCAGCAGGTTGAACTGCTTTACGTCCACATTCATTTCTTTGGCGATTGGCATCAAAACCGGTGTCGTCAGTTTGCAGTGCGGACAGGTGGGGCTGAAGAAATACACGAACAAACCGCCTTTTTTGCCGAGTTCCGTTTTTAATTGTTCGGGTAAAATGATATTCTGGTAATTGGGATTGTCCAACTGCTCCCTTGTTTCGGGGTGCAGTTTGGAGGCTTTGATGCCATACACGTTGTCCGCGTTGTCCGCCGTCGTCGTGGATGTCCGATTGAGAACGAACAGAACAGCGAATAATACGACAATGACGGAAAGATAAATCAGCAGTTTTTTCATTCCACACCTCTTTTAAGTTTGGACTTATCTTGAAAATACACTCCCGCTAAAAAGACGCATCGCCATTTTCATCACCTGTTGGGTGCCATGAAAATGGAGTGGGACGTCCACCCTTCCATTATAATCGAAATCTATGAAAGTTAAAAATGATACTGACTGACGGAAAGAGTGAACGGAAATGACGGTCAAATTGCCGGAAGCGTTTGAGAAAAGAATGCAGCATATGCTCGGGGAAGAGTTTGAGCCTTTTTTGGCCTCCTATGAGAAGGAGCGGTATTACGGGCTGAGGGTGAACACGTTAAAAGCGCCGGTCGGGGAATTCCTCGAGCTGTCTCCGTTCCGGCTGTCCCCCATTCCCTGGTGCAGGGAGGGGTTTTATTACAACGGGGAGGAGCGTCCTGGCAAGCATCCTTATTATTATGCGGGTCTTTACTATATCCAGGAGCCCAGTGCGATGTCGCCCGTCGAACTGCTGGACGTCCGGCCGGGCGATCGGGTGTTGGATGTATGCGCGGCCCCGGGGGGCAAATCGACGCAAATTGCCGCAAAGCTTCAGGGGCAGGGCGTTCTTGTTTCCAATGACAATTCGGCGGACCGGGTCAAAGCGCTGGTCAAAAACATCGAACTGTTCGGCGTGCGGAACGCCGCTGTCTTGAATGAAACGCCGAATGCGCTGGGCCGTGTCTTCGGCGGATATTTCGACAAAATTCTGATTGACGCGCCCTGCTCGGGAGAAGGCATGTTTCGCAAGGACGAGGACATGATCCGGAGCTGGTCGCCGGAATCGGTGCAGACCTGCGTCGTGCTGCAGAAGGACATTCTTGACGCGGCCGCCGTACTGCTTGCGCCGGGCGGCAGAATGGTCTATTCGACCTGCACCTTCGCGCCGGAAGAGAATGAAGCGCGGATTGCCGATTTCCTCGATCGCCATCCGCATTTTGAGGTCGTCCCGATCCCCGATGCCTGGGGTTTTGCCCAAGGAAGACCGGAATGGATCATGGAGAGCAGGCAGGGCATCGAAGGCTTCAGCGGGCGCGCCGCGGAGGCCGTCAAAGGAACGGCCAGGCTTTGGCCGCATTGTATTGAGGGAGAAGGTCATTTTGTGGCCGTCCTGCAGCATAAAGGGGAAGGGCTGGGAATCGAAGCTGATCCCGCCTCGGGAAGGGAAAGGACAAGCGGCAGGGGCAATGGAGGGAAAAAACCTGCCCAAACGGAAACGGAACGTGAGGACATCATTTCGCGTTTTTTTGCGGAGATGGGTTTTCCCGATCTTCCGGGCAAGCTGGTGTTCTTTGGCGACTTTGCCTATTTGGCGGCTGCAGGGCTGCCGGACCTGTCCGGCCTGAAAGTGGCCCGCCCCGGCTGGTACATCGGCAATATCAAGAAAAACCGGTTCGAGCCGTCGCAGGCATTGGCTATGGGACTGAGGGCGCAAGAAGCTGTGCGGTCCGTATCTTTCACCGCAGACTCGCTTGAAGTGGTTCGTTATCTAAAGGGCGAAACGCTGCAGCTGGAGAAGGATGAGATTGCCGTGCGGGATACCGGTGTGAGCGCTAAGGGCTACTGCCTGGTTTGTGTGGACGGGTATCCGTTAGGTTGGGGCAAATGGATCGACGGCTTGCTGAAAAACGAGTATCCGCCGGGCTGGAGGTGGATTTGGTGAAGAAGACGCAGCGTTTGGACAAGATTCTGGTTCATCTGGGCTATGGAACGCGCAGCGAAATTAAAAAACTGGTTCGCGCCGGCTCCATTCATGTCAACGGGAAAACCGCCGGCGACAGCGGCATGCAGGTGAATCCGCTGATGGATGAAATCCGGGTCCGCGATGAAACGGTGTATTTTCGCGAATTTATTTATATCATGCTGAACAAGCCGCAGGGCGTGGTTTCGGCGACAGAGGATCTGCGGGACTCGACGGTGATCGATTTGCTGGACGAACGATACGCGGCTTTTAACGCGTTTCCGGTGGGCAGATTGGACAAGGACACTGAAGGTCTGCTGCTGCTGACCAACGACGGCAAGCTTGCGCACATGCTGCTGTCCCCGCGAAGGCATGTTCCCAAAACTTATTATGCCAAAGTGCTCGGCAAGGTCACGGATCGGGAAGCGGCATCCTTCCGGCAGGGCGTGGTGCTGGATGACGGTTATGAAACCATGCCCGCCGAACTTCGCATCCTGTCTGTTCAAGGAGGAGAGCAAGAGTCATTTGTTTCAGAAATCGAGCTGACGATAGCGGAAGGCAAATTCCATCAAGTCAAGCGGATGTTTCAAGCGGTCGGCATGCAGGTCGTCTTTTTGAAGCGGATATCTATGGGCGGTTTATTGCTGGACGACCGCCTGTCGCCCGGAGAATACAGAGAATTGACGGAAACAGAGATCAACATGCTCAAGGAGTGGGAGAATGGGAAGCGCATTGAAATACAGGATGATCGCCCTTGATGTGGACGGTACGCTGCTGAACGACCACTATGAAATTACCGAAAACACCCGGAGGACGATTGCGCAAATTCACGCGGAGGGCTGCAGGATTGTGCTCTGCACGGGGAGGGGACCGAAAAACACGCTGCCGCTTCTGGAACAGCTTGGGGTCAGCGGCACGGCGATTACCCATAACGGAGCCGTGACGATTGACGGGACAATCGATAAAGTATTGTCCATCATTACCATTCCGACGGATCATTTGGCTCCATTGGTCGGATACTGCAGAGAACGCGGGATGCATTTCGACGTCAATTCGGCCTTTCATTTATTCGTCGAGCGCTTGGGGGCATTTGAGAAAGAGATGTATGCGAAGTATTTGAACAGTCCCATCGTGCTGCCCGCGATCGAAGAGTTGCCTGAACCGGCTGTTAAATTGACGATGTTCGGAGAGCCGTCCGTGATGGATCAGGCGGAAAAAGATTGGGCCGGTTCCGGAAAAGCATTGCGGATGACGCGAAGCGGCGACTTTTTCATCGATTTCATGGAGCCGGAGGCGACCAAAGGAGCGGCTTTGCGGAAATTGGCCGGGATGTGGGGGATTCCGCGCGAATCGATCATGGCCATCGGCAATTATTTCAACGATCTGGAGATGCTCGAGTATGCCGGTCTGGGCATCGCCATGCAAAACTCGCCGGAAGAAGTCAAATCCAGGGCCGATGCCGTCACCGCTTCCAATAATCACGACGGCGTCCATCAGGCGATTGTACGATATATGTATTCACAGGCCTGAAGCATGTATGAGCGTTCCCGGATAGGATAGGCTATGTAAAGGGTCCATATTTAGGGCCGATAATCCGGTCGAGTCAAAAAACGAAGGGAGCGCTCAAATGGAAAAAATCACGATGAGGCCTGATTTGAGAACAGCCGGTGGTGAAGTGAGCGATATGATGCTGAGTGGCAGATTCGTCGGTACCGTTTCGTTGGTCTATCGTGAAAATGAACGGATGACGGGATCGATTCAGCTGGAGAAGAGGAATCTGTCCGGCAAAAGCAAAGAAAGGCTGATCCGGTTTGCGGAGAACTACGTCAATTCTCTGGCCAACGCCCTAAATGTCAAGGAAAGTGATGTTGTCTTGACTTACAGCGACTATGAACGGATTTTTTCCTTTGCCAAGCAGGAAGACGCGTTCCGCAAATGGACAAATAATGAAGCCGTTGATACGGACATTTTGGAACACGATGTATTGGACCGTCCCAAAATCGTCGATGTCGATCCGGATGACATCGAGATCATGGATATGCGCAAAGGTCAAAGGACAGTCGTTTATGAGCTGGTGATTGTCGGTGAAAGCCGGAATCGGGTGGAGTATCATATTTATGATGACGACAAAGCGTGGGTTGCCGAAGCGTTCATGAATATTTACGGCAAGGACGTAGTCGGGGAAGTGAACTGGGTGTTCGATCCGACGGAGGATGAGATCGAAGCGGTGATGGACCTGATCGTATCCGATTTCGATGAAAATCGGATTGAAACGTTCTCCATCGACATGAAAATTGGTGACGACCTGATCGAGTCGGTGGACTTGGCCAGGGACGATCTGATCGAAGAATTTTTGGACGAGCATGAAGAGGACGAAATTTCCGACGATGAGGATTACACTGTTGTGATGACCCGGGATGACGGGGATACACTGACCTACGACATTTACAGACAGTCCTTGGGGGGATTGCCGATCGGCACGGCGACGGTGGATATTTCCTCCCGCAAAGTGACGGGCTTCATTGATTTCCACGAGCCCGGCAGCGGAGACGACCGGGAAGCCATTGCCGCCCTGGTGCTGCGCGAGGTGGATAAAGAACGCGATTGCGATTCCATGAACCTGACGATGCTCTACAATAATGAGCCGATCGATGAAATCTTTTTTGAATCGGAGCACCTTCACTGATGATGGAGCGGAGTCACGAATAAAACTTGATTGCATGCCCTTGTTTTGCGGAAAAGAGGAGTTCTGTCCGTTCGACAAGGGCATTTTTTGCTGTGGAGAAGATGTCGAAAGCAGTATGAGCGTGTTCACGTTTTCAACACGCTTAGATCAGCGGAATCGGCAGGATTTGGCCCGGATAAATGAAGTCGCTCGATAAATGAGCGGCTTCTTTGATTTTCGCCACAGAAACGCCCTTCTTTTGGGAAATCAACCACAGTGTATCACCGGGTTGTACCGTGTATGGCTCGCTCGGCGCCTGAAGGTAGAGGGCCTGACCGGGATATATCATATCCCCTGTCAATTGGTTCCACGTCCGCAGATTGTCAACGGTGACATTGTAGGTCAAGGCAATTTTCCACAATAGATCTCCGGGCTGGACAATATGGATTTTCCCCGGATTCGAGCCGGATTTTGCCGTCAAATCGGGATTGGAAATGAACAGAAGCTGACCGGGAACGAGGAAATCCGGTGCAAGCTTATTCCAATTCATCAGCTGCGAGATGCTGACATTGTTCGCGATGCTGATTTTCCACAGTGTGTCTCCGTACCGGACTTGCACCATCTTGGGTAAGACTCTTTTTACGCCGATCAGTCTCGACATCCAATAGTCGGTAGAAATATCCGTCGATTTGACCCCCTTGGAAACGGTGGCGTTCAACATGATCAGATTCCCCTGATAAATGCCGACATGATCAGCAACGCCCGGATTCGCGGGATTCTGAAAAAACAACAGATCGCCGATTTGCGCCTGATCCAGGTTGACAGCGGTTCCAAGCTGATACTGGTCCGAGCTTGTCCGGGGCAGCGTCATGCCGTTTTCCAGGAACACTCTGCGGGTGAAGGAAGAGCAGTCGAAGGTGGCGGTTTGATCGGGATTGGCCCCGAACTGATATGGAGTTCCTATGTATTTTTGTCCCGAGTCAATCAGCCTTTGGCCCATAAGGCTTGACGGAGCTTCCGCCAGCACGGGCTCAGCGCCGAGCTGCAGCAAAAGCGCTACAGCGATCAACAGGCCGCCCAGCTTTCGAGCGCCAAGGCTGAAGGCGCCGATGGGAAACTTGCGGACATCATTTGTTTTTTTGGAGCGGCTGAAGAAGCTCCAGGAACTTTTGTCGACCTTCATGAAGAATCCTCCCTAGCTTCAGATTTATACATGACCCGAGACGCCAAAAGACAATTCATAGTGGATTCTTCGGGGACGCTTCAACGTGCCATTTTCATCATCCGTTGGCGCCATGAAAATGGCATGAACGTCTATGTATAAATTTAGTATAAATGCAGGCAAAATGGCGAAACAACGCGAAATATTTGGAAAAATGATTGTTTTTCGCAAAAAAATCCTTTCATAATTCGACTGTAAAGGTGATAATAAGGGAAAGTCATGCTAGAGGGTGATACCCGTGAAGCTGTTCTCTCAGGAGCTGGGACATATCGTTTTTCTTTCGGAAGTGATTCATTCGGGAAACAAGCGCCATTTGATGGGGGATGCCATGAAGTGTCTTCTTTATGTCGCCAAATCTCTTGAGGAAGTTGAAGTTTCCGAAGAGGTAAAAGAAGAGCTGGATCGTTTGATCGCCGGACTGGAAAGCCAGTTGATCAAGGAGAACGACCGCATCCGCGAAATTCGCGGGAATTTGTCCGAACCGGCTTACCTTCGCAAATTCGGAGACAATTAACCCGGGGATCCGCCTCAAAATCGCCTCAAAATCGCCTCAAAATCGACCCGAGATACGCCTCGAAGCCAAATCAACACCTTTCTTCCATGAAACGTTTTTGACCGGACGGGCTCCGTTGACCATTTTTTACAATCCTGATCGGTTGTTGCAGGCGAAAGAGACATGATATAATGAAACGTAGAACGAACGAGGATAGACGTCCTATGCCATTTTCATGGCACCAGCAGGTGATGAAAATGGCACGCGACGCGTCCTCGAAGAATTCAAATTGAATTATTTTTTAGTGGAAGTGAATTTTCAAGATAGAGGTGCGCCATGAGCTTTGAAATCCCTGGAAAGATGCAGGTTTTGGGAGAAAACATTCAAGAGCATCAGTTGAAATATCATGACAAAGCCGTTTTGGTCTCCAAGGAATTCACGTTTGACAGCGCCCATCACCTTCACTGCTACGAGGGCAAGTGCAAAAGCCTTCACGGGCATACATACAAATTGGTGGTCACCATGCTGGGCAAAATGGATTACAGGGGAATATCCATAGATTTCGGAGATATCAAGAGAATTGCCAAAGAACGCGTGATAGACCGGCTGGACCATCATTATTTGAACGAAGTGCTTCCGCCGATGAATACGACCGCGGAGAACATGGTGGTTTGGATTTATGAGCAAATTCATCAGGCCCTTATGGAGGAAAACTTGTACCCGGCCATCAAACTTCAGGAAGTGCGCCTATGGGAAACGCCCACCAGCTTTGCGGCCGTGACCAGAGAATTGATGGAGGCCGATTGAATGAACGAAGCCTTGCGAATTCCCATAGTGGAAATTTACGAGACGGTGGAAGGGGAAGGAACCCGTGCAGGGTTCCCGACCATTTTCGTCCGTCTTTTCGGTTGCAATTTGCGCTGCGTCTGGTGCGATACGCCATACAGCTATCCGCCCGGCAAGGCCGAGAAAGTGATGACGGTCCGGGAAATTCTGGAGAGCGTTCGTTCCTATAAGTCTACCCATCTTTGTCTGACAGGCGGCGAGCCGTTGATGTACGGGGAGTCTTCCCTTCAGCTGCTGCAGGCCCTGTCCGGTTTGGAGCAACTGGAAGATATTCATGTGGAAACGAACGGCGCCATTGATCTCGCTCCATTTCTTGACCGGATCGTTTCGCCTAAAGTCAGGTATGTGATGGATTTCAAGCTTCCTGGATCAGGTGAAACGGAACGTATGGCGATGGACAATTTGAGACTGCTGAGAGCTTCCGATGAGCTGAAGTTCGTCATTGCCGGCGAAGCTGACTTCCATGCTGCTAGAGAGCTTTTGGCGGCAAATGATGTAAAGGCCGTTCCTCTGTTCGGTCCGGTTTGGGAAACGATGCCCCCTGCAAAATTGGTGGATTTGATGCTGGAGTACGGCTTGTCGGGGGTCAGATTGAATTTGCAGCTGCATAAGCTGATCTGGGATCCCTCGGCCAGGGGCGTGTGAAAGTGGCTCGAGCTGATGTGGCGCGAACAGCGGTTGGCGGTTGAATAAAGGTGCAAACATCAGCAAAAGGAGAGGAGTCACGAGAGACTTGGAACACAAAGAAGTCGCGCGACTGAAAGAAGACATGAAACCAACAGAAGATGGGCGGGAGCCTGCGAAAGGGAACCGAAAAAAAGCGGTCGTGATTCTGAGCGGCGGCTTGGACAGCACGACCTGCATGGGGTATGCGAAGGAAAAAGGGTATGAGCTTTATCCCATCACGTTCGATTACGGCCAGCGTCACCGCATGGAAATAGAAAATGCTCGTCAGGTTGCTGAATTCTACGGAGTAAAAGCGGAGGATCATAAGGTGGTTTCTCTCGGGTTTTTGCGGGAATTCGGAGGCAGTGCGCTTACCGACGACTCGATCGAGGTTCCGTTAGATACCGGCGTCGAGCAGGGAGGGCAAGCCGAAATTCCGGTTACCTATGTGCCGGGCAGAAATTTGCTGTTTCTGTCCATTGCCGCCTCCTATGCGGAAGTCAGCGGAGCGGAAGCGATTTACATCGGTGTGAACGCATTGGATTACAGCGGTTATCCCGACTGCCGTCCGGAATTCATTGAGGCTATGGGAAAAGTGATTCGGCTCGCAACGAAGGCCGGAGCGGAAGGACAGACGATTGCCATCGAGACGCCGCTCATTGAATTGAGCAAAGCGGAGATTATCCGTGAGGGCTTGCGCATGGGTGTCCCGTATGAACTGACGACGTCATGCTACAACGGCTGGGAGGAAGCTTGCGGCGAGTGCGACAGCTGCCGGCTGCGGCTCAAGGGCTTTGCCGAAGCGGGCGTGCCGGACCCGATCCGTTATCGGAGGTAAGGAGAGGGGACGGAAGCATGTTATTGTTTCAGGAAAGGGAGCTCATAACAGAATACGGGAAAAAGCTGATCGGCAGCGGTTTGACAAAAGGCACCGGAGGAAACATCAGCATCTTCAATCGGACGGAAAACCTCATGGCGATAACCCCAAGCGGACTGGATTATGATAAGACGAAGCCAGAAGATATCGTCATCATGGATCTAAACGGAAATCTCATTGAGGGAAGCAGAAAACCCTCCAGCGAGCTTGAAATGCACAGCATCTTTTATAGGCAAAGAGACGACATCCATGCCATGGTGCATACCCATTCTCCCTTTGCATCCACCATTGCGGCGCTGAATTGGGATTTGCCTGCGGCATCCTATTTGGTTGCTTATGCGGGCAAGAACGTCAGATGCGCGAAATATGCGACCTTCGGAACCAAGGAATTGGCGGTCAACGCTTTTGAAGCCATGCGGGAAAGAAAAGCGGTGCTGCTGGCCAATCATGGCCTGCTGGTCGGAGCGAAGGATTTGCATAATGCGTTTAATGTGGCTGAGGAAATCGAATACAGTGCGGAAATTTATTATCGCGCCAAGTGTATAGGGGATCCTGTCATTCTGCCGGATGAGGAAATGGAAGTTTTGATTGAAAAATTTACGACGTACGGACAAAAATGAATATGTGGTTTTATATCAAAGGACGACGTCAGGCGTTTTTTGTTCCTTCAATCTTTATGCCTGCTGTCTTTCCAGAAAAGGACGGTCAACATGCGTTCAACCCATTCCTTATCCTCTGGGGTCAGCAGTCTTCCGTCAAAGCTCAAATCATTCTCTCGCAGCAGCCGGCGCAGATTGAGCGGATGCCGCTGAACGTCATAAGGCTCGGACGGGTCCTTCAGATATCCAGCCATGGCCATCAGGTCCGTATAGGAAATATTCAACCCGTCGGACAGCCTCATCAGGATTTCAGGGGAAGGAATTCCCCGGTTGCCGTTCTCCAACTGCGAGATATAGGCCGTTGAAACGCCCGAACGATTGGCGACTTCACGGATGGTAAAGCCTTTGCTTTTTCGTAAATTGCGCAAATCGCTGTAAAACGCCATCCTTCATCCCATCCCATCCCGTCCACAAGTAAACGTTAGTGAACAATTTTATACTATCATGATTACAAAAGTAAAATCAAGGAAAGGAAAGGTGAACAAATCGATCTATTTTTACAATAGCAAACAATTTATGTTGCGGATGTAAATTATATCCGATATAATGGGAACAAGACGGGAACAACGCGGGAACGGGAGCGTGGAATGGAATGAGAATTGTCGCCAACAGAGACATTTTTACAAAATCGCGGATCTTGAAAGGATTGTCTCAACGAGAGCTGGCCAGGCAATCCGGCTTGAGTCACGGATATATCAGTCTTATCGAGAGAGGCAATAAATCCATCGGACCGAAAGCAGCCAAAAAAGTGAGTGAAATTTTGGATAAGAATGTGGAGGAATTGTTTATCATCGAATAAACGTTGTTCAAAAATAAGCGTTGCTTGGAACCTGCACAAAGAAGGAAACCGCTGATATACCGGAAAACGCGCGGCTTCCTTTTCATTTTCAACCCTGTTTTCATTTTGGATTTGTGAATCGGTCTTCGCTCTCAGAGAGAATATGCTCGCAAAAATCACTGAAAGAAGGAAGATTGTCAACATCATATGTCAAAATGATCGAGATGATTTTTTCCTTCAGCTCCTGTTCAAGATCGTCCCGTTCCTGCTGGCGGGCTTCCCGCCGCGTCTTCCGGATCAAGGGGGAAAATCTGTCGATGATGGTCATCCAAGCCTCCTGATCGCCTTCACGCGCTTTAATGATCAGCTGGTAAAACTCGGTCAATTTGCTCACCTCTTTTGTACAATGGATTTAATTTTGTCCGTCGGTAAACAAATAACTATCCGCATACGGATAGCGAAGCACCACACCGGCAGCCTGACAACCATAGCAGCATATGCCTTAGGCCAATGGCTTTGCGTCTCCACGTTTCCGTGGATTTGCCTTTTTGCGATTGTTCGTTTTACTTGCGCGCGTCATTTGGCTGGGTTGGATCGACCTCCCTCTCGTCCCTCTACCCCGCACTTTCCCGCTCTTTCCCGGAATGCAATCTATGAAAGCTTCTCGTTCTTTTGTTTTTTGCCCTGGATTTCACGGCGCATTTTGTGAATGGACCGAATTTTTGTTTTGTTCACGGCCTGCTGGGAGATTCCCAAAATACGGGAGATTTCCCCGTCGGACAGCTGGGCGGCAAAAGACAAGGTTGTCACCAGCTGCTGGCGTTCCGTCAGCCGGCCGAAGGCCGACAGCAAGCTTTCGTTATTCAACGACTGAATGAAATCGGCCGGTGAATTACAGGTTTGTGGATCGGTTGGCTCGTTTTGCGCCGCATACTTGGAAGCCAGATATTCACCCCAACTCTCTGAATTTCGATCGGCCGGCGGGCGGTCATAAATAAGCGGCATACGTGATGTCCATCTTGTCCGGATGCGGTGAAAATCGAGTGCGCGATAGCGCATCATCAAGGTCAAATAGCGGACAAACCGAATTTCAAAATAAAACCGGCGAAACGCTTCCTCCAGCTTTTGACGGTGAAAAGGCTCGGACTGAAATAGATACAGGCACAACAAGCGCACATGCTCCGGGTCCTCCAGAAACCTGCGGATGATCGGGTCTCGCAGAATGCGCTCGTTCGCCGCCTGAAAAGCGCAGAAATGCGGTTCCCATTCTCGATGCTCGTTTTGAAAAGGAAATGGTATGTGCTGCATATGAACCCCTCCTTTACCTAAATAAAACGTTTGATGAAGCGGGATATACAACCCTTCCGTTTAAAAAATTATTAAATTTTTTCGGATAGACTGGTTGTAAACCGGACGCTCTTAAAGCCCTTTACATGGATGTAAGGACCGCAGCGGATCAACCGACAAATTCCAGCGAAGGAGGTGAGCGGACAATGGTTCCGTCTAATGAACAATGGGATTGGATCGCCCAGGTGATTGCCAATATGGGATTTCCGGCGGTGATCACGTTTTTTCTGCTGGCGAGTTTCCAAAAACGGATTGACCGGTTGAACGTCAAGTTGACGGAATTGATGCAGTTGATTCGTGATGGAAGGAAGAGATAGGAGTTTGAAAATAGAAGCGAGAAGGTGAGATAGAAGCTTGAAGCTGGGACGCATGACGCTTGTTAATATAGACCCGAACCAGCATCGATTGGTTGCATGGTTTGGGCGCTTCCAGCAAAAAAAAAGCATCGCAAATTGGAGCTTAAGGTGATTGATGCCGCTCAAATCAATGGGCTAAGGATTTCTGGGGAAAACCGGTGACCTTGTTTTTGCCGGTTTTTTTCGAATGGTACATGGCCTGGTCGGCTTGTTTGATCAGTTCCTCGGCGGAAATGCCGTTTCTGTATTTGCTGTATCCGAGGCTGATCGTAATGCCGGTCTCTTCCTCCACTCTTTTGCGGACCCGCTCCGCCAGATTTTCCACCCGCAGGGAGGTATCCGTCAAGACGATGACCATCTCCTCGCCTCCGTATCTGCCCGCTATCCCTACTTCTTCGCTTTCTTCCTTCATGATCCTTGCGACCTGCTTCAGGATCTTGTCCCCGGTCTGATGGCCACTCGTATCGTTCAATTTTTTGAAATTATCGATATCGCCGAAGATCAGCGAGATGTTTTTCTTCTCCTTGACGTATTGGTGGATCCGGTTGATCAGGTAATGCCGGTTGAACAGGCCGGTCAATCCGTCCGTAATCGCCGAAGTATACACGGCCTGGAGCAGCTCCACGACACGTTCGAATATGATCATGAATAACGTGATATAGTAGATGATGGGCAGGAAATTTTCGGCGACGGAAAAAACGGCCAGCTCCTGCTTCATCACGTATGTATTCAAGATATGCGCGGCCTGAACCAGGAAGTAGACGGTAAGACTGAACTGGTACTTGATGTGCTGCCCGACATTCGGAGCGATCAGATAGAAGGAGAGAAATGTCAGGAAAAGCACATAGATTTCAATCCACATATTATGAAAATGGAGGAATTGCAAGGTTGGTTCCGCTTCCAAGCGGACGAAATAAAAACGCAGCGCGCCGATTACAGCCGTGCTTGCCAGAAAAAAATAGAACAGCACGAATTCCCGTCTTCGGGAGGCGTTATAGAGCTGATAGATGCCCATGTTCATCAGAATGAAAGCGACGACCTGCAACAGCTGCGCCGTGTAGCCTGAGTCGGTATCCATTGCATGGTTGCTGATTTCCCAAACGGACATCAGGAAGTATTGGATCATGATGATCAGCAAAGAAACGGCAAACGATAAATAGGCTTTTTTCCGTCTGCTGTGATACAAGCGAAGTGAAACAAGGAACATCATCAACACGATGACAATGATCGAAAAAGTGGCGACGATCCGCCCCAACGATCCGTAAAGCAGGTCGGAGATATACATAAAAAACCTCATTTATTGTAAATTTATGTATGCAAAGGACGCCTCATGGAGTATTATATCATTCCGAGTCTTGTTGAAAAAGATCAAACGAAGAAATATGCCGTTTTCCTTTCCAGTGAAATCATCTCACGTTACAATAGAATAAGACGCCGGAACTGTCCGGATTAGACACACAGAAATCGGGAGGGGCTTCAAATGAAAGTACTGCAAGCGTTGTTTTTTCCGCCGGAGCAGCCGGGAGGCGTTTCCTCGATGGTGCCTTACATACAGGAGAGATTTGACAAGCTGAATTGGGATATGGAGCTGTTCTATATTCCCAAAAGGGTTCGGATGAAAGGAAGCGAGCCGGTTCAATTCAAAACCTTCGACTGGACCGTCTATCGTGGAAACGCAATTGTGGATAAATATATTCAGACGTACAAGGATTATTTGTGGTGGACACAGATGCGGATTCAAAAGCGGTATGATCTGATCCACGCCCATCATCCGATTGCGGGTATGGCGATGAAAAGGCTGTTTCCGGAAACTCCGGTGATCATCACGCTTCACTCCAGTTATGAAACGGAATTGATCCTGAACGGCAAAATTTCCGAGAACGGCCCCGAGCAGGCATTTCTCACTTCATTGTACCGGGAGCTTGAGGCGAATCTCGATCTGATTTTGACCGCTTCCAATTCCTTTAAGAACTATTTATCGAAATATGTGGAGGAGCCGGACAAAATCGAAGTCATTCCGAACGGATTTGACGAGAACCGGTTCCGTCCGATCGTCCATGAAAATCAGGTGCCCCAATTGATCAGCGTCTGCAGGCTCGTGCCGGCCAAAGGGCTGGATATTCTGCTTCAGGCGTGTTCGGAATTGAAGCGGAGAGAGCTTGCCTTCGTGCTCCATATCATCGGAGACGGCCCGATCCGGAAAGAGCTCGAGCAGATGGCAGCCGATTTGAACATTTATCATGAAACCATATATTACGGTTACATGCTTCATCCGGAAGAGTTCATGCCTTTCTTCGACATCTTCGTCCTGCCGTCCAGGGCCGAATCGTTCGGCTCGGTGTTTGCGGAAGCGGCGCTTTGCAGGCTGGCGATGGTCGGAACGCAAGTCGGCGGAATCGTCGAGCAGATCGACAACGGACGGAACGGGCTACTGGTGCCCGTCGACGATGCGCAGGCGCTGGCCGATGCGCTGGAGACGCTGATGAGCGATTCCGAGCTGCGAAACCGTTTGGCTCTGGCCGCCCGGGAAAAGGCGGAAAATGACTTTTCGCTGAACCGCGTGATTGAGCAGCTGACCGTAGTTTACCGGCGTTACTCCTGATCCGTAAAAGTAGAGAGGAGGTGTCCAAGGGGTGATTCCCTTTCGTTTTTTGCATGCGGCGGATCTTCATCTGGACAGTCCGTTTCGCGGCATTGCGGATTTGCCCGCAATCGTTCGCGATCGAATCAAGGAATCGACGTTTCTGGCGTTGGACCGTCTTGTCCGGATCGCTTTGCAGGAGAGGGTGGATTTTGTGGTCATCAGCGGAGACGTGTACGATCTTGAGGACCGTTCGCTCAGAGCCCAGGTACGTTTTCAGCGGGCTGTGGAAAGGCTGGCTGAGCGCGGAGTGCAGGTTTTTGTCATCCACGGCAACCACGACCCGGAGAACGGAGCCAGAGCCCATTTGAGCTGGCCCGAACAGGTTGTTTTTTTCGGCTCCGACGGGGTTTCCATGGTTCCCGCCGTGAACCGGCAGGGCCGGACGCTCGCGCATGTGTACGGCATTTCTTACGCCGCCTCGGCAGTGACGGACAATCTTGCCCGCGGGTTTACGCTGCAGGAGAAGCAATCCCGAGGGCGGGAAGGGATATATAATATCGGCCTGCTGCATACGAACGTGGATGGTGATCCCGGCCATGACAACTATGCGCCTTGCACGAAGCAGGAATTGATCCGAGCCGGCATCGATTATTGGGCGCTCGGCCATATTCATTCCCGCCGCGTGCTTCATGACAATCCCCTGATTGTTTACCCGGGGAACCTGCAGGGCAGAAACATCAAGGAAACGGACGCGAAGGGCTGCTTTGTCGTCGATGTGTCGGACGGGGGCGGGACAAGCCTGACCTTTCATGCCGTCGATGACCTGCGCTGGTTCAAAGAGGACGTGGATATTCAGGGGTTGGAAAGCGAGCAGCAGCTGAAGGATCGGATTGAACAGCGGATGGACGGCTTGCTGCGGAGCTCGGAAGGCCGGCCTTGCATCGTTCGCTTCACGCTGACCGGCAGAAGCCCGTTGTACCGAAGCATACAGCACAGCGGCCTGCTGCAGGAGCTGCAGGCCGAATGGCGTGACCGCCAGCGGGAGCTGGCGGAGCAGGGGGAGGAAGGGTTTATCTGGATCGAATCAATTGAGGATCGTTCCGGACCGCTAGTGGATCTTGCGCTGCTGGAAAATCAAGAGGGCTTTCTCGGTGAAATGCTCAGACAGACGACGCGTTTGCTGAAGGATGAACGGCTTTTGGAGGAATTTTTCCGAAAAGCGGTGAAGCCGATTTCGGGCAATCCGAGAATCGCCAGATATCTTCATACGACCGGCGAAACCGAATGGAAGCAATGGCTGGAGGCGGCCAGAGAAATCGCAGTGGAGGCATTTGCGGATAGGAAGGGGTGGGGAGAATGAGATTTCGCACGATCCACCTGCAGGGCTTCGGCATTCACGCCTCGCGGACTTTTGAGCTCAACAGCGAGGCGCCGATCGTGTTGTTCTATGGGGGCAACGAAGCCGGCAAAAGCACGGTGATGGGTTTTGTCCGCTCCGTACTGTTCGGCTTTGCCTCGCGCGGCAACCTGCCTGAGCGTTACGAGCCCGTGCGCGGAGGTCTTCACGGGGGCTATTTGATTGTGGAGGATGGACAGGGCAACGCGATCAGGGTGGAACGGACCGCGCAAGGGGAAGGAAACGCCCCCGGAGCTCCGGCGGCAGGCATGCTCAGGCTGTTCCGTGAGGACGGCTCCCGGGAATCGGAAGAGGTTTTGCGGAGCCTGATGGGCGGTATTTCACTGGAGCTTTATCGCAATTTGTTCGCCTTCGGCTTGAGTGAGCTGCAGGAAATCCGGACGCTGACTTCAGACGAAATCGGAAGCTTCCTGTACAGCACGGGGATGGGCGTGAAGGCGGCCACCGTGCTTGAGGCGGAACGCAAGCTGGCCCAGCGGATGGAATCGCTGTACAAGCCGCGGGGGAGCAGGCAGGAAATCAATCTCTTGCTGAAGCAAATCGAGCAGGGGGAGACGGAGCTTCGGCGGAGCAAGGAGCAGCAGAGCAGGTATAACCGCTGGCTGGAGGAAACGGAAAGGCTGGACAAGCGGATTGAAGCTGAGAGACTGCAGTTGGCGCGATCGCGGGAAGCGGCGGAGTGGCTGGACAAATGCCTGCAGGCGCGGCAGCCATGGATCCGGATGAAGGAAATCGAAGGAGAACTGGCCGAGCTGCCGACGTTTGACGTGTTTCCCGAGTCGGCGACGGAACGGTATGAGGCGATGATCAAGGACAAGGAAAGGCTGTTAGCGGAAATGAACGGCAAGCAGCTGCGCATCCGGCAGATGGAAGCGGAGCTGGAGCATACTGCGGCCGATGATCTGCTTGCCGGGCATGCGGAACGGATCGAACGGCTGGCGGAACAAACCGGCGTCTATCTGGAAAACAAGCGCAGCATGGTTGAGCTGGAGGCCGAAATCCGTCATGCCGGGGAGCAAATTGCCCATCTGCTTCGGCTTGTTGGCGAGCATTGGAATGAGCAGACGCTGGAGCGCTTCCCGTTATCGGTGCAGCGGCGGGAGCAAATTCGCGCTTTCCGGGAACGCTTTGCGAGGGCGGAAAGGGAGCTTGCCGAATCAGAAAACGAAGTCCGCCGTCTGGAGCAGTCGGCCAACCAGCTGGATCGCAGTATCGAAGCCAAGGAGCAAGCGTATGCGCAGTCCAGAAGGCTTCCCGGACAGGGGGAAGGAACGGGACTGAAAGATATGGACGCTGAAGCGCTCCAAGCCCTTTGGGTGAAGCTTCGTCGAGAATATGAGCAGTACAGGCAATTGGCGGCCCGCTTGGAATTTCAGCAACTTCGGCTGCAGGATTTGGGACTGGATGCGAAACCAAAAGCCGATCAGCCGCAAAAGCGGGCAAGCCGGAACCGGTCAAGCCCGGAATGGGCGGCAAGCAACGGCCAAAAAGTTGCGCTTTCGCCGCTGTCCCGGTTATGGCCTGCGGGAATTGTGCTGAACCTGCTGCTCCCGCTGCTGCTTTGGTATCCCGCGGATCAGCCGCTGGCAGCAGCGGCCGGCTTTTTCCTGCTGGCCGGTTTGAACGGCATGGCTTGGATGCGCAGGCGCATGGATGTGCAGGAGGAGCAAAGGCTCAAACGGGCGGCGATGTCCGTACGAAAAGAGACGGAGGAATTGCAGGGACGCTTGCCCGCGCTCAAACAGCAGCTGACTTATTTGCTGAATGAGCTGGTGGACCGCCGCGAAGCGGCTGCGGCTTTGAACGCGGAATCCGTGGAGAAGGAAAGCGCATGGGACGAGCTTCTGTCGTTGGAACTGGCGGATAGGCTGATGGAGAAGCTGGAGCAGGCGGTGGAAGTCCGCAAGCGGAGGCAAGCGGAATGGGACAGGCTGACCGCGGAGCTGCGGGAGCTTTACGATTCCAGGCGATCGCTGGAGGAGCAGCATGCGGCGGCGCGGAACGAATGGAGCCGCAGGCTCGGCAATGATGGCGAGCTGCACGCTGAATGGCGGTGCTGGATGGAGGAACGTCAGTTGTCTGCGGATCTGACGCCGGAGGCGGTGCTGGACATGATCCGGTATGCGGAGCAAGCGAGCCAGCTGCTTCAGCAAAAACGGAAAAACGAGGAAAGGCTCGCGTTTTTGCTGCGGCAGAACGAAGACTTCGAGCAGGAATGCGCGCTGCTTCCGGGACATGCGGCAGCCGCAGACCCGGCAGTGCATGTGAAGCGGGCGAAAGAAAAGCTGCTTGAAGCGCGGCGGCGCAGGGAGCATGAAGCGCGGCTGCGTGAGCAGCTTGGGGAGCTTGCCGGAGAGCGGGATTCCCTCCGTGCCGCGTTGGATTTAGCGGAAGAGCGCATCGGAGGATTGTGGACAGAAGCTGGAGCATCCGACGAAGAAGAGTTTCTGCGGCGGGCTCGCCAATTTGGCAGGTTTATGGAGCTGCAGCGTGAATATCGGGGACGGCATGTGCTTCTGGAGACGATTGCCGGGGAAAAGCGCAAGGAAGAGCTGATCTCGGCTTTAAGGGAGACTGATTTGAACGCGCTTGAACAGCGCATCGCCGAAATCAAGGAGCAGATTGGCGCCGCGGAAAATCGGCTGCATCATTTGCACGATCAACGGGGAGCTCTCCGCAGCGAAATGGAGCAGCTGGAGGCCGGGCGGGATCATGCCGACAAGCTGCAGGCAAGCCGGGAACGGGATGCCGGACTGCAGCAGCTGACGGCCCGCTGGGCCGTTTATGCGATGTGTGCCGAGCTGTTCAGGCACACTAAGGAAATCTATGAAAAAGAAAAACAGCCGAAAGTTCTGCAAAAAGCCTCCGAATACTTCCAACTGATGACGGGCGGGAAATACCGGCGAGTTCTGGCGCCGATCGGCACGAAGGAAATTCTGGCGGAGCGCGCGGACGGCGAGCGTTTGGATGCCTCATTTCTGAGCAGGGGTACGGCAGAACAACTGTATTTGTCGATGCGTTTTGCGATCGCCGATGTTTATGCGGATAAGACCTCAATTCCGGTGCTGATGGATGATATTTTCGTGAATTTCGATCCTGTCCGGCTGGGAAATGCTTCAGCCGTTCTGGGCAAAGCGGCAGAACGGCATCAGATTCTGCTGTTTACCTGCCATCCGCATGTAAGGGAGGCGGTTGCGGAACGTCATCCGGAATGCCAGGTTCTTGAGGTTTAGCGGCAGGTTTCCTCGATCATCCGTTCATGCTTCGATCATTCATAGATCATCTTGATCGTCATGCCTCCATCGACGACCAGATTTTGCCCCGTAATAAATCCGGCTTTGTCGGAGGACAAAAACAAGCAGGCTTGGGCAATGTCCTCCGGCGTGCCGACCCGTCCGACGGGATGCTGCATCCTGTCGCGTTCCGAATGCTGCGGCTTCTTGGCTCTCGTCGATAACTGCCAATCCGCCGTTTCGATCCATCCCGGACTAATCGCGTTGACTCGGATTCCGTAGTGGCCGAGACTGACAGCCATGGCGTGGGTCAGTGCCAGAATGCCGCCTTTGGAAGCGGAATAGGCTTCCGTTCCGGCTTCCGACATGAGGCCGCGGGTGGAGGCGATGTTGATGATCGCCCCTTTACCCTGCTTGCGCATATAGCTTGCCGCCTGCTGCGAGCAGAGAAAGGTGCCGCGGAGGTTGACGGCGATCACCCTGTCGAAATCGGCCAGCGGCAGCTCCAGCATCGGGCTGTTTTTGCCGATTCCGGCATTGTTCATCAGAACATCGATTCTGCCGAACTCCTTGATGATCATGTTCATCCAGCGCTTGACCGAAGCTTCGTCGGCAATGTCGACGTGCATGAACATGGCGGTTCCGCCCGCCTGATGAAGAAACCGGACGATTTCAAAACCGGCCTCCTTGTCAATGTCTGCGACGGCGACAGCGTAGCCTTCCTCGGCGAATGCAAGCGCCGCCGCTCTCCCAATCCCTTGAGCGCCCCCAGTAATGGCAGCAACTTTGCGCATGACGCACAACCCCCTTATTGTTCGGTATTACTGACTAACTTTATATTAACAGGTTCACGCAAAATCTGGAAATGCCCCAATGCGATAATAAGCCGGATATGGCTTGAACGGACCGTAATGCCGTTAAGGCGTTCCTTTTCGCCATTGATCTAACGGACAAAGATGAAATAGAATAATAGTAAGACCCGGCTTTTTGCTGGGACAGTCGATAACAAATGGCTCCGTCAGGCGATCCATAAAGAGAGGTGAACGCGATTGCGCCAAATTCGCTACCAGATCGGCCGAAAAACGGGAATGTTCAATGTGGATGATCAAGGGCATGTCATCAAAGCGGCTGACGAATTCGACAGTACGGCCGACAGGCTGTTTCCGGAAGCCGTTTTATGGCGAAGCCTTCCGTTCATTACCGGAAGGACGGCATTTGCCGCAATTCTGCTGCTGGCGGTGGCCGGCATCCTGGTAACGGCAGGTCTGGTCATCACCTTGCTGACTTATTAAGCGGCCGGCTATCCGGCCAAATCGGAGGTGAAGCGGATGTATGCGGCTTTAGCGCTGCTGGGAGCAGCGATCGGGCTGGCGGTTACCGGCGCGGCCGTAATCACGGCGTGGCGAATCCAACAGAAATGGAAGCTCCAGCTGAAACAAGATCAGAAAGAAAATGCAGCGGTATTATCCAGATCGGAAATGGCCGCCATGCTGCTGATGAGGTGGACAGCGATCGATTATGCGGCATTGCTGCTGTTCGTTCTCGGTTCCATGCTGCTCGCTGCGGACATGCTTGCGGCATGGCGGGACCGTGGGGATTATCCCTTTTATCATTTTGGATATTTGCTGGAAGGAATCGCCTTCAGCTTTCTCGGGATGCTGTTTATGGCCGTCCGATTGGGAATCGTGCTGTGGCTCTCCCGATCAGCGCGTTCTTTTGCGCCACATGATCATGACAAGCCACACCATGCAAATCCATCCGAACAGCGGATACAGCGTTGAGAGGAGCGTTTTGAAGCCAATCTGGCTGATCAAATAGCAAAGCGCAAGCAGCGTCAGGATGATCGTTCGATCAGTCAGCTTGACTTTATCCCGGATTTGCAGGGTAAGGCCGTAAATGTTGGCGATAAACGTCGTGAAGATTTCCGCGAAAATCACCAGCACGAACAAAAATTGGGCGACTCGCCCCAACCGGTAGACGATGCTGCTCATCGGGATGTCGTACTGTGTGATTCCGGGCATATGGGCGGCAAGCGCAAAATGGCCTCCCAGCAGGAGCAGGCCGATGCCGATTCCCCCCGCCATTCCCCCTTTTCGCAGAATATCGGGGTCTTTGATGGTCGAGCCGACCGGCACGAGGACCGCTTGGGCCAGTCCGAGATTAAAGGCGGTATATAGAAACGGGGACAGCAGAATTCTTCCCGGATGCGCATCACTCATGAGATGAATGAAGTTGCCCGCTGTCGGTAAGTCCAGCGTAACGGCGACAAGGACGAGATTGAACAGCAGCATCATCGGCACGACTACGGTGTTGACGGCGAGTATACCGTCGATCCCTTTGATAATAATGATATACGTGAGCGCCAGTGTAAAAAAAAGTCCGGCTTGATACGGGAGACGCAGGTTTTCCACGAATACCGAACCGGCTCCTGCCAGCATGACGGCGGTTATGGAGAACAGAATCACAAAGGTAAACAGGCTGATCCACAGGCCTGCCGTTTCTCCGAAAAGATGGTTGTTCAGATCCTCATACGATCGGGCTCCGATATCGGCGGCCATCAGCATCAATTTGGTACCGATCCAAACGAACAGAAGGCAGGCAATGGCGATTGCCAGCGTGGACATCCAGCCGTATTGCGTGAAAAACTGGAGTATTTCCTGCCCCGTCGCAAATCCGGCGCCTACCACCGTGCCGATATAGGTAAAGCCGACCTGCAGAATTTTGCCGGTCTTGTTCATCGATTGTTTCCACCTCTCGTACAGCCTATAGTTTTAGGTATATGAGAGGGTTGTACCTGTCATGACTGACGGTCAAATATCAAATGTTCGTCTGGAGCGTGTTCGATTGAAGGAAACCATGCTTGATTTTATTGCGCAATACGGGTATCTCGGGCTGTTTTCGTCGATCGCGGCCAGTTTGATCGGCATGCCGATGCCTGATGAAACGATGATGGTTTTTGCGGGATATTTGTCGTCCGCCGGCAGGCTGTCTTTTCCGGTCGCGTGGATTTCGAGCTTCGCCGGGAGCATGGTGGGGATGCTTGTCAGCTATGCAATCGGAAGGAAATTCGGCAGGCCCTTTCTGGAGCGGTATGGAAAATGGCTGTTCTTAAGCCCGGGGAAGCTGGAGAAAGCGGAGAAGTGGTTTCAGGCGTACGGGATTTGGACGGTCAGCTTCGGCTATTATATTCCCGTCGTGCGCCATTTTACTTGCTATTTGTCCGGCATCGGCAGAATCCCGTATCCCAGATACGTGCTGTTCGCGGGAACGGGAGCTGCGGTATGGACGTTCACATTTTTGTACTTGGGACATATGCTCGGAGCGAACTGGCGGACCATTCAGGACAAGCTGCACAGCCCTTTGCTGTTGATTCTGATGCTTGCCGCCGGAATTGCCGTTTTGTTCGCGCTGTTCGTCCTTGGAAGCGCCCGTAAGCGCAGTCGAAATTGACGCCGTTCCTGCTAAAACAATTTTATGGAGCTGACGGTTTTTGAGGCAGGGTCGATATCGAGCTTGAGTGTGATATCCTCGGATTGAAAGGTGATCACGTAATCGGTTTTGGAATCCGGTTTGCCGAGCGTTTCCAAAGCTTTGCCGATGCTGTCCCCCAGCCTCAGACCGTTCAAACCGGGATTGATTTTGTCGGAATTCACTTCGATAAAAACAATTTCCTCGGCTGGATTGAAGCCGATCGAAAATCCGGGATATTCATACACGGTGATCGGAAAAGAAGGATCGTCCATCTGAAATCGGTCAGTCGGCTGGCCGAACCGGCGAAGCACATCGTCCGCTTTATCGTGGATCTTGAATCCCATCAATGTCGGTCTGCTGGCATTGAACGGTTCGTTTACGTCATAGTTCTGTTTCGACGGTTTCTTTTGAACGGAAGAGGTCGAGGAGATTTTTTCCTGCTTTTGGCCCTGTTTCCCATTGGCGGTTGGTTCACTGCCGCTTGGCGGCGCCGAAGGGGAGACGGCGGCTTCCGGCTGTCCGGCATCGCTGTCTCCAGGTTCCGCGGAATCGGACTGGTTTTTGGGTGAAGAGATTTTCAGATTTTTGCTGTTATGCCCGGCATCGACGCCTGAAACGGCGGCGGATCCATCCTGCTGCGCGGCGTCATGAGCGACGGCTTGCGGATTGGACAAGGAATGGACTTGATCCGGGAGATTGTAGCAGCCTGAAGGAAAGGCTATCAGAAGCAGGGATAGCCCTCTGAAAAAATATTGTCTCCACCCTTTGTTCATCTCTTTCTTTCCTTTCCCTATCCTCATTGCACGGGGATTCTATAATTACGACTAATCATACTCTTATGCGAAATTATCCACAAAGATGATTTTATGCGTTAACTGGTGATTTTGCTGAGAATTTCAAGGGTTTTGCCGAGAAGATACATTTGTTTCATTTCAACAATCGATATTTTATCACATTAATCCCGTTCTCGTTAAATACATCTTAGCTTCTTTCAGCATTCCATTCCGTAACATATGTCACGATCGGCGCAGCCGACTTGTTCAAGCGGAAAGCCTTTTTACGCATACGGAGCGGAGCGTTCAACTTGCAAGCGCGAGAGGGAATATGTTACTTTTGATTTCAAAGAGAAATCGGGCATCGTAACGAAAGCCCTGAGTGGAGGTTTTTGGCATGGAAGTTTTGAAGCAGCGCATTCTGCAGGAAGCCAGCGTTTTGTCCGATCAGTTGCTCAGGCTTGATTCGATTCTGAACCATCAGGTGGATCCGCAGTTGATCATGCAGATGGGCGAAGAATTCGCTCGGCGCTATGCTGACGAAAAGGTAACCAAAGTGCTGACGATGGAGTCCTCGGGGATCAGTCCTGCATTTGCCACTGCCCTTGAGCTTGGGGTACCGCTGGTTTTTGCGCGGAGAAAACGGACCATCCCCACGGATACGGATGAATACTCCGAACGGGTTCCGTCATTCACCAAAGGAATTGTAACGGATATTGTGGTTGCACGCCGGTTTTTAAAGCCGGAGGACCGCATTCTGATTATCGATGACATTATTGCCAACGGGGACGCCGCCAGAGGCTTGATCCGAATTGTCGAAAAATCAGGCGCTTCGCTTGCCGGGTTGGGCATTGCTGTTGAAAAATCGTTCCAATCGGGCGGCCGGTCAATCAGGGAGCGCGGGATCCGCGTGGAAGCCTTGGTTCAAATCCGTTCGCTGGATCAAGGGAAAATTCAATTTGAATAACGCGAATTGAAACATTTTCATGCCCTCAATGCCTTCCATCCAACTGTTTTTTCATTTATAATGATTGTTAAGTAACGGAGAGGAGGCAAAAGCATGGGGAACGGGCAGTTGTCGGAAGGCTTTCTCATGGAGAAGCTGGCTGACGCCAAAACTCATTTCGAACGTGCGCTCGACTGCAAGCATACAGAATTCGACGACCTTTACCCGTACATGATCGAACATCCTCAATTTTTCTGGTACAAACGTTATGTTGCTTGGTCGGAACTTCTGACGATTGTCAAACTCTGCGAGGAGCTGTCCATTGACTGGAAGAGCCAATTCTCAAAGCAGCAGGTGGAGTACATCGGCAATCGGGTTATGTCCAGTAAGGTTTTGGATGAGTGGTATGAAACGAACGATTCCAAAGAACACGTAGGTTAATGTCATTCGTGCAGTGATACAGTTAAAAGGTAAAACGAGTTGGACCTGAATGCGAAGCCGTTCGGGTCTTTTTTTGACCGCTGAAGACAATTCTTTGTGCTTAATTTTCCGACGATTTGCTATAATTAAGGATAAATAAGCGTATCCTGTGAGGTGGAATGCAGTTGATTTCCGAGCAAGAGCTGGACAAATACCGTATGGACGGAACGCTCCTTCGGGTTATTCGCGATGCCGACATCGGCAACGATGTCAAAGGTTACTTGGTGGCCTGGGATGAAAAGAGCGTCCTGATTCGCAAAGCTAACCGGAAGGTCGTCCAATTGTCGAGGGAATATACGTTTCAGCCGTTTGAAATGGAAAGGCCGAGGAATTAATCGGGGGATTATCGTATTTTTAGAAAATATTGACACCTGTGAAACGCTTCAGTACAATGGCTTTGATAGAATTTAGGCGGGAGTTGTTTGGCATGGATTTGAAAGAAGAGCAAGGCAGATATTTCAAAGCGTTATCCGACCCTTTTCGCTTGAAAATCATCGAATTGCTCCCCAAAAACAAGCGCATCGAGGATATGTTCAACGTCAACGAATTGGTGGAGGAGCTGGGGGGATCCCAGCCGAATATGTCACACCATCTGGGAGTTTTAAAGAGCGCGGGTATACTCAAATATGAGAAGATCTGCAACAGCACTTATTTTTATGTGGATACCGAAAGGTGCAAAGGAGTCATGGAACAGTTCATCAAGCATTATTTGACCAAAACATCATGACCTTATTGGCCCCATTTTCTGGAATAGGCTTTATTGATTGCAAGAACCGTCAAACCGATGATGATCAATCCGATCAGCGGTGAAATCGCGAGTATGCCTGCCAAAAGAAACTCTCCCCTCTTGTTCCCGTTGTGATTTGATTTGCTTAATACTATAAGCCCTTTCCGTGCTTGTGACAACGTACCGCTCTGATCGAATCAATTTCCGGAATCCCTTAAGGAATGAGAATATGCAGACATTGTTGAAGCAGGCTTTTGTCGTCCTCTTAAAGCTCATCCTGATTTTTGTGCTGATTGTGCTTGTTTCGCTGATTCTGGCGGTCCTCCTTCTGGCGGTTTATTTCTCCTCCGGCAGAGCGGTTGGTTGGGAGCGATTATTCGGCGATCCGCGTTTTGTTGACGCCATGCTGCTGGCCCAGATGGCAGCGTTTGTGATCTCGACTTTCGTCATGCATGCTTGGTTCGAACGAAAAAAATGGCCGCTCGGCTGGAAGCGTGAAGACTCCCTTCCCGATACCTTCAAGGGCATGCTGATGGGCATTGTGCTGATGACCGCCTCCTCGCTGTTGATCGTTTTGTTTGGCGGAGTTACGGTGACGGGTTGGGCGATCGATATGGAAACAGCCTTCTCTTTGCTTAAAGGAGCGGTTCTTTTTCTGCTGGTTGCTCTGAACGAAGAATTGTTCTCGCGGGGCTACGTCCAAGGATTGTTCAGATATCATTTTGGATCTGCCCCAGGGATTGCCGCCGCTTCTTTATTGTTTGCGCTGCTGCACTTCTTTAACCCGGGAGTCGTTGAAAATGCGGTCCCGATGGTCAATCTGGCGTTGGCCGGAATTTTATTGGGGCTGAGCAGGGAAATGTCGGGAGGACTTTGGATGCCGGTGGGCATTCATTTGACTTGGAATTATTTTCAGGGAAATATTTTTGGTTTTCCGGTTTCCGGAGTCGATGTCAAATCGCTCTTCCTGATCGAACAGTCCGGCCATCCGCTCATTTCGGGCGGAGCTTTCGGGGCGGAGGGCAGCGTGGTAACCTCATTCGTGCTGTCTGCAGGGATCCTTTGGATCATATGGCGGCACCGAAAATTCCCCGGGAAAGGCAGCTGGAAAAAGACGCAATTAAAAGAAAATTTCACTGCTCGTTGACTTACGTTTCGGCATGTGATATTATAGCTTTCGTCGGTTGCGAGATGCGCATAAGCATAAGAGGATGCGCCGGGTACAGACAAATTGAATCCGCATAGTCATGCGGGATAACATGCGGTCGTGGCGGAATTGGCAGACGCGCTAGATTCAGGTTCTAGTGGTGTAACAACCGTGGAGGTTCGAGTCCTCTCGACCGCACCAATCATCATTCGCGGATTAAATCCAATCTCAATGATGGATTACATACGACTTGCGAGCACTCCGATGAGGGGTGCTTTGTTGTAATAAAGGCCATGGAACGGAGCTTCGGACAATCCGGCTTTCGTGGCGATGAAGGGAGCTTTTGGTACGATGGTGAACTACAAGCTGGCGATCGCGGAACATCTGCAGTCTCAAATGGAAGGTGTCGACGCAGCGCAAATTGCGGACTTGCTGGAATACCCGCCCAATCCGGCCATGGGCGATTTGTCGCTGCCCTGCTTCCGTTTAAGCAAGCTGCTGAGGAAACCGCCGAACGCCATAGCGGATCGGCTGAAGGAGAATTTCGGCTCCCATCCGGCTGTTGAAAAAGTGGAATCGGCTTCGGGCTATGTGAATTTTTATCTTGACCGGACCCGTTTGGCGCACGATATGCTGGATGCGGTGCTGCAGGCGGAAGCGCCCTTCGGCTCGCAAAATATCGGACAAGGACGAAACATCGTCATCGATTTCTCCTCGCCGAATATCGCCAAGCCCTTTCATGTCGGTCATTTGCGCTCTACGGTCATCGGCAAGGCGATCTACAATATTTATGAGTTTATGGGCTACCACTGCATCGGCGTGAATCATCTGGGCGATTGGGGAACCCAGTTCGGCAAATTGATTGTCGCATACCAGCAGTGGGGCGACAAAAGCAAGGTGGAAGCAGACGGAATAGACGAACTGCTCCGCTTATACGTGAAGTTTCACGACGAAGCGGACCATCGTCCCGGGCTTGAGGATGAAGCCAGAGCCTGGTTTGTCCGCCTTGAGCGCGGCGATGAAGAAGCGCTGGCTTTGTGGGAGTGGTTCAAGGAGATCAGCTTGAACGATTTTAACCGGATTTATGAGCTTCTGGGCGTCAGCTTCGATTCCTACGCCGGAGAGAGCTTCTACAACGATAAAATGGACGCCGTAGTTCAAGAGCTGAAGGATAAAGAACTGTTGGAGGAAGATGAAGGCGCAATGCTTGTGCGGTTGGACGAATACGGAATGCCGCCCGCGCTCATCCTCAAAAAAGACGGCAGCTCGCTGTACCACACGCGCGACATCACCGCCGCCATCTACCGGAAGAACACTTATGATTTCGAAAAGGCGATCTATGTAACGGGGTCGGCGCAAAGCCTGCATTTTCAGCAGTGGTTTAAAATCATTGAAATGATGGGCTACGATTGGGCCAAGGATTTGGTTCACGTGCCTTTCGGGCAGGTCAGCCTCGAAGGGGCCAAGCTCTCCACGCGCAAAGGCAACGTGATCATGCTGGAGGAGCTGCTTCGCCAAGCGATCGGCAAAACGAAGGCGATCATTGAAAGCAAAAATCCGGATTTGGAGAATAAAGATGAAGTGGCCAGAATGGTTGGTGTCGGGGCGATTGTTTTCAACGACCTCAGCACAAACCGGATCAAGGATATCGTCTTCTCCTGGGACGAAGTGCTGAACTTTGACGGGGAAACCGGTCCATATGTCCAGTATACCTATGCCAGGGGCTGCAGCTTGATGAGAAAGGCCGGCGAGGCCGACGGTGCGGTCGACCCGGCTTTGGTGGACGCGAGTTTGCTGGTCAATGAGGAAGCGCAGAATGTCCTGAAGCAGCTGTACCTGTTTCCGGAAAAGGTTGAGCAGGCGATGCACAAGCTGGAGCCCTCGCTCATCAGCCGCTATTTGGTGGATCTTGCACAGAGCTTCAACCGCTTTTACCACAATTGTCCGATTCTCGTCGAGGATCAGGCGCTGCGGGCCGCCCGGCTGGCTCTGGTGGAAAGCGTCAGAGCCGTGCTGAGAACCGGCATGAATCTAATCGGTTTGGAGGCTCCGGAGAAGATTTAGCGATCCCAACAACTTACGGCTGTCTGCCGGCAGCCGCCCTCCGTGGTTAAAAATCGAACAAAAGGGAAACAATACGGATAAAACAATACCGCACTAAAGTCTGTCCGATGATTAGATGACTATAGGATATTTTATAATTGGTGAAAATTCATTTGTTGCTGAAAGCGGAGCATGAGAAGATGCCGGATAAGCGACTTTGGCTTTGAGTTTCAACCATCCATAAGCAATATTCGTAAGAAACTCAAAACAACGGAGCTTGGAGGCACTTCCCATGCGCAGATAAAGCATCAATCGAATACAATTATGTGTAATATCTGCATTTAACTTCGTCGGACGGACCCACGGATAATTGCGGAAAGGAGTTTCCCTCATATGGCGGTTAAAGGCGACGAATTGGCGCAATATATTGTGGAGCGCGTGATGACGTATTTCGAAACCCCGCGGGAAGAACGACAAAGGCTCAAAAAAGACAAGCGGGAGCATAGGGAGCCGCGGCTGACGCTTTGGTTCGGAATGCTTCCCCTCTCTTTGCAAATATGGTTCAGCCGCAAAAACGGAAAAAGAAACACCCCCACATGAATCAATCATGGGGGGTGTTTCATCTATATGAAAGGAAGGCCGATCATTCCATCAGGGAGAGCGATGTCAGGGTCTTTGAAAAAACGCTCCCCATCTTGCGACGGAATGAAACGGAATGAAACGGGCCCCTTCCTGTTCCAATTGGACGTAGGGTTCTCCTTCGTTCCATTGATGATAACCGGTGACGGCAAACGGGATCAGAATGTGTTTTCCGAAAATTTCCGCGGCAAACGTAATCTTCTCCTGCTGATCCAGCTTTTGCTTTAAATTGTTCCAATCCCGCAAATTCATCGGTTTGCCTTTGACCCAGTTCAATAATGTATAAGGATCAAATGAGGGCAGTGTCATGCTTTCGGCTATGCTTCCCTGCTGAGGGGAATATGTCAGTGCGGGAATTTCCGCGGATGATGCTTTCACCTCTGTCTCCGATAACGGATAAATTTCCCCGGTTTTGGCATCCAAATAAGTTTCAGGGCTGTTCGTGATATCGTTTCCGACGGAAACCAGCCATACGGCGTGCAGCGGATTAAGATAAATCCTTGATTTTCGCGTTTCGTTGTCCGAAGCAAATTGCTTCAAGGTCATGCTTGCGGGAATCAATTGCCGTTCCTGCAAGGATGTATACAGTGTAGACATGCTGAATAACGGATATTCCCCGACGCCGTATTCAGCCAAAGCCAAGCCTTCTCCGCTTTGAGAAGCTGCAACCACCAGATAGCCCACATCTTTGCCGTTTTTGCTGAGGATGACGACCCATCCGTGGTTTCCGGGTCCAAGCGGGTAACGGGTCCACTGGGCATTCCTCCACGCGCTGAATTCAGCTTGACTCGCAAGGGTGCTGATCCACAGATTTACTTTTTGGTCGAAACGGTCGGTTTGGGATGCCAGAGGCTTTGGCGTTGAAAGGCTTTTGCCTGCATCAGAAGTGTCCGCTGTTTGCGGCTTGCTCCGCGGAAGCATCGCGCCGGTTTGGGCAGCAGTCGGGATGGGTTCGGAGCCTCCTTGCGGAAGGTCCGCTTCCGCTGTTTTTACGGTTTCCGCTGATTTGAGAGTGTCCGATTGTGCGTCCGCATAGACTTGTCCCGAGCCCGAAACGGCGGCTGTATGAGAGCGGGCAGCAAAATCGAAGCGCAGAAGCGGCATTCCGCTCGAAATCAGCAGAAAGGAAATCAAGTACAATATCCGTTTACGAAACATAGATTGTTCTCCTTTATCCATATGCACATATTGTAAGGAATATGACTGAAAAAGTTTGTTGGAATCTGTCCTCAAGACCGCAATATTTTACGTCTCCATCTGCCTTGTTTCTCAGTTTTCGTCAATGCTCGTGAAACGTTTCGCGAGTCAAATGAAAAAGTCCGCAATTGATGGCGGAAATTTGGATTCTCGGTAGATACTGCCGCTCCAATTCCTGCTTTCGATTTTCATACTGCAGCCGGATTTCTTCCTTAATTTCCGGTTCGGCCGATTCCAGCAAGTCTCCGTAATAGGTTTGGATACGGGAGATTTCCTCATTCATCCGTTCATTCGCTTCTTTGGCCCAAGTATAATCATAGCCGCTCAATTTTTTCTCCAGGAGATTCTCCAGCATCGAAAGTGCGGTTTGCAGGGAGATGGTTTCGCGCACATGCGTGTTGGCGGGCAGTCGGGGGGTCAGCTGTTTGCGGCTGATGTTCTCCATAAAATTCTCGGCGACTTCCCCGGTCGACAGATTGATGCCCAGCGAATGCAGCTCATCGCGCTTCATATCGCAGATCAGCTCGACTTTGTAATTGACGCAAAACCAAGAAGAATAGCCGGAGAGAAAAGCACCGGGAATTTGAGGCTGCCCGGGTTCTTCATACAAATGGACGAATCTTCCTTTTTTGCGGCACGATTGAAAAATTTGATCAAGCCGGCGGCTGCCGTAGGTTAACGGTTCTTCCAGAATGCGCTGTGAAGCCGGGGCAACGCCGAAATACCGTCCGAGAATCGAGTCCGCAACGGGCGGGTTGGCGCCTTTCGGGGCAGCCGGGCTGCTCGGTCCGGAGGTTTGCGAGCCTGCGCGTCCGCCGGATTTTGCGGATTTCGCAGCAGATTCGGCCGGCTCCTGAGGATTTCCGAAGGTGAACGTGAATTTCATTGTTTCCGGAGCGGCACCTGTGCGTTCCACAAAGCTCCAGTAGTACGAGCGGTTCGTCAAATCCCGGTCCGCATCCGGAGAAAGCTGGACGGTCACGCGTTGCGGGTTCTTCTCGATCACTTGGCAGCGGGTCGCTTCAAGATAGCGCAGAACGAAATTTCGCACATGTTCTTCTTTCATGGCTTGGAGAACAACTCCTCTCATCGGGGTGACCGTTGTGTGCGCGCTAAGGACGATCCGCTTTCGGAAAGCCGCATGACGGCGGCCCCGATGTCCCGATCCGCCCCTTTTGTTTCGATTTCCACTTGTTTGCGGATTTGATTGAAAGATTGTCCAAGCTGATCGAATCTGCTGCGGATCTCCTCGTCGCTTCCCGATTCCAGTATGATTTTGTAGATGCTCGATTCCAGTGTGCTTTCTTGTTCATACCGTTCGAGTATAATATCCAGTCCGCCGATCACCATTTCAAACAAGTTGATTTTTTCATGCAGCAGCCGCAGAATGTGCTCCTCGATCGTTCCGAGCGTGAACAAATTGAAGATTTGCACGTCCTCCGTCTGGCCGAGCCGGTGAATTCTGCCGATTCTCTGTTCGACCCGCATCGGATTCCAGGGAAGATCGAAGTTGATGATGTGATGGCAGAACTGCAAATTGATGCCTTCGCCGCCGGCCTCTGTGGCGACCATGACCTGCGCGCGGTTGCGGAACAGGTCCATCATCCAATCTTTTTTGCCACGGTTCATTCCGCCGCGGTAGGGAACGGCGATCATTTGGTGCTCCTTGAGGAAATTCAGCAAATATTCCTGTGTCGCCCGGTACTCCGTAAAAACGATCGTTTTGTCGCCCAATTCGCGGATCAGCTCCAGCGTTTTATCCGCTTTGGTGTTGGATCCGATCCGCTTGATGGCATCGACCAGCTTCCAAATAATTTCCCGCAAGGGGGAATCCTGCGGCGTTTTTTTGAACAGATTGACCAGCGTGACGAACACGGCGTCCCTGCTGCTGCACACTTCCCTTTGAAGGGTGACCAGCGACAGAACGGTGCCGATGTCCCGCCCCGAATCCTCATACCGCTTTCTGACAAAGCCGGTGACGGATTCATAGAGTTCTTGCTCCTCAGCAGATAAGCGAAGCGGAATATTTTTGACATGGCGCTTGGTAAAATGAATGCCGCCGTCGCCGCGCCGGTTGCGGATCATCACTTTGGACAGCTCCTGCTGCAGAACGGTTTCGTTCTTGGGGATTCTCTTATCGACGACAAAATCGGCCTGGAATTTGCCTTGGCCGCCCAACTGCCCCGGCTTCAGCATGGTGATCAGGTTGTAGAGCTCGCCCATATCGTTTTGCACAGGTGTGGCGGTCAACAGCAGGCAGTATTTTTTACTGATTTCATTGACGAACTTGTAATTGGTCGTTTTATTGTTTTTCAGCTTATGCGCTTCGTCGACGATCAGCATATCATAATCCATGGAGAGGATCGTTTCCCGATGGGGATCCCGTTTGGCTGTGTCCATTGAAGCGACAACGATGTCAAATTGCGTCCACATATAATCCTTTTTTTGGGCGACGGCGGGAATCCCGAATTTTTGGTTCAATTCTCTGACCCACTGCAGCACCAGGGAGGCGGGTACGAGAATCAGCGTTTTTTTCACAAGCCCGCGTATGATGTATTCTTTCAAGATCAGCCCGGCCTCGATCGTTTTGCCGAGTCCGACCTCGTCAGCGAGAATCGCTCTGCCCCTCATCACGGTGAGCACTTTTTTGGCGGTCTCGATTTGATGGGGCATTGGCTCAAGCTTCGTCAGATGGGACAGACACTGCAGCTCGTCAAAGCCGGAGATGAGCCCGGCCTGCTCGGCTTCCAACGCCAGCCGGAACATCTGCCAGTCATCCCAAGGGCCGTTCTGTTCGACGCGTGACTGAAATTCATCAAACCACGTCCGGTCAAAGTGAAGCTGCACGTGTTCGTTGATCGGCCGTATACTGTCCAGCAGGGCAATTTTGCGCATGTCGGGCCTCCGGAAGTGTATTTTCAAGTTAGTATTGACCGTTTGAACGGCCTTCATAACTTTTAAGTTTTCAATTGCCAATCGCTCTGTTATAATAAAGCTCAATGTTAAAATATGGCGAATGAAGGTACAGGGAGAGACTGCTTGCCAAGAGCGGCGCCGAAGGAGTAACCCGCTGCATCCCGAATCCGGGACCGGAGAATCTCTCAGGCAAAAGGACCTGTATCGGACGCAACTCTGGAGAGCGCCTGACATTCCGAGTGGATTCAGGCCACCCAAGGGGAAACTGGCCGCGGTACGGCTGATCCGATTCGGCCGCCGCATTTCCAGGTAACTCTCAGGTACAAGGACAGAGCAAAACGATGCTTGAACGAAAAAGGACGCTTACGCGCTGGTGTCGAGCGCTGAGCGGCTGCTCCCGATGCAGGGGGCACAATCCTTTTTCGCGGGAACGAATGAATATACGCAGGCTGATATGCCCGCCTTGGGCGCGCACTGCCGGCGCTGTTCAGTAAAACTCGTTCCGGGATACCGCATCCTTTTGCTGTGTCCTTTTTGCGTTTGAAATGATTTTTTTGGCGATGGGGAAAAGTAACGGTAAAGAAACGGGAACCGCCTGCCGCAAGCCGCGGTCCGAGAGAGGTGAAGTGGTTGAACGCGATGAAGAGAACGCCCCTGTATCCGGTATATGTGAAGCATGGGGCGAAAACGATTGATTTCGGCGGGTGGGAGCTGCCTGTCCAGTTTGCCGGAATTCAAAAGGAGCATGAAGCCGTCAGGACGAAAGCGGGGCTGTTCGATGTCTCCCACATGGGCGAAATCCGCGTGACCGGCAGCGATTCGTTCGCTTTTTTGCAGCATTTGCTGAGCAACGACCTGTCGAAGCTGCAGCCCTATCAGGCCCAATATACGCTGATGTGCTATCCCGACGGTGGGGTTGTGGATGATCTGCTCGTATATAAATATGCGGACGATCATTACATGCTGGTGGTGAATGCGTCGAATACGTCCAAGGATTTCGACTGGCTGCAGAAGCATGCGGAAGGGGATGTTCGGCTTGAGGATATTTCCGAGCGGACGGCTTTGATCGCGCTGCAGGGGCCTGCCGCGTTGACGATTATGAAGAAGCTGACGGAAGCTCCGCTGGAGGAGCTGCGGCCCTTCCGGTTTGTGCCCGAGGCGCAAGCAGGCGGCCATACGGTGATGATTTCAAGAACGGGCTATACGGGCGAGGACGGCTTTGAAATTTATCTGCCTGCGGAGGATGCGCCTGAGTTGTGGGAAAAACTGCTGGAGAAAGGCGGCGAGGACGGATTGCTGCCGGCGGGATTGGGGGCGCGGGACACGCTGCGGTTCGAAGCGGCCCTTCCGCTGTACGGGCAGGAGCTTTCCTCCGGGATCTCTCCGCTGGAAGCCGGACTCGGGATGTTCGTCAAGCTGGACAAAGGCGATTTCATCGGCCGCGAGGCGCTGGCCGAGCAGAAGCGGCACGGCACGCGCAGAAGGCTGGTCGGCATTGAGATGATCGAGCGGGGCATTCCGCGTTCCCATTACCCGGTTTTTGCGGGCGACCGGCAGATCGGCGAGGTGACCACCGGAACGCAGTCTCCGACGTTCAAGACGAATATCGGTCTGGCGCTGATCGATACTGCCTATGCCTCGGCGGGTACGGAAGTGGCGGTGGAGATCCGCGGCAAAAAGCTGAAAGCCAAAGTTGTGGCAACGCCGTTCTACCGCAGGGAAAAACGATGACGGCGGGTTGAGCTCAATGCGTGAGTCGGATAGTTGTTAAATGCAAGGCGGCAATTCTTATTTGGCAATTCTTATTTGGCAATTCTTATTTGGCAATTCTTATATATGGAGAGGGGTTTACTCATGAAGACGCCCATGAAGCATCGATATTTGCCGATGACTGAACAAGATCGTGCGGAAATGCTGAAGACCATCGGGATTTCTTCCGTTGACGAGCTGTTTGCCGATATTCCGGAAAGCGTGAAGCTGCAGCGCCCGCTGCAGGTATCAGCAGCCATGAGCGAGCCGGCGCTCATCCGATACATGAAGCGGCTGGCCTCGCGCAATGCGGATATGGAGCAGTATGCCTGCTTTCTGGGAGCGGGTATCTACGATCACCATATTCCGGTCGTGATCAACCACATGCTTTCACGTTCGGAATTTTATACCGCGTATACGCCGTATCAGCCGGAGATCAGCCAGGGCGAGCTGCAGGCGATCTTTGAGTTTCAGTCGTACATATGCGAGCTGACGGGAATGGCCGTCGCCAACGCATCGATGTATGACGGGGCGACCGCATTGGCCGAAGCGGGAGCGCTGGCGGCCTCCGCAACCAAACGCAGCCAGCTGATCGTGTCGACGGGAGTTCATCCCGAGGCCCGGGAAATTCTCCGCACCTCGGCCAGGGGACTCGGTCTTGAGGTGGTTGAAGTCGGATGCCGGGACGGCGTGACCGATCTCGATGAGCTGGCTTCGCGGATTTCCGGGGATACGGCTGGTGTGCTGATCCAGTCGCCGAATTTCTTCGGCTGCATCGAGGATATCGCTGCCGTGGAGCCGCTGATTCACTCGGCGGAGGGGCTGCTTGTGGTCAGCAGCAATCCGCTGGCGCTGGGGTTGATCGAGGCGCCCGGCCATTTGGGGGCCGACATCGTGGTCGGCGACGCCCAGCCGCTCGGCATCGCCTCGGCGCTCGGCGGACCGACCTGCGGCTATTTCGCGGTCGCGGACAAATGGATGCGCCGCATGCCGGGACGGATCGTCGGACAGACGGTCGATGGTGACGGCCGGCGCGGCTTTGTGCTGACGCTGCAGGCCAGGGAGCAGCATATCCGGCGCGAAAAGGCGACGTCCAACATCTGCTCCAACCAGGCGTTGATGGCCTTGAGCGTATCCATCTATCTGTCTTTGATGGGGAAATCAGGGCTGGACGAGGTAGCAAATCTGAACGTGCAGAAAGCGCATTACGCTCATCAGCGGCTGACGGCCATCGAGGGTGTGGAAGACGTATTCGGTAGTCCGTTCTTCAATGAATTCGCCATCAAGCTTCCCGAGGGAGCGGATATCGCCGAATTCAACCGGAGATTGCTGGAGCAAGGCATGATCGGCGGTTATGATTTGGGCCGCATTGATCCGGAGCTGAAGGGGCACATGCTGATTGCCGTGACCGAGCAGCGGACGCGCGAGGAGATCGAGCAATTTGCAGAGGCATTGGAGGGGATGATGCGATGAGCGGAAATAACGGAAATGTATTTAGCGAAAATGATCCTGATAATAAGCTGATCTTCGAGCTGGCCCAATCCGGAAGGGTAGGCTACGCCGTGGATGCGTGCGACGTTCCGGAGCAGGAGCTCGCGCAGCTGATTCCTGAAAAGCTGCTGCGGAAAAATCGGCCCGGGGTGACGGAGGTTTATGAGGTGGATGTGGTGCGCCATTATACCGAGCTGTCCCGGCGGAATTTCGGGGTGGACAACGGATTTTATCCGCTCGGCTCCTGTACGATGAAGTATAATCCGAAAATCAACGAAGACGTGGCGAGACTGCCCGGCTTCGCCAAAATCCATCCCTATCAGCCGGTGGAATCGATCCAGGGCGCTTTGGAGCTGATGTATAAGCTGCAGCAGGATCTGGCTGAAATCACCGGGATGGATCGGATCACCCTCCAGCCTGCCGCGGGCGCACACGGGGAATGGACCGGCCTGATGATGATCCGCGCTTATCATGAAAGCCGCGGCGAGCGCCGGACCAAGGTGATTGTGCCCGATTCGGCGCATGGCACGAACCCGGCCAGCGCGACGGTGGCCGGATTTGAGACGGTCACGATCAAATCGAATGAAAAAGGGCTGGTCGATCTGGAGGCGCTGCGGGCAGCCGTCGGGCCGGACACTGCGGCATTGATGCTGACCAATCCGAATACGCTCGGCCTGTTTGAGGAACAGATCGCGGAAATTGCGGAAATCGTGCATCAGGCCGGGGGATTGCTGTATTACGACGGAGCCAACGCCAACGCGATTTTGGGAATTGCCCGTCCCGGGGACATGGGCTTTGACGTGGTGCATCTGAATCTGCACAAAACGTTCAGCACGCCGCACGGCGGCGGAGGTCCCGGAGCGGGTCCGGTCGGAGTCAAAGAAAAGCTCGCCCCCTTCCTGCCGAAGCCGACCGTTGTTCGCCGGGAGGACGGCAGCTTCGACTTTGATTATGACATTCCGCAGTCGATCGGCCGTATCAAGGCGTACTACGGCAATTTCGGCATCCTGGTCCGCGCTTATACGTACATCCGCACTTACGGCGGCGAAGGGCTGCGCGCCGTGTCCGAAAATGCGGTGCTCAACGCCAACTATATGATGCGAAAGCTTGAGCCCTACTATGATCTGCCGTTCACCCAGCACTGCAAGCACGAATTCGTGCTGTCCGGCAAGCGCCAGAAGAAGCTCGGCGTCCGGACGCTGGACATCGCCAAGCGGCTGCTCGATTTCGGCTTTCACCCGCCGACGATCTATTTCCCGATGATTGTCGAGGAATCGATCATGATCGAGCCGACGGAGACGGAAAGCCGGGAAACGCTCGACCGGTTCATCGACACGATGATCCGGATCGCCAAGGAAGCGGAGGAAGACCCCGAGCTGGTCAAAAACGCCCCCTACACCACCGTGGTCAAACGTCTCGACGAAACGCTGGCCGCCCGCAAGCCGGTGCTCAACTGCAGCTGCGGGGTATATATTGAGTGATTATGGAGGACAATTCGATTAGGTGTTTTCAGCAATTAAAGCATACGCCGCGCATCCCCGTCGGGATGATGCGGTTTTTTATTTGGAACTTTTTACCTTTATTTTAAAAAAGGGGCTGGTTAAGGGGGGCTGGTCTACGATGGAAAAAGCCCCCCCTCCGATATAAGTCCAGAATATGGGAAATAAGAAGAAAAGCCCGGGGAATGCCGGGCCTGCATTTGGATTTATGCATTTTATCTTTGCCATGGATGATCAGTCAAAGGTTGTCGCTTGATCGTCAATCCAAGATTCACGGGTCAAGCATAAATCATCTCAGTCAAATCTTCATGACGCCGCCGGTGCTGGCGGAGGTGACGAGCTTGGAGTAGCGGGCCAGATAGCCGGTCTTGACCTTGGGCTCGTAGCCTTTCCAGTTCTGTCTGCGGCGTTCCATTTCCTCGTCGGAAATTTGCAGTGTGATTGTTCGCTCGTTCAGGTTCAGGTCGATGATATCTCCGTCTTCCACGAAGGCGATCGGTCCGCCTTCCGCGGCTTCCGGCGAGATATGCCCGATGCTGATTCCCCTGGAGGCTCCGGAGAAGCGTCCGTCGGTGATCAGGCCGACCTTGGCGCCGAGGCCCATCCCCACGATCTGGGACGTCGGGGCGAGCATTTCCGGCATGCCCGGTCCGCCCTTCGGTCCCTCATAGCGGATGACGACCACGTGCCCTTCTTTCACTTTGCCGTTGGCGATACCCTCCAGCGCTTCCTCCTGGGAATCGAAGCAGATTGCCGGTCCCGTGTGGTGGCCGCCGACGCTCGGGTCGACCGCGCCGACCTTGATGATTCCGCCGTTCGGCGCCAAATTGCCGAACAGCACCGCCAGTCCGCCTTTGGCGCTGTGCGGATTGTCCAACGGTCGAATCACCTGCTGATTTTTGATTTCGGCGTTTTTCACATTTTCGCGGAGCGTCTTGCCGGTTACGGTGATGCAATCTCCGTGCAGCGCGCCCGGTTTTTTGAACAGCTCGTTGAGGATCGCGCTCACGCCGCCTGCCGTATGCACGTCTTCAATATGATATTCGGAAGCGGGCGCGATCTTGGCCAGATGCGGAACGCGCTCGGCCACTTCGTTAATCCGCCGGATCGGATAATCGATGCCGGCTTCGTGCGCGAGGGCGAGCGTATGAAGCACCGTGTTGGTGGAGCCGCCCATCGCCATGTCCAGCGCGAAGGCGTTGTCGATCGCTTCGGCCGTGACGATATCCCGCGGCTTGATGTCGAGCTCGATGACCTTCATCAGCTGTCTCGCCGATTCCTTGACGAACTCCCTGCGCGCTTCGTCGACGGCGAGAATCGTGCCGTTGCCGGGCAGCGCGAGGCCGAGCCCTTCGGCCAGGCAGTTCATCGAATTGGCCGTAAACATGCCGGAGCAGGAGCCGCAGGTCGGGCAGCCGTACTGCTCAAGCTCGAGCAGGCCCTGCTCGTCGATTTTGCCGGATTGGTAAGCGCCGACGCCTTCGAATACCGACGACAGGGAAATCGAGCGGCCTTGGCTGTCTTTGCCGGCCTTCATCGGACCGCCGCTGACGAAAATCGTCGGGATATTGACGCGCAGCGCGCCCATCATCATGCCCGGGGTGATTTTGTCGCAGTTCGGGATGCAGACCATCCCGTCGAACCAGTGAGCGCTTACGACGGTTTCGATGGAATCGGCGATGATCTCGCGGCTCGGCAGGGAATAGCGCATGCCGATGTGGCCCATGGCGATCCCGTCGTCCACGCCGATCGTGTTGAATTCAAAAGGAACGCCGCCGGCTTCGCGGATCGCTTCCTTGACGAGCTTGCCGAACTCCTGCAGGTGAACGTGTCCCGGAATGATGTCGATGTAGGAGTTGGCGACCGCGATAAACGGCTTGTCGAAATCCTCTTCCTTGACGCCCGCCGCCCGCAGCAGACTGCGGTGGGGAGCGCGGTCAAAGCCCTTTTTGATCATATCGGATCTCATTTTATAGGTGGACATTGTGTTGAACCTCTCCCTCAATAATTAGTTCCATACGCGCAAAAATCCTATTTATACTATAAACCTACATATCTGCTTATTCAACAGTTCCCATCCATTTTCTCGAAAAATGTGACGCTATCCCGCTCGATTTCGGAAGTTAATATATTTTTAAGAATTTCGGTAGCTTCTGATAAGGATTATCCGTTATTCTGGGGGAAGTAAAAAGACGGAAGGCTATTGTCGGGGAAGAAAAGGGAGGCTGATGTTATGAAAAAAAGATCCGGATGGTTTGGACTGCCGTTTGGCCAAACCTTGAGAAAGCTGCATTCCTGGAACTATTGGCTGGTGCTGCTGCTCGCCGTCACGGGAATCCTCCTGTTCCTTCCGGTCTTTCGCGCGGCGCTGCCGCAGGAGCGGGTGTGGGTGAAGCAGGTTCATATTCTTCTCGGGGTTGTCTCGGCCGCGGTCGTGCTGGTGTACCTTCCGATGCTGGGCAGGCACCTGCGTCAGCTAGCGTATAACCGCGGCCAGCGCTGGAATCTGTGGAGCGTGCTGTTCCTTCTGCTCGGATGGATCGTTTCGGGCGTGATCCTGTGGCAGTTCCGGCATCTGCCGCCGACCTGGAGCAATGCCGCACTGATCGCGCATGATGCGTTCACCTGGATCGGCGTTCCCTACGCGGTGTATCATTCGCTGACCCGCCTGCGCTGGGTGAAGCGGCAGCAGTTCGTGCCGCTCGTCATGCGGGAGCCGTCCGGCGGTGAAAGCCTCGAAGCGTCCCCGGACGGGCATGCGGCGGAAGTCGGTAAACCGGCCGCAGCGGGGGTACAGGCGGCCGATGCGGGGAAAACTCCGGCCATGGCCTCCTCCGTGCTGTCCCGCCGGAACTTCATCCGCTGGGCGGTCGGGCTGGCACTCGCGTTTGCCGTCGGCCCCTCCTTCATCCGATGGATCAAAAGGACGCTGGATGACGGGGGCAGCAGCCTGCAGGAGATTGCCTCCAGCAGTTCCGGCGGAGGGAGCGCGGGAGCAGGCGGCGCGGAAGGCGCCGCCGGTGGAGCAGCGAAGGCCGGCGCGGACACGGCGGCTGTTGACGGGCTCAAGCCGCTGCCCGGCTCGAATCCACCGCTGGGCGGAGGCGCCAAGGGGAACTTCAGAATTTATTCGGTAGCGTACAAGATGCCGCAATTTTCTGCAGAAACATGGAAATTCACCGTCGGCGGTTTAGTGGCGAAGCCGCTGGTTTATACGTGGGAAGAGTTTCTGCAAATTCCGCGCAAGGTGCAGGTGAGCGATTTTCACTGCGTGACAGGCTGGTCTGTCAACAACTGCACCTGGGAAGGCATCCCGCTGTCGTATTTTTTGGATCTGGCGGGCGTCAAGGCTTCGGCCAAATACGTCAATCTGTTCTCCGGCGACAACGTATACAACGATTCGTTGACGCTAGAGCAATCCCGCATGGACGATGTAATGGTCGTCTGCCTGTTGGACGGCAAGCCGATTCCGCAGTAGCTCGGCGGACCGGTCAGGCTGGTCGTGCCGAGGATGTATGCCTACAAATCGGTGAAATGGCTGAAGCGGATCGAGCTGATTGCGCAGGACGCGCCGGGCTTTTGGGAGGTCCGAGGCTACGATGCGAACGCGTGGGTGGGCCGGTCGTAGAAGGTTGCGGGACTGCGAAGGTGCCGGGAATTTCGGAGCCCGATTACCCGGGGACCTTGGCGCCGGACGGCTCGCTTCGGGCGCAGCAGGCCGAGGGACGCGGGACACACGATTCCCTGTCCGCGACTTTCTTTTGACGGTCGCATTCGCTATGATAGATATTGGCGGGATCGGCGAGATTGGCGGGATCGGCGCAACCATCCGCGACCGTCGAGGAGGTATTGAGGACATGACCACATGGCGTTTCATTCTTTCGGGAGCTTGCTCTCCCGCGTACAATATGGCCGTCGACGAGGCGATTCTGACCGTCCACAGCGAAGGCAGGGTTCCGCCGACGCTGCGGTTTTACGGCTGGGAACCGGCCTCACTGTCGATCGGATATTTTCAAAAAGCGGAGGACGAATTGGATTTTGACGCGATCCGCCGGCACGGAACCGGTTTCGTCCGGCGTCCGACCGGAGGCCGGGCGGTGCTGCACGATCGGGAACTGACCTACAGCATCGTCGTATCGGAGGAGTATCCGGGGATGCCGAGCGGCATCACCGAAGCTTACCGCGTGCTCAGCACAGGCCTGCTTCACGGATTTCGGCGGCTGGGGTTGGATGCGCAGATGGTCAATCTGTCGTCGGAGGAAGAAAAAATGAAATATGCCGCCGGCGGCTCGGCGGCTTGTTTTGATTCACCGTCATGGTACGAATTGGTCGTGGAGGGCCGCAAGGTGGCAGGAAGCGCGCAGACCCGGCAAAAGGGAGCGATTCTGCAGCACGGCTCGATTCTGATCGAGCTCGATACGGATCGGTTGTTTGAGCTCTTGCAGTTTCCCAACGAGCGGATCCGGCAGCGGCTGAAAACCAGCTTTTCGCAAAAGGCGGTCGCAATCAACGAGCTTCGCAGAAGCCTGCTGATGCCGCCGGCGACCCTGCCCGAGGTGGAGACGGCCTTTCGGCAGGGCTTTGCGGAGGGGCTGGACATCCGCCTCGAGCAGGCGGAACTGACCTCTTATGAGCAGGAATTGGCCGAAACGCTGGTCGCGGAGAAATACAGCAGGGATGAGTGGAATCTCAGGAGATGATCGCTTTTTCGAAAGCACTCTGCAGCTGAACGGTCAGCGGTCCAGGCCGGCCCGTTCCGACGGCTTGTCCGTCGATGCGGATGATCGGCGTGATTTCCACCGTCGTGCCGGTGATGAACGCCTCGTCCGCCTGCAGGAAATCCTCCAAGGAACGGGCTTCTTCGCGAATTTCAAGGCCTTCCTGCCGGGCCAGCTTCAGCACCACGGCGCGCGTGACCCCGTGCAGGATGCAATTGTCGGCGGGATGGGTGTAGATGACGCCGTCCTTGACCATCATGACGTTGGACGCGCTGCATTCCGTCACCCGTCCGGAGCGGTGCAGAATCGCTTCGCCCGCGCCCCGCTCGACAGCCTCCTGCTTGGCAAGCACGTTGCCGAGCAGATTGAGCGATTTGATATCGCAGCGATGCCAGCGGATATCCTCAACCGATACAGCGGTAATGCCTTCCTTGATCGATCCTAGCGGCCGCTTCACTTCATTGCAGTACGCCATGAGCACGGGCTCGGCATTCTTTGGAAAGACGTGGGCTCTCGGCGCGATCCCCCGGGTGATTTGCATATACAAGGTTCCCTCTTCAATCTGCTCCTGTATGACCAGGCTTTCCAGCTTTTCTTCGATTTCCTCCGTTGAATACGGCAGCCGGAGGCGGATTTCTCCGGCGCTGCGCACGAGCCGCCGCATGTGCGCCTGCTTTTCGAACAGCTTGCCCCGGTATATGCGGAATACCTCGTAAACCCCGTCGCCAAAATAATAGCCGCGGTCCTCGAAAGAAATGTGCATTTTGTCCTTGGGCACAAATTGATTTTGATACAGGATCATCATCTGACCACCCCCAGCATTGGAACGTACGTTCCCATAAGTGCGATTTTATGGTATACTTTATATGATAATAAAATATCAGAAAACTCAGCACCATACAAACGAGCCTTTTTCCCTGATTGCGACAGCAGTTTCGCGAGAAAAAACGCCGAATTTGCTGATTTTTGCGGAAAATGTCGACCAATATTTAACGACTATATTGCAAAAAAGAGAGGAAAGAAAAGAAAACGCAAGAAAAAAAGGACAATCATGCTTTTTTCAAGTATATTCAGCTAGCGGCCCATTAGAAACACAATATATAGTAGTGTATAATGAAAAACGCACACAATATCTTGAGCAATACATAGAATGGAATAAATGGCTTATGGAGATTTTTGTCGTATGGTGCGAACCGGTTTTTACGGGAGGACAGGCTCCGTCCCAAGCTGATTTTTCAACTACGGTTGTAAAGTCGGCCCATATTTTTTAGGGAGGTTGTTTGATTGAAAACGGCGCAAAAGAAAAAACTTGAAGGTCTGAGTGAAAAAATATTTCTGGATCGATATGCAATGAAGGATGCGGATACAAACAACACCAAGGTCGGCGATGTCGTTCTGGTGCTGACGAAGGATGACCCCAAGTTTCCCGCCAAGGAAGTCGGCGAAGTGGTGGAGCGCAGCGGTAGGCAAGTGAAGGTCAAGCTCCGCAGCGGCGAGATCGTCGATTCGGAAATCGAGAAGCTGACGCTGACCGTGGAAAAAACCCCCGAGCAGCTGTGGAATCGCCTCGCGAAAGCGATGGCCTCTGTAGAAGCGACACCGGAGAAAAAGAAGGAATGGACGGAAAAGTTCCGCTATGTGCTTGAGGATTGGAAGCTGGTTCCGGGGGGACGGATTGCCGCGGGAGCCGATGCCAGCGACGAGCTGACCTTGTTCAACTGCTATGTCATTCCATCCCCGAAGGACAGCCGGGGCGGCATCATGGAGACCCTGTCGCAGATGACCGAAATCATGTCCCGAGGCGGCGGCGTGGGGATCAACCTGTCCTCGCTGCGTCCGCGGCGCGCGCTGGTCAAGGGCGTGAACGGCTCGTCCAGCGGAGCGGTTTCCTGGGGCGGTCTGTTCAGCTACACGACGGGACTGATCGAGCAGGGCGGAAGCCGCCGCGGCGCGCTGATGCTGATGATCGACGACTGGCATCCGGACCTGATGAATTTCATTACCGTCAAATCGACCATGGGACAGGTCACCAACGCCAACCTGTCGGTTTGCGTAAGCAACGGCTTCATGAAAGCCGTAAAGGAGGATCTGGACTGGGATCTGGTATTCCCGGACACGGAGGATCCCGATTATAACGCCGTTTGGGACGGCAACATGGCCAAGTGGAAGGGGCTCGGCAAGCCTGTCAAGCATTTCCGTACAGTCAAAGCGCGCGAGGTTTGGCATACGATCATCGAATCGGCCTGGAAATCGGCGGAGCCCGGCGTTGTCTTTATGGAATATTACAATCAAATGTCCAACAGCTGGTATTTCAACCCGATCATCTGCACGAATCCTTGCGGAGAGCAGGGGCTTCCGGCTTGGGGCGTTTGCAACCTGTCGGCGATCAACCTGTCCAAATTCTACGATGAGGAAAAGCATGACGTTGCCTGGGAGGAGCTGGCGAAGGTGGTCCATTATTCCGTCCGTTTTCTCGATAACGTCATCGACAAGACGCCGTACCACTTCCCCGAGAATGAAGCGAACCAGAAAAACGAGCGCCGCATCGGCCTCGGCTCGATGGGTCTTGCGGAGCTGATGATCCGGCTGGGAATCCGTTACGGAAGCGCGGAATCGTTGAAGTTCCTTGACAAGCTGTACGGCTTTATTGCCAGAGAATCCTATTTGGCCTCTGCGGATATCGCCGCGGAAAAAGGCTCGTTCCCGATGTATGACCCCGACAAGTTCCTGCTGAGCGGATTCATGAAGAATCTGGTTAGCGAATATCCGGAGGTCGGCGCGGCCATCAAGAAGAAAGGCGTCCGCAATGTGACGATTCTGACGCAGGCTCCGACCGGAAGCACCGGGACGATGGTGGACACCTCCACCGGCATCGAGCCGTACTTCGCTTTTGAATATTACCGTCAAAGCCGCCTCGGCTTCGATAAACAATATGTACCGATCGCTCAGGAGTGGCAGGATCAGCATCCGGGCGAGCCGCTGCCGGATTATTACGTGACGTCGATGGATTTGTCGGCGGAGGATCACATCCGTGTACAGGCGGCGATCCAGCGTTGGGTGGACAGCTCGATTTCGAAAACGGCCAACTGTCCCAACGATTTCACCGTCAACGAGACGAAGGATCTGTATGAGCTGGCGTTCGATTTGGGCTGCAAGGGCGTGACCATCTATCGCGACGGCAGCCGCGACACGCAGGTGCTGCAGCTTGACAAGAAAGACAAGGAAGAGAAGAAGGACGCTTCGGCTCCGGCAGACGATTCGGCTGAGCAGGCAACCGCATCGTCTGCGGAATCCGACCCCTTCGAGAAGCTGACCGGCTCGCTGGCCGTGAACAATAACGAGTCGTCCGTCATCGATACGGAATACCGCAAACGTCCGCAGGTACTCCGCGGCTCGACCTACAAGATCAACACGCCGCTCGGCATGGCGTATATCACGATTAACGATTTGAACGGAACGCCGGGCGAGATCTTCCTGAACGTCGGCAAAGCCGGGTCGGACGTGTTCGCCATGGCGGAAGCCTTGGGCCGCGTATGCTCGTTGTTCCTGCGCTACGGCGATCACGGCAACAAGGTGAATCTGCTGATCAAGCATCTGAAGGGCATCGGCGGCTCCGGCGCGATCGGCTTCGGCGCCAATCGGGTCGAGTCCATCGCGGATGCGCTGGCCAAGGCGCTGGAAATGCACATGGAAGGGCATCAGCCGCAGCACATTCCCGCACCCGTTCAAGCCGTGCAGGTAAGCGATCCGACCGTATCGCACGAACCGACCAAAGCGGTGCCGACGTCCACGGACCTCTGCCCGTCCTGCGGCTCCGCTTCGCTGATCAACAGCGAGGGCTGCAAAAACTGCGCCAACTGCGGCTACAGTAGGTGTTCGTAATTAAATAAAGCAAGATGTGGGGAGACATTAAGAAAACACTGTCTCCCCACTTTTTATTAACTGCATGGTTTTTTCAGCAAAATATTATATTCAGCATTTTAGACGAAGATGATCGTAGATTTCTTAGTTAGTTGCTCCTGATAAAGTCGGTTTTGAGAGGAATCTATTTCCCGTCATTTTTCCGGAGCTTCACATTTTCCTGATTATTCCTTATTTTGCTTCCGCTTTGAGCATTTTGGCCGCTCTTTGGAGGTTATGGGTCAGAATTCCGAAGCCGATCCAGCTTTTGGAGCCGGCAAGGCTAAGGTACCTGCTGCGGGATAAACCGTACTTTTTTCGACGACTTCTTCTCCGTAACGTTTACGGGCGTAGATAAGCGTCGACGGATCAGGCATCGGTTCATCCAGGGCAATCCGGCAAAACCGGCGCCAAGTAAAGCTGTCGCCGATCTCTTGAATCAAGGACTCGTAGCCCAGATTATATTTGCGTTTAAGCACCATCAGTCGCAAATATTTTTCCGTTTCGGTCGGATCCCTGTGTTATACTTCGGAGCGGTGGTTAAAGCATCAATCATGGCTTGAACATCTATAGCGTCATTCCCCTCCGTGAGTAACTGCCTTCTCCTTTCTTCATATTGGTGAATGTACTTTCCAACCGTTTCCGGTGAACCCCGGTCAATCTCGCAATCTCCCGGCGCGACCTCCCTTCATGGATGTACATCATTAAAATCTTTTGCATCATGTTCATCGATCATTCTCTCCCGGCCCCCACTTGTCGAATTGTTCTCCAAGTAGGTTTATCGGCTGTGGCTGGTTTTTCAATGATTACGGTGGCCTATTTTTAAGCCTCTTCGCTATAGTTCGTTGCTGAGGTCTGAGGTCTGTTTAATAGGCAAATTGTCAACACTGCCGAGTAAGAACATTACTAGGGCGGGGTGAACCATGTGGACCTCTGCAAACAATAAGGATAATCCGTTTTTTGAAATGTTAAAGTATGTGATGTCGCTCCAACTGAAGGAACCTTGGAAATTGATACATATTGAATTTGACGAGGAAGAAGAGGCATGGCCTCTTTTTATCGACTTCGAACGCGGAGCGCTTTTTGCCTGTCCGTACTGCGGTACGATGTGCACCGCGCATGATACAGAAATGAAAAAGTGGCGCCATCTCGACTTTTGGACTTGGAAGACGTACATGCATGCACGTGTGCCAAGAACCGGCTGTGATGCCTGCAAGAAAGTAACCTTGATACCTGTTTCTTGGTCGCGAACAAAATCGCATTTCACGCTATTATTTGATGCATGGGCTATGCGGCTCATGGCGGAAATGCCAGTGAATGCAGCTGCACGAGAACTACGCGAGCATGATACGCGGATGTGGCGGATCTTTCATCATTATGTAGAGAAAGCGATGGCCGATCTGGATTTAAACCACGTGAAGCGGATTGCGATCGACGAGACGTTCTCCCGTCGAGGTCATCGATATATTACGCTGTTTGTCGACGTCGATGCCAAAACCGTACTGTTTGCAACAGAAGGCAAGGGAATGGACACCCACAAAATTGAATTGCCGCCTCCGCCCAGTACCATGTATGCTGAGGGATACAAACATCATACAAGGCTAACTCGCATAGTTTGTCGGAATATTCTGGTTTTTTTAAAAAAATATTGATTTGGAATGGAGTTGGGTTATAGTGAGAAAAAAGGGGGGGCATAGAGATTTTTGAAAGGGCTTACAAAAAATATCGAGGGAAGCCATTGACGAGAAGGGCTGGATTTATACGGGGGATTTGGCGGCGGTTGACAATCAAGGCTATATCCGCATCGTGGGACGAACCAAGGAAATGATTATTCGCGGTGGATATACAATTAACTGTGGGAAATTGAAATTCATATAATACGTTATTATTACGATAGAAAATTAAACATAACATATAACTCGATGGGAATTACAATAAAAAATTAAATACTCCAAAAAAAGTTAATAAAACACAGTAAATCAAAAAAAATTAGAACAACTGATGAGTTTAATCCATATTTCCCCGGATTTTTGTTACGATCATATATATATCGCAAAAAAAATATAATATTTATGAAATAATGAGAAATATAAAGCATATAAGAGCAAAGTGTCATAAAATATTTATAATTTCAATAAAACAAACTTTGATAATATTTATATATTTCTGTAAATTATGAAATACGGACGAAAGCGATAAAAACATAATAAATTTAAGGGAGAGGATGTATATGACTACCGCAACAGTCAGTCAAAAACAATTTCTAACCTTGAAAAAGGACAACGGCATAGCCGAGATTCATCTGCACATCAACAAAGCCAATTCGTATGATTTGAATTTTTACCGGGAATTTAATGCCGTGATCGATGATATCCGTTTTGACAGCGACATCAAAGTGGCGATATTGATGAGTGACGTGCCGAAGTTTTTCTCCACAGGGGCGGACATCAATTTTCTGAAGCAGGCCGACCCCCGGTTCAAAACACAATTTTGCCTGTATTGCAATGAAACGCTGGATATGATGGCGCGGGCTCCGCAGATTTTCATCGCCTGCCTGGAAGGGCATACGGTCGGCGGAGGCCTGGAAATGGCGTTGGGCTGCGATCTGCGCTTCATGGGAGATCAGGCGGGACAAATCGGACTCCCGGAAGTGACCCTGGGCGTGTTGGCGGGAACGGCCGGTACGCAGCGGCTGGCTCGTTTGGTCGGACATTCGTGCGCGCTGGATATGAACATTACGGGCAAGACGATATCGCCGCAGGAAGCGAAGCGGATCGGATTGGTCAATGACGTATTCCCGCAAGAACAAACACGGGAAAAGGTACTGGAGTATGCGCGGAAAATTGTGGACAGCGCGACCTACGCGGTATCGAACATCAAATTGTCGATCATGAACGGCATCGAAATGCCGCTGAACGTGGCGATTCGCTATGAAGGCGAACTGCAGAACCTGCTGTTCCGTTCGGAAGACGCCAAAGAAGGACTGAGCGCATTCCTGGAAAAGCGCAAACCCGAGTGGAAAGGGCGCTAATCAAAGTTATGGAGTCAGTGAAAAATCCATCCTAAAAAGATATGCAATATTGGCTATGCTGCAGATAGACGTCCCATGCCATTTTTATGGCACGCACCAGCAGGTGATGAAAATGGCAAGCTGAAGCGTCCTTGAAGAATTCACATTGGAATATTTTTTTAGAGGAAGTGGATTTTCAAGGTAGTCAATATTGCATAATTAATAATTTTATCCGGCAATACAAAACTGCTTTTTTTGAAAAGGGGGATGGTTTGGAAAATGGAATTGCGCGGTATAGGCTCATTGTATAACGCGGCCGCCACTTTTATCGATAAAAATGTGAATAACGGTATTGGCGACAAAGTTGCCATTCACTATTTGAATGAGAAAATAACATTCAAACAACTGCAGGATCAAGTCAACCGGGTTGGAAATGCCCTCAGACAACTTGGAGTCGAAATGGAAAGTCGGGTCCTTCTGGCCTGTTACGATTCTCCCGAATTTATCGCATCCTTCTTCGGGGCCATTAAAATCGGAGCAATTCCGATTCCAGTCAATACAACAATGACCCCATCCGACTTCGAATATTTTTTGAATAACAGCAGGGCGAAAGTAGTCATCACTAATGAGGATCTATGGAACAAAATCAATCATTTGCGGGAGCGGTTCGTTTTTCTCAAGCATGTTATTGTTATTTTTGAAAACGCTAACAATATTCCCGGTTTAATCAGTTACCGAGAGTGGACTGGAAATGCTTCCGCACAATTGGAAACGGCAATAACGAATCATAATGATGCCGCATTTTGGCTGTACAGTTCCGGAAGCACGGGGAATCCCAAAGGCGTTATTCATTTGCAACGGGATATGGAAGCAGCATACAACGCATATGCCAAAAAGGTGTTGAAAATAAGCGAAAATGACATTACTTTTTCGGCGTCCAAGCTTTTTTTCGCTTACGGGATGGGAAACGGAATGTATTTCCCACTCGGCGCAGGGGCTTCGACAGTATTGGTTCCGGACCGCTGTACGCCCGAGTTGGTCATGGAAACGATCGAAAAGTATCGACCGACCATCTTTTTCGGTGTTCCTACGCTGTACGGAGCGTTGATTGATTTGGCTGAACGCACGGGCAATCCATACGATCTGTCGTCGCTCAGGATTTGCGTCTCGGCCGGCGAGTCCCTGCCAGCACCATATTCCGAGAAATGGAGAAAGCTTTTCGGAGTGGATATTCTTGACGGTATCGGTTCCACCGAAGCTCTACATATTTTTATATCCAATAGAATCGGGGACATCCGGGAAGGAAGCACCGGCAAAGTAGTGCCAGGATATGAAGCAAAAATTGTGAATGAAATGGGAGTTGCCCTCCCTCCCAATGAAACGGGAGATTTGATTATCAAGGGTGACAGCATCGCTCACGGCTACTGGAACTTGCATGAAGAAAACAAACGAAAGTTCATTGGAGAGTGGCTGCAGACCGGTGATAAATACTACATGGACGATGACGGGTACTTCTGGTATTGCGGGCGTTCGGATGACATGATGAAGGTTGGCGGAATCTGGGTGTCTCCCATTGAAATTGAAAACGCTTTAATCAAGCATGAAGTCGTTCTCGAGGCTGCGGTGGTAGGTGTAATGACGGAAAATAATCTCATGACTCCCAAAGCCTACGTTGTCTTAAAAGAAAACGTTATTGCATCGGATGGTTTGAAACGTGAACTGCAGGCGTTCTTGAAACAGGAGTTGGCTCCTTATAAATACCCCAGATTGATTGAGTTTTTGGACGAATTGCCAAAAACGACCACGGGGAAAATCCAAAGATTCAGGCTTAGAGCATAGGAAATCGGTCGTTCAAGCGCGCGCGCCGTAATCTTGCAATTTTCGCCAAACTGGCATACTCTTGATATCAGTGCATCACTTGGGAAAAAAACCAAACTAGAAGGTGATATTGTGAAACCCAGATCACTGATGTTTACGTTGTTCGGCGATTTTATTCGTTATTACGGCGGAGAGATATGGATCGGCAGTTTAATCCGCATGATGTCGGAATTCGGCATATCCGAATCGTCGGTACGAGGCGCGACATTGAGAATGGTCCAACAAGATTTGCTCAAAGTCAGAAGAGTCGGAAACAAAAGCTATTACAGTCTTACCGATAAAGGAAAGCGCCGGATCGAAGACGGCGTCAGGAGAGTCTATTCCGTGAATAACCATAAATGGGATGGTTATTGGCGGATATTGACTTATTCCGTTCCCGAGGAGAAAAGGGATTTGCGGAATCAAATTCGTAAGGAACTGCTATGGACCGGTTTCGGTTTGATGTCCAATGGAACATGGGTCAGTCCCAATCCTTTGGAGGAACAAATAATGGAAATGGTCCGCACATACGACTTATATGATTACACGATGTTGTTCAGTTCCGCTTCCGTCATCTCTCATGACAACCAGTATATCATTGAAAAGGGATGGAATCTGCACGAAATACAGAGCGAATACCAGACATTTATTGAAACATACAAGCCCAAATATGAACAATTAAAAGATCGTGTTTGGGACAATACCTTAACAGATGTGGAGGCGTTTGTCGAACGCATATATCTCGTCCATATCTATCGAAAGTTTTTATTTAAGGACCCCGGTTTTCCAATGGATTTTTTGCCGAGTGCTTGGAACGGCAATGTTGCCAGGGATTTGTTCTGGCATATTCACCAACTCATCTCCACTCAAGCCGTTCGATATTTTGAAAGTGTGTTTGAACATGCTCCAGACATCCATTTATCCGCGTCTCGCGAAAGAGCCATTAACCCGTTTGCGGAGGTTTATCTGTAATTTTCAGAAAGGAGAGCGGATTTGAAACCAAATGCAGCGCGCCGCGAATTGATTGAAGTAGCGCAAGGAATGCGACCCGCCGACCTTTATATTAAGGGAGGCACGGTGATCAATGTATATTCCGGAGAATTTCTCCGGATGAATGTCGCAATCTATAAAAACCGCATCGCTTATGTCGGGGAAGGCGAACAGTCAATTGGAGAAAACACAAGAATCCTGAATGCGGAAGGGAAATATGTTTCTCCCGGATATATTGAACCCCATGCTCATCCTTGGGTAATCTACAACCCGATCAGCCTCATGTCAAAGGTTGTTCCGCTTGGCACCACCACCGTCGTGCATGATAATTTATTCTTTTATTTGCGGATGGGACCTGAAGGATTCGGGAGAATGCTGGATGATCTGACAGATCTTATAGGCAACAATTTATGGCTTGTCCGTCTCGTTTCCCAAGCTGAATACCCGGGAGAAAGGGATTGGTATAACGAAACGGATATCAGGAGATTGCTGGATCGGAAAGATGTTGTAGGAACCGCGGAAGTGACAAGGTGGCCGCTTCTGTATAAAGGAGATCCGATGATCCTTGATACGATTGATTATGCGAAGAGTCTTGGGAAGATTTCCGATGGGCATACGGCGGGATGCTCTTATGAAAAGCTGAATTCGATTGTTGACGCTGGAATCAGCGCCTGTCATGAAGCGATCACTGCAAACGAGGCGTTGGACAGACTGCGGCTCGGGATGTGGACGACATTGCGAAACAGTTCGCTTCGGCCCGATTTTCCGGAGATTATCAAGATGATTACCAAGCAGAAAGTATCGACACATCGCGTGTTGATGACTACGGATGGACCGCATCCCGCATTCATTGAAGACGAGGGATGTGTGGATGTGCTGCTGAGGAAAGCAGTAGAAATGGGTGTATCTCCGATGCAGGCGATACAGATGGCCACGATTAATGCCGCTGTATATCTGGGAATGGATGAACAGATAGGAGGAATTTCTCCTTCGAGATTGGCTGACGTGCTTATTCTTCCCGACCTTGTTTCGTTCAGGCCTGAAACGGTGATCGCCGGAGGAGAAGTAGTGGCCGAGGGGGGAAAGCTGTCTGCAGCGCTTCCGCAGTTGGATTGGCATCGTTATATGGAAAAAAATCCTTTCGGGATCAAGAAAGAACGTTTGCAGGATTTGAACCTGTACAGGTATCCGCACTATACGGCTGACGGACCCGTGCCGGTGGCCAGCTTCCGCAGCACAGTTATTACCCGCAAAAAGGAAATGGATCTGCCGATCCGCAGCGGATGCGTAGACCTGTCCAAAGATTCCGGGCTCATGTATGCCAGCCTTATTGAACGGGGCGGACAATGGGTATCGCATGCCATACTTGAAAACTTCGCAACAACGCTTGAAGGGATGGCCAGTACCTATAATACGACCACGCAGTTGCTGACCATCGGCAATCATCCCGAAGCGATGTCAAAGGCCGCCATGCGAGTGCTTGAACTTGGCGGAGGAATCGTCTTGGTGGAAGGTGGGGAGGTTGTTTTGGAAATACCGCTTCCGTTGACGGGAATGATGACGACAAGCTCGGACTTCGGCAAAGCGGTCGAGTATCAGAATGCCTTGCTGTCCGCTGTGCAGGATCGCGGTTACCCTTTTCATGACATTCTGTATACGTTGTTGTTCCTGACCTGCGATTTTTTGCCCGGGCTTCGCTTGGTTCCGCTGGGATTGTATGATGTTCGTGCGGACGAAGTGCTCAAACCGGCACGAACAATGTAGTGGCTAGTGCGATCCTTTAAAATGAGGAAAAGGGGGAGGTACAATCATGTCATCATACAATTACATTGATTTTTCAGTGGAAGATCGAATCGCAAGACTCGTATTGAAGCGGCCGCCGGTCAATGTATTGAATATGGAGATGATGAATGAAATTGTGGAAGCGCTGTCTTCCGTTTGCAAGGAGGACTCGCTTCATGCGCTGGTCATTCGTGCCGAAGGAAAGGCTTTTTCTGCCGGGGTGGCGGTGGAGGATCATATGGGCGACAAAACCGAGCCGATGATCCATTTGTTTCACAACATGTTTCATCGATTGCTGGAAGTGCCGTGTCCCACTATTTCCGTTGTGGAGGGTGCGGCGCTTGGTGGGGGCTGCGAACTGGCCACGTTTTGTGATATTGTGATTGCCACCGATCAGGCAAAATTCGGGCAGCCGGAAATCAATCTTGGACTTTTTCCGCCTGTGTCGATCGTTACCTTCCCATGGTTGATAGGATTAAACCGCGGAATGGAACTTCTACTTACTGGCGATACGATCAGTGCGCAAAAAGCGTACGAATGGGGGCTTGTAAATCGATTGGTCCCCTCACATAAACTGGAGGAACACTTGGATCATCTGTTAAGCCAATTCAAGAATAAAAGTGCTCTTGCTCTGCGTTTAACGAGAAAAGCGTTGCGTGAAACAATGGCGGTCACTTTTGCCGCAGCTATAGAAAAAGTAGAACAAATTTATTTGCGGGATTTGGTGCAAACGGAAGATGCCCAAGAAGGACTCAAATCTTTTTTGGAAAAACGGGAGCCTGTGTGGAAAAACAGATAGGAAGAGGAAGGTCGTATGGATATTTTTTTGTCTATTAATATTATGTATTTTAATCCGTTCTTTAAATAAACAATATTATGTTTTGAAATCGATAATATAAAAAACATTGTATTAGGCTTAATAAGACGATATAATGTGATTGAATTGTTCAAAAATTCAAAACAAGAGGTGGGTCTGATGAAAAAACACAAACTGCTTTACTTTCTTTTGCTCGCGATCATGGTATTTATTTCCGCATGCGGGCAGGGAACGCAAAAAACCGCTTCGAACGAGGCGGCATCTTCCGACAAACCGAAAGAAACCGCTCAGCAAAGTGAGCAGCCGAAGAACAATGGCGATGCCGGCAATAAAGCGCAGGAAACCGTCAAAATTGGGGCAATTCTGCCCTACTCCGGGGTTTACGCTTCTCTTGGCGAGAACTTGACGAAAGGCATGGAGCTTTATTTTGAAAGCGTCAATTGGCAAGCCGGCGGTAAAAAAATCGAACTGATCAAAGAGGATGAGGAGAATGATCCGCAGGCGTCGCTGCGCAAATTCCGCAAGCTGGTGGATCAGGACAAAATCGACATCCTGACGGGAACGGTAAGCACGGCAGTCGCTTACGCATTGCGCGATGAAGTCAACTCCAAGCAGGTGCCGTATCTTGTGGCCCATGCCGGAGGAGATGATTTGACAAGAAGCAAGCGCAGTGACTACATCTGGCGTTCTTCGTTCAATTCCTGGCAAATCGGAACTTCGATGGGACAATACGCTTATGGTCATATTGCCAAAAAAGTTTATCTTGCGGCCGCGGATTATGCTTTTGGGAAAGAAGTTTCCAAAGCTTTCAAGAAAGCGTTTACAGACGCCGGCGGCGAAATCGTCGGAGAGGTTTATCCGCCGCTAGGTTCAAACGACTATGCTTCCTACCTTACACAAATTAAAAGCGCCAAACCGGAAGCCGTATACAGCTTTTTCGCCGGCAGCGATGCGGTGCGGTTCGTCAAGCAGTACGAACAGTACGGCCTGAAAGGCAAAATCACGTTGATCGGCTCCGGCTGGCTGAATGCCGAAGACATCCGCCCGGCAACGGGAAATTCGGGAGAAGGCGTCGTCAGCACCATGTTCTGGGATTACGGCATGCAAACCCCGGAGAACAAAGCTTTCGTAGATGCTTACGAGAAGAAATACAACAGCAGGCCGAGCATCGAATCCGTCGAAGGTTACGATGCGGCCAGGATGATTGTGGAAGTGTTCAACAATTTGAAGGGCGATACATCGGATAAGAAGAAAGTTTCCGATGAATTCGGCAAAGTCTCGTTTGCGAGCCCGCGCGGTCCGCTGAAGCTGGATCCGGAAACGCATCACGTTATTCAAAATCTGCACGTATTTAAGACGGTCATTAAAGACGGCAAGACGGAAAACGAGTTTGTCGAAACCGTGGGAGAATTCAAAGATCCCGGGAAATAAGAAATAAGAGGTTCGATATTTATCGATTTAAGGGGGCAGATGGTTCTTGGACGTGATTGGCATTCAATTGGTAAACGGTTTATCCTACGGTTTGCTCCTGTTCATGATCACCAGCGGTTTGTCATTGATATTCGGCATCATGGGCGTGCTTAATCTCGCTCACGCATCTCTTTATATGGTAGGGGCCTATTTGGCCCTTGCCATTACCCATTACACCATTCAAAATTTTCTGCTTGCGCTCATTGTCGCACCTCTCCTAGTCGGACTGATCAGTGTGCTGCTGGAAGTTTTTTTGCTGAGGCCGACCTATCATCTCGGTCATTTGTCGCAAGTTTTGCTGACTTTTGGACTTGCCTACGTGATTCATGACATCGTGCGCTGGATGTGGGGGGCGGATGTGCAGTGGCTGCCGCTGCCGGATTGGCTCGGCGGGGCGGTGGAGCTGTTCGGTCAAACCTTTCCGCTTTACAGGTTGGTGGTCATGGGAATTGGTTTCGGCGTGGCGGCGGCAATGTGGATTCTGCAGGAAAAAACCCGCTGGGGAGCGATCGTTCGCGCGGGCCTGAGTAATAAAGAAATGGTCGGCGGACTGGGTATCAATATCAAATTGGTATTTACGGTCGTGTTTGCCGTCGGCGGTTTTCTCGCCGGATTCGGTGGCGTAGCGGCCGGGCCCATATTAGGACTTTTTCCCGGGATGGAATTCGAAATTCTGATCCTGTCGCTGGTTATTCTGGTTGTCGGGGGATTGGGGTCGATTTTGGGCACGCTGATTGCCAGCCTGATTATTGGAGTGGTCGATACTTTTGGCAAAGTGCTGTTTCCGCAGTTGAGTTTGTTCATTATTTTCGGGCTGATGGCCGTTGTTTTGATCGTGAAACCGACCGGGTTGTTAGGAAAGCAGGTGCACGGAAATGGATAAAGGCATCCGATGGTTCCCTTACTTTGTCTTGTTGGCGGCGCTTTGTCTCATTCCGTTGCTGTTCTCTTCTTATGTTTTGGGGATTGCCAGCGAGATTCTGATTTTTAGTATTTTTGCGCTCAGCTTAAACGTTCTTGTCGGCTATACCGGGCTTGTTTCATTGGGACATGCGGCCTTTTTCGGGGTGGGCGCCTACGCCTCAAGCCTGATTGCGCTGCATTTTTCGGACCACTTGATGATAACGCTGGCCGGCGGTTTTATTATTGCGGTTATCGTTTCGGCGGTCATTGGATTTTTTTGCACCCGAGTGAGCGGTTTTTACTTTTTGATGCTGACACTGGCATTTTCGCAGATGATCTACGGTCTGGTGTATCGTTGGGGAAGCTTGACGGGAGGGGACAACGGTCTTTCCGGCATACCGAAGCCGAGGCTGCTCCCGTCGTTTCGGATTGACAGCGGGGTATCGGTTTATTTTTTGATTTTAATCGTCTTTGGCGTCGTCCTGCTCGGGCTGAATATTGTGCTTCGTTCCCCGTTCGGCCAAATATTGTCCGGCATTCGCGAGAACGAGGTTCGCATGAAAGCCATGGGCTACAATACGACCCTCTATAAAATCTACTCCTTTTTGATTGCCGGGGGCTTGGGTGGAGTGGCCGGAAGCATGTATTCTTATTTCAACGGTTTCGTTTCTCCGAAGGATGTTTACTGGACGCTTTCCGGGGAAGTGCTGATCATGGTTCTTGTCGGCGGGGTCGCCACGTTGATCGGCCCCGTGCTCGGAGCCGCTTTTATTGTCATATTGAAAACAGTCGTCGGTTCATATACGGATTTATGGATGCTCATCCTGGGAATCGTTTTTATTTTATTCGTGATTTTTATCCCCAAAGGAATAGCGGGAATCGGATCTTTACGGAAAAAACGCGCCGCCGGAGCAAGCGTTCCGCTGAATGCGGAAAATTAATCGTGCCGTTGATGGGCCATAGCAAGCGGGAGGAATGGTATGTCGATGCAAAAACATGATTTTGATGCTGAAGTTGAAGTGCTGCGGCTGGAGGGAGTGGGCAAAAGCTTTGGCGGCCTGAAAATTTTGCAGGATCTTTCCTTTTCCGTCAAACAGGGGGAACGCAGGGCGTTTATCGGTCCGAACGGAGCGGGCAAATCGACGCTGTTCAACATCATTGCAGGTGATCTGGAGCCTTCGGCGGGGGAAGTTGTTTATTTCAGCGAAAAAATTACGGGTATGCCGAATTTTGGCCGTGTGCGAAACGGTTTGGTGCGGACTTTTCAACGCAATAATCTGTTAAACGAATTGACGGTCATGGAGAATTTGCTGCTGGCGCTGCAGGTGAAGGAGGGAGTGGAACATATCTGGTTCCGTCCGAGGGAAAGGCGATATTTTGCCAAGATGTATGATCGGGCCGAAGAATTGCTGGAAACATGGGGGCTTTACGATCGCCGCAACTCCAGGGTCAAGCAGCTGTCTTATGGCGAACAGCGGCAGGCGGAGATTTTATTGGGCATTGCCATGGAACCGAAAGTGCTGCTTTTGGACGAACCAACGGCAGGCATGTCCAATAAGGAGACGCAGTACATCCTGGATCTGCTGCAGCGGCTGCCTAAAGATCTGACGCTTCTCATCATCGAGCATGATATGGAAGTCGTTTTCGGCGTGGCGGAGAAAGTGACGGTGCTGCACAATGGGGGGATTTTGCTGGAAGGAGATCCGCAAATCATTCGGAACGATCCCCGTGTCTACGAAATCTATTTTGGAGAGGATGGGGTTTTGTAGATGCTTCAGGTCGAGAATATTCATACGTATTATGGCGATAGCCACATTCTGCATGGCGTATCGATGGAAGTCAAGGAGCGCAGTCTGTCCGTGATTCTGGGGCGCAATGGAATGGGCAAGACAACGTCCATCCGTTCGATCATCGGCTTTACCCCGCCGAGGCACGGGAAGATCGTCTTTCAGGGAAACGAGATTCAACAGCTTCCTTCCTATAAGATTGCCAAGTCGGGCATTGGCTTGTCCCCGCAGGGGAGAGGTATTTTCCCGAATTTGACGGTTAAGGAAAATCTTACACTTGCCGCGAGATCCTGTTCAGGATCGGGATGGACGCTGGAAAAGGTATATGAATTGTTTCCCCGCTTGAAGGAAAGAGGTCTGTCCATGGGGGGGAATCTCAGCGGCGGCGAGCAGCAAATGCTCTCCATCTGCAGGGCTCTGATGACGAACCCTGATCTCTTGCTGCTGGATGAACCTTCGGAAGGATTGTCTCCGATTATGGTTCAGGAAGTCGCGAATATCATCTCGCGATTGAAAAAAGAAGGCTTGTCCATACTGATGGTTGAACAGAATATTGCCATGGCATTAAAGGTGGCTGATCGGGTGTACATTTTGAGCAAAGGTCAAGTTGTTTTTGAAGGAACCCCCGATGATTTGCGGAACAACACTGAAGTGAAGGTCCAGTACCTCGGAACGGGTCATTAAATGGTCATTAAATAAAGTGCGAAATGAACGGGTAACTGGAAAAGTAAAAGGAGGGCTCACGCCCTCCAATAAAATTTCAGTTCTACTCTACTCCGCAACGAATGACAAAACCTACGAGGATTTTTGAAATATCACGGTTTCTTTTTCCTGCCACCTGATAAATTCGAACACACTATGACAACAGTGACAATAATATTGGCGTACAAGTTGCGCCGTACCGAACGAGGAATAAATTTCGACATCCGTTGAATCGCAAAACGAACAATGCACCTGCATTTGTTCAACAAGCATGGACCGTTCCCCCTTTTTCTCTCATCAGGCCGATTTGCTCCCGGAAGCTTTTTAGCAAGTCTAATTCTCTCGATAAATAACCTTCGTCTTTCAGCACATGACTTGCATTAAGATCCGCCAGCCATTTCTCCACTTCCGGTATGATCCGGTCCAAAGCTTCGTTGAATTTGCGGGGAACAGACATTCTGTCATTTAATAATGAGTTGGCCCAACCGCGTGAATAGAGAATATGTTCGCGTTGTTCTTTCATCAGCTTGTGAATTCGCGAGATAACGTCTTCCCGTCGAGCCTGAAGAATCGAGTTCAACACAAGATCCTGGGCAACATCCACTGTATAAAGAGCGGCAATCAAGGTCAGCCAACCGTTGATCTGGACAACGCCGTTAAATGCCTTTCCGGTTTGGTTTTTGATTTCCGGTTTGGTTCCTTGACGTCCTTTCAGATCTTGGATCCAATTATAGAGAATCCTTGAATGTCCCAATTCCCCCTGGGCCATTGCAATCGCCGATGTTGCAGCCTCGATATCCGGGCCGCCAATACCGATTTCAACCAGGCGGTCGCCCAATATAAACTTATTGTCCGCAATTGCTTCCACTAATTCAATAAATGCTTTTAGCCCTGTGCTTTGTTCAACCATTATACAGACATCCTTTCCTTAGAAAATAGGGGTTCCGCTTGACGAACCTTCAGGATATGATCGCGCCGGACTGCAATCATATCGGTCCATTCCTCTTCGTTGTATATATAAGCGGCATAAGCGATAGCCAAATCGTCGGATTGCGCTTCCACCGTGCCGATCTGCATCAGATCGTCGCCGCGATGGATTCGGGCGAATATTTCGTAAGTTTGCTTGTTCATCTTGCGCTTACCCCCCAATGTTTTAATTTTTGCCGGCCATTTTCGGTCAAGCGTTCCGCCGTCCAGGGCGGGTCCCAAACAACTCGAATGCTCACTTCCTCGACATCCGGTTCTTGTAATAACCTCTTCGAAATATCTTCCTCCATCCACTGCATGCAAGCGCAGGAAGCGGCGGTAAAAGTCATTGTTACCGTCACTTTGCCGGCATTTTGTTCGATCTGATAAATCAATCCCAAATCTACGACACTAATCGGAAACTCCGGATCGTTCACCTCTTTAAGGGCATCCCAGTAACGATGTTCACGAATATCGGTTGCGCTCATGTCACACCGCCTCTTCTCTAAGAGTTTCCAGCTCGCGGCGTCCGCTGCGCAGCAGATCAACAAACTGTTTGTTGTTGGGCCCGCGGGTTTTCCAACGCGCGATTGCGCCGTCCCAAGTATCCGGTTGATCATACAGCCATTTTTTGTTTTCCATATCAAATTTGCACGGGAATGAAACGTTCAACGAATATTTACCCGTATTTTCATCATAAACGACCGGGACTTTGACCCCGATGGATTCAAAAAAAGGCACTGCCGTTGAAAACCACTTTTGCCGCAGTTCATCATTCGAACTTCCTTTAAGCTTGTATTCCAATTGACCTGAACGTTTTTTCAGACTGTCTCCAACTCCGAAAAATTCAAGAGCCATTAAAAACATCCATTCAAGGGCATGCTTGACTTTTTCTTCGGCTTCCCCGCCTTTATCCATGGACAATTTCATGATCGTTTCGCCATGGCGCAGATGGAATAATTCCTCTTTGTCGACTTTAACCAAAGCTCTTTTCCAAGGACCGAACGACGTATGTTGGTATACATCGCCAAGCAGCGTATAGCCGGCGCGGTCAAAAAGAGCATTAAACACTCCGATTTCCTCATAGTTGTCGAGGGCAAAATCCATTGCGTACGGATTTTTGAATTCGTTGTGGGGTCTTTCATAAAGCAAATGGTCTGTGTCGACGCCCAAATCTTTCAATAAACGAAGCGCAATATGCGCATGGCCAATTTCATCTTGGACGACGGCCAAAATGGATATCTTATTGTTTAACGTCGGAGCGTCCTTATAGCTCGATAACATTGCGGGAGCGCTCATGAGTTCCGTATCAGCGACAATTGTCAAAGTTTGAATTAATAAATGGAGGTACTCCTCGCTCATATCATCCTTACATTCCAGCATAAATCCGCTTTTAATTTTTTCTTTTAATCTTTCTGTTTTGTCCATTCCATTCACACCCTTTATTAATGCTATAATAACGATCGTTTACATAACATAATATAAATAAACGATCAATTCCTGTCAAGACGAAAAATTAACAGAAATGGCCAGAGGCTTCTTGTATGTGGGGAGTAGATTTGTTAATAGGCAAAAATAAAGGGATTTTAAGTGGTTTTTGCGATGTTTTTAAGTTTGTTTGTCAAGAATTCAGGGGAGTTTTTTTGCAGTAATACAAGAAAACGCCCCTCTTTATAATATTATGTATAAATTACAAACGTAATAAAAAAATAATAAATCGAGTCTGAAAATGAAGTTAACATGAATATAGTGTAAAAAAGTTGCTTGACAGACAATAAACAATATCATATTATTACGCTAAATAAACGATAAAATAAAAAACGTAATGAGGTGATTGGGTTGGATGGTTTTAACTTGCTGAAGGAAAAAATCAACAAAGGATTTATCGTCGAGAAAATCGAGGACATGAATGAAGAATATCTCAATACTTTAAAGCAGACGCTGCGGATTGTCGGAGACACGGAACTGCTCAGCGTGCCTCCGCTTCTCACTGTATACAAACAGGCGCCCACATTAAACAGCAAAATTACCGCACTGGCGATTATGCAGGATGAAATCGGTCATGCGCATATCGCTTACCGTCTTTTGAAAGAACTGGGCGAGGATATTGATGAGTTGTTGTACAATCGTCCCGCTCATCAGTGGAAAAACCCATATGCTTTTGATTTTGAACTTTCCAATTGGATTGAGCTCGGCGTCTTTAACGCATTTTTTGACCGCGCCGGTTATACTCTCCTGGGAGACGCTTTTGAGCACACCTCTTATGGTCCTTGGAAACGGGCGCTGATTAAAGTGGATAAAGAGGAATTGTTTCATCTGCGTAATGGCGAGACTATCATGCGCTCGGCAATGGAAAATCCGGAAACCAGGAAGCAAGTCGAGCAAGCTGTTGAATGGATGTTCCTGATGGCCTTGGAATTTTTCGGGGTCGCCGACGAGTTGAAAAGCCGTTCCACTCAATTGGAATATAAGTTGAAAGGCAGAACGAATGACGAACTTCGTCAAAAATGGTTGTCCACAGGTGTGCCGTTCTGTGAATCCATCGGAGTGAAGGTGCCGGCCTATTATGACGAGACGACGAATCAATATGTACTGACCGTTCCCTTTCCTTGCAAATTTGATGTGGAAAACAAAAAGTGGCTGACCGATCAGCCGGATACCTGGGACAACATGATTGAACGGTTTAAGCGCAGAGGGCCGCGGAACCGGGAATTCGTCGAGCGTATTCAATCCGGCGCGCAGCAGATGGCGGAATTGCGAAAAGAGGTCGGATAAAAATGCCGGACACGAATCCATTGGTTCGCAGTTGCTGGAATGCGCTTAAAGAAGTCAACGATCCTGAATTTCCCGTGAATGTTGTAGATATGGGACTCATTTATGATATTGAGGAATCGCAGGGTGAAGTTGCGTTGACCATGACCTATACCGCTGTTTCCTGTGCATGTATGGAGTGGATTCAAGACGATATTTTGAAGCGTTTGTCGCAGGAGCCCGATGTCAAAGAAATAAAAATCAATGTCGTGTGGGACCCTCCCTGGACGGTGGAACGCTTGAGTCCCGATGCACGGAAAACATTGAAAAGTTGGGGGGTAAGCTCGGGATGAGCTCTATGGAAACGAGTTTTGAATACAACGTGTTTGCGCGAATTAACAGAGGCGACAATCTGATCCTGATTGGTGAAGTCGAAGCCCAGAACGACGAATTGGCCAAAGTCTATGCCACCTTCATTTATGATGAGGAGGATTGGGCGGAGATGTGCGTGGTGCGAAAAGACCAAATCTGCTGGGTTAGGCAGCCTGAAGGACTTTTTGAAAAGGAAGGTGTGGGAAGCCGTGAATGAAATATCAGCAGGATTACAAGCTTTTATCGAAATTATTCAACAGATTGCGGATAATAAATACGTATTGGGAGATCGGTTGGTGGAAATCGGAATCAGCGGCCCCAATTTGGAAGCTACGCTGGCGTCTATAGCCATGGCTCAAGGTGAACTTGGGCATGCCCGACTTTTGTATAACTGGGCGTTCGATCTGCAGGGCTTGGAAGGAAAAAAACCGGAAATCGAAGATCAAACGGGCAGGGCATTTTCGTCGGTTGTTTCCATTGATAACTGGTTTGACCTCATTACTAGCGTGTATGCGGTTAACGAAGCGCTGGAACTCGTTCTGCAGGACATTCTTGAAGCAAATCATTCCGAGGTTGCTCACCGCATTCATAAGCTGCTGAAGGAGCAGAAGGAACACATCATCTACTCCAGAAATTGGGTTCGGCAATTATTGAAGGATAAGGGAGCGATTCCTCATAAATGCAATGAAGGATTGGAAAAAGCGATACCGGATGCCTTGAACTGGTTGAACAAGATCGAACAGGATTCCGCCTTGATTGCGGAAGGTTACAGGCTGGCTGATCGCAATCTGGTTAAGCGCTTTCAGGGGCGAATCGATCAACTCCGGGAAGAAATGGATGTTTCCCATGTCGTTTGAGCAACAAGTGCATTGTCCGTTTTGTGATTCCTCCGAGGTTTCCATGATGTCCCATTTCGGCACGTTTCAACTTGTGAGGCAGTATTTCTGCAGTGATTGCCGAAGCGTTTTTGAATATATCCGATGGCAGGAAAATTCAGGGGATCAAACCCAAAGGGGCAGTGAATAATATGGAATTTCACACGGTAGGAGTGCTTGGTTCGGGAACGATGGGGTCCGGCATTGCCCAAATCATCGGACAATCCGGCTATCGGGTATTACTGTACGATATTCAGGAATCCATTGCTCAACAAGCGGTGTCCCAAATTGGTCTGCGAATCGATCGATTGGTGGAAAAAGGGAAGTTGACTCATCTGGATGGAGATCAAGTCAAAAAAAGGATTGAGCCGACGGTTGAACTGGCGGACATGAAAAACTGCGAGTTGATTATCGAGGCAGTGCCGGAAAAGCTGGAATTGAAAAAAAGGTTGTTTCGGCAGTTGGGTGAGTATTGTCCGAATGAAACGATATTGGCAACGAACACTTCTTCATTTTCCATTACCGAATTGGCAAGCGCAACCCAAAATCCCGGTCGGATAGCGGGACTTCATTTTTTTAATCCTGCTTATGTCATGCCTCTGGTTGAAGTCGTCAGGGGATTACTTACGGAGAGTGATATCGTAAAAGCGCTTGTCTCCTTTGTTTCCAGCATCGGCAAAAGCCCTGTAATATGCGAAGATACTCCCGGATTTATTGTAAACCGGATTGCTCGTCCATTTTATAATGAAGCGCTGCGAATTTTGGGAGATCGTGTGGCAAATGTTGAGCAGATCGATCGGATCATGAGGAAAGCAGGGAAATTTCGTATGGGGCCTTTTGAACTCCAGGATATGATCGGCATTGACATTAATTTTTCCACAACGGAATCCGTACACCAAGCTTTCTTCGGCGATCCCCGTTTTCGACCGCATTATTACCAGCAGCGGATGATGCAGTCGGGGCAACTCGGGCGCAAAACCGGAGGAGGATATTATGCCTATGACAAATAATCTGCGGGTAGCGATTTTGGGCAGAAACGCGCTGGCCCGAACGATGCATTCACTTTTCTCCGCCGTACCGAATATTGAGATTCATGGAATAACAGAATCTTCACAGGGAAGGTTTGACGCGGTCATTGAAACCACGAACCTCAACTTGGAACAAAAAAGGGAAGATCTCATGTTGATTGAACGATGTGTGGAAGATGACACTTTGATTTTGTCGTCCATATTGGGGGTTACCGCCACCCAAACCGCTTCTTGGTTGATGCATCCATATCGGTTGGTGGGGTTTGCCGCTTTTGCGAAACAGGATTCAAGCGAACTGATCGAAATCGCTCCGGGTTTGCAAACGGACACATCTTATTTGGAAAGAGCAAGTCAACTGATTGCATATCTCGGCAAAGATACGGAAACGGTTGGAGACGAGGCGGGACTCGTTTTTCCAAGAATTTTGTCCATGATCGTGAATGAAGCGGCCTTTGCATGGACGGAAAAAATGGCCTCTAAAGAGGACATAGATACAGCAATGCGCAAAGGAACAAATTACCCGATGGGGCCTCTGGAGTGGGCCGATCAAGTTGGGTTGGATGACATTTACGCAGTGCTTTCCGGTCTTCATCGGGATTTGGGAGAAGACCGGTACAGGCCGGCGCCGATATTGCGAAAAATGGTGCAAGCCGGATGGTTGGGAATCCAAGCGGGAAAAGGCTTTTACAGTTACGAATGATAAGAAGCGAGGGACGTATGGTATGAGAGAAGCGGTCATTGTGGATGCTGTGCGCACCCCGATTGGAAGACATAACGGAATGTTGAAAGATGTTAGGGCCGATGATCTTGCGGCGCACGTTATTCGTGAATTAATGAAAAGAAATGCGATAGAATCCGATCGAGTAGAAGATGTGTTTTTGGGTTGTGCCAATCAGGCGGGAGAGGACAACCGGAACGTAGCCCGAATGGCATTGTTGTTGGCGGGATTTCCGGTCACAGTGCCGGGTGTCACGGTAAACAGGCTGTGCGGCTCCGGTTTGGAAGCGATTAATCAAGCGGCCGCAGCTATTAAAGCCGATGTTGGGGATGTGTTCATCGCCGGGGGAACGGAAAGCATGACACGTGCGCCTTTTGTCTTGCCTAAACCACAGCTTTCCGGTGAAAAGGGGAATCAGACGCTATATGATACGACGCTGGGTTGGCGTATGGTAAATCCAAAGTTAGCCTCAAGTTATCCGCCGATCAGTCTTGGAGAAACGGCGGAAAATGTAGCGGAACGCTATGGAATTTCCAGAGAAGCTCAAGATGAACTGGCTTTGGCAAGTCAAATAAAAGCGAATACAGCTATACAAAAGGGACGCTTTCATGTCGAAATCGTTCCGATGCAAATACAACAAGGGAAAACGACAGTAATGTTTGATACGGATGAACACCCAAGACCGGAAACGACGAAGGAAAAATTGTCGCAGTTAAAACCTGTCTTTAGAAATAACGGAACCGTGACGGCCGGAAATTCATCCGGAATTAACGATGGAGCCAGTGCTGTGCTGATTATGGAACGCAACGCCGCCGAAAGGATGGGGCTGAAACCTTTAGCCCGGATCGTGGCTTGGGCCGTTGCGGGTGTTAACCCTGCATACATGGGAATGGGTCCTGTTCCTGCTACCAGAAAAGCACTTCAAAAAGCTGGCTTGTCTGCAAACCAATTGGACTTGATTGAAATCAATGAAGCGTTTGCTTCGCAGTCGGTCGCTTCTATTCGCGAGCTTGGTTTTACCATGGAAAAGGTTAACGTTAACGGCGGGGCGATTGCACTCGGACATCCGCTTGGCTGCAGCGGTTCGCGTATCGTTACCACACTGGTACACGAAATGCAGCGCAGAGATTGCCGATATGGTTTGGCCACAATGTGCATCGGGGTAGGACAGGGGATTTCCACCATTATCGAAAAATTATAATCTTGTGAAGCAAGATCCAGACTATTTGTTCACGAGAACATCTATGATGAATTCATGGAGAGGTTTATCGAGAAAGCGAAGCGGGTCCGTACGGGCGATCCATTTGACGATGGGGTTCATATGGGAGCCGTAATTTCGAACAGCCATGAAAATGTGATCGACGGTTACGGTCATCGGTAATGTTCGGAACGATATGCGCGTGGCCAGGAAGAAATATTCAGACCGGTGGTTGTGGTCATCAAATTCAAAGACGAGGATGAAGTCGTCCGTCAAGCCAATGATGCCATTTATGGTCTCGGTTCGGCCATTTGGACAAATAAGATGCCAGGGCCAATCGAGTGGCCTACAGATTCGTGCGGGCTCCCCAGATTTTTATCGCCTGCCTGGAAGGGCATACGGTCGGCGGAGGCCTGTGCGATCTGCGCTTCATGGGAGATCAGGCGGGACAAATCGGACTCCCGGAAGTGACCCTGGGCGTGTTGGCGGGAACGGCCGGTACGTGTTGAAATCTTTCTCTGACAAGTTTTTTAAAAGCCAATAATCAATACCGGCGGGTTGCTGACGGTATTGCATTACTCTGAGGAGGAGGAAATGGGATTAATCTTGGAGTTTAATGGGAAAAAACCAAAAATCGCTGAGACTGCCTTTATTGCGCCCAATGCAACGATCATCGGAGATGTTGTGATTGAAGATGGGGTGAGCATCTGGTTTGGCGCCGTATTGCGCGGGGACGAAGGCTCGATCTTCATCGGGGCTAGGTCGAGCATTCAAGATAACTGCGTGATCCATATGACGGATGAAGGCACTTTCGTCGATGAAGATGTGACTGTTGGACATGGTGCGATTCTTCACAACTGCCGAATCGGCCGCAGTTCCGTCATCGGCATGAACGCGGTTGTGCTGGATAATGCGGAAATTGGCCAAGAATCCGTTGTTGCGGCAGGAAGCGTCGTATTGGCCGATTCCAAATTTCCGTCGCGTATTGTGGTCGGCGGAATTCCTGCCAAAAAGCTAAAGGATTTGGAAGGCAACGCACTATGGTGGGTACAGCAAGGATCTAAAGAATATCAAAAATTGATTAAACATTATACCCAACAAGGAATAGGTGGTTGTGCGGGAGAGAATACGGAATGAATGAAGATCTTGTATTGCTGGAGCGACGTGGGAATGTCGGCTTGATTACTCTGAATCGGCCAGTTGAATTGAATGCCATGAACTATTCCGTTTTAGTCCGGATGGGTGAAATTATTGATGAACTTTGTCATGCATCGAAGGAAATCAGAGTGGTTATCGTTACGGGTGAAGGTCGAGCTTTTAGTGTGGGCGCTGATTTGAAAGAAAGAAAAACCTTAAATGAACAGCAAGTCCGCCGAAATGTTCGAAAAATTCGTGATGTTTTTACTGCGTTTGAACGTTTGCCTCAACCCACCATTGCTGCCATCAACGGTTATGCATTCGGCGGCGGTTTTGAATTGGCGCTGGCGTGCGATTTTCGATTAGCTGTCGGCGATGTGAGTATGGGGCTTACGGAAGTAAGTCTCGGAATCATTCCAGGAGCTGGCGGGACTCAACGTCTGTCTCGATTAATCGGCCTATCCAAAGCGAAGGAACTTATATTGACTGCCCGTAAAATTACGGGTTCGGAAGCAATGAATTACGGAATTTTGAATGGACTTGCCAGAGACCGGAATCATTTGTATGAATTGGCCGATCAGCTTGCTGGAGAAATTCTGGAGAATGCACCGCTTGCAGTTTATCAGGCGAAATTTGCGGTGGACAGGGGTTTTGATGTTGACCTTCAAACTGGACTGGACATTGAATCCAAGGCCTATGAAGTCATCATTCCGAGCAGGGACCGAATCGAAGCGCTTAAGGCTTTTCTCGAAAACAGGAAACCGGAATATCGGGGCGAATAATATCAAAGAAACGGGGCTGGATCTGTATTCTATATGACAGAACGAGGACATCGACTGACCCGATATGCAGAAGACTTTGTCTCTGCAACAGATGAATGTGAGAGGCCTATGCTCATGCGCATAGGCCTACTCGATTGCGGTCATTCACGATATGAGAAGGCATTGGATGCTTGCATATTTGAAATGGATCAGTGACCAATCATCCAAGGTCTCCCGGAGACGAATTGCGGTTTTGCGGCGGCGGGCAATCCGCTTTCGCTTTGTGAACGTTGACTGCCCGCCTCGCGTTTAACGATTCTTCCTTCGGCGCCGCGCTCCATTCTGGAACGAAGCGCCGAAGAAGTTTTAATAATACCCGGCGCCGTATAAATACGCTCCCCCGGATTATGGCAGGACGGACAATTCATAGGGTCGCCGGACTCGCTGATGGTACGGTATCGGTCAAACGCGCCGCAATTCCCGCATAAAAAAGAATATACCGGCATCTGGCAGCACCTCATCAGGTAGGAAGTATGTTTTTGTTGAAAATCCCGGTGGGGATCGCTATTGTACTGCAAGAGTTGGGTATATCCACAATTCCGCTTATGCGTCCTTCACAAGGAGCCGCGCTTAGGAGCATATACGCTTGTTCTCCCGTATAGCCGAATTTCTTCAAATATTCGACGGCATTCATGCAGGCCCGTTGATAGGCGATAAAAGGATCCAGATAATATTGCTTCCCCTCTTCATCGACCGAAATACCCTCAAATACAATATATTCGGAGAAGGCAGGCTCTACGGGTCCTGTTTTAAAGATGGGATTGGTTACCGCATATTTCGCAACGCCGTTTTTGATGAGGGAAACGTGAAGATCCAACCATCCCGCCATTTCGATGGCGCCGCAGAAGGAAATTTCTCCGTCGCCCTGACAGAAATGGATATCCCCCATTGATAGTTTGGCTCCATCGACATATACCGGGAAATACACTCTGGAGCCCTTGGACAGATTCTTGATGTCGCAGTTTCCTCCATGTTCGCGGGGCGGTACGGTTCTGGCTCCCTCTTTGGCGATGCGGTCAAACTCCGCCCCTTTCAAATTGCCTAAAACCGCTCCCTTGGGGCTGGGGAGATTCGCGAGAGGAGGCACCCTGTCGGGATCGGTGGCAACCAATTCGGCTTCCCGCTTGTTCCATTCGGCCAGCATCTCATGGGACGGCGCGCAGCCGATCAATCCGGGATGCAAAAGGCCGGGAAATCTGACGTTTGGAATGTGGCGGGAAGATGCATAGATGCCGTGAAAATCCCAAATGGCTTTGCCGGCTTCAGGAAAGTGGTTGGTCAGAAAGCCGCCTCCATTCTCCCGGGCAAATATTCCGGTAAAGCCCCATTCTGAAGTCGGCAGAGCGCCGATATCCAATATATCCACGACCAGCAAATCCCCGGGTTCGGCTCCGTTGACCCAAATAGGTCCGCTCAGCACGTGGACTCTTGTCAGGTCCACATCGCGAACATCGGAAGGATCGTCGTTGTTATGGATTTGACCGTCCGTCCAGTCCTTGCACTCAATCCGGAATACGGATCCCGGGTTTACGGAAACCACAGCCGGGATATCGGGGTGCCAACGGTTATGTCCGGGAACATCCTGTTCTTCCATCGGTTTCGTCAGATCTACTTTAAAAAGCACTTCCGGCATATATCTTCCTCCCACTATTATTCAATGTATTTTTTCATTTTCTTACTCATTATCGGGCTTTGCACATATCGTGGCAGCTGCTTTCCAGACTGCAGCACAGCGAGCATATATTCCCGCCATGGAAGGGGCAATAAGTCGAGTCTTCTATTTCATAGTCGTAACCGCAAACGGAACAAGTAAGTACCTCATTGGCGGATGTCGTTTGATCCAAGGATGAAATCTGCGCGCTTGCGGTGTTCGGCAATCCACCGTTCCCTTTAATCATCGGATTCGGACGGGCGATATAATATTTGCCTTTCGTCAGAACGGCGATAATCGGAGCCAGGACAAAGGCCAGCGCGAGCGAGACAAATGGCGAGAAAGCCTGCATCCATGAACCGAACATCCCGTAGTAAGCCAGTATTGAAATCACTGAAGCGATGAGCATCGAACCGAATCCCGCCGGGTTGAAGTTATACAAATGGGCCCGTTTAAACTCGATATAAGCGGGGCTGATCTTGAGTATATTTTTATTGACGACAAGATCCGCCACCAGCGCGCCAATCCATGCTACGGCCACGTTGGAGTAGAATCCCAGAACCGTGTTTAAAAACCCGAATACCCCTGCCTCCATCAGGATGATGGCAATCCCCACATTCAAAAAGAGCCAAACCACACGCCCGGGATGAGCATGAAAAAGACGGGAGAAAAAGTTTGACCATGAGAGGGAGCCCGAATACGCATTGGTTACATTAATTTTGATCTGCGACAAGATAACGAATAAAGTGGCAATGCTTAGAGCCGCAAACGCGCCGGGAATAAAATATTGAAATGCCATCGTATACATTTGGATCGGTTCGGTGGACTTGTCGATTCCAACCGTCGGTGCTATATAAGAAGCAAGGAATGATCCTCCGAGCTGCTTTAGCGCGCCGAGAATGACCCATCCGGGACCGGCCAGAATAACGGCCCACCACCATTTTCTGCTGTTCGATTTGGTTTTGTCCGGCATAAACCGCAAATAATCGACTTGTTCGCCGATTTGGGCGATAAGGGACAGCACCACTCCGGCTGCAAGACCGAATGAGAGAGGATTGAATGAAGCGCCCGATTTGGAATTGCCGGCAAATTGCGTCCAGCTTACCAGAGTGCCGGGATCTTTGATCAAAATCACAATAAACGGCAATACCATCAGAGTAATCCAAATCGGTTGCGTCCAAACCTGCAAACGCGCCAGGAAGGTCATCCCGTAAATAACCATCGGGATAATGATCAAGGAGGATATTAAATAGCCGACCGGTAAAGACATTCCAAAATACAATTCAAATGCCTGAGCCATCACTGAACCTTCAAGCGAAAAATAAATAAATGTAAATGAGGCGTAAACTAGGGAAGTTAAGGTCGAACCCATATAACCGAAGCCTGCCCCGCGTGTCAACAAATCCATGTCAATGTTGTACTTAGCCGAATAATACGAAATCGGAAGCCCTGTCAGGAAGATGATGACCGCGGTGACCACAATGGCCCATAGCGCATTGGCAAATCCGTAGGTGACGGCAATCGAACCGCCAATGGCAAAATCCGCCAAGTACGCAATGCCGCCGATTGCCGAACTGGCTACGGCAAATTCCGTCCATTTTCGGAATGAACGCGGTGCGTAACGAAGCGCGTAATCCTCTAAAACAGGATTGTTTACCCAATTGTTGAAAGAGCGCTTTGTTGATCGTGCCGATACTTTGGTTCCCTTCAGATTCTCGTTCAGAACTTGACTATCCAATATGGCCAACTCCCTCCGAAGATTCATTCTTTTTCTTGGATATAGACCAACTCCACTCTAGGAAAACCCGTTGTGGCGTACTTCCAGCAGCCTTTCAATTTGTCACTTCATGGCCTCAACCTCCATTTGCTTGTTTAAATTCTCACTAAATTTTTTAAGCAATAATTGTGCCAATACTGTTGTGTTAATTTAGTGTAATTAAAAATATCATATAATGTAATTAAAAATTACTTATATATTATATTTTTAAAAAAATAATTATAGTTCCTAAAATTAACAAAATTAATGTTATAATACATTACATAATGTAATGAAATTGTATCGGCTTTTGTAACGCACTGCACAATAATGAATCAAAAATGAAGCATTGTCGTTTTATTTTCATTTGAAAAGGGGGTTTAAGTCGTGACAGAAATCAACCGGAATGAAATTAAAATCGGCATTCTTTTTTCTTTGACGGGGACCACAGGGATTACGGAACGCGGACAATATCAAGCGAGTCTCTTGGCCATCCGTCAGATTAACGAACAAGGCGGAGTCGACGGGAAGTTTTTGCTGCCCATCGTGGAAGACATCGCATCCGATCCTTACTGGGCCGCCAAGAAAGCGGAGAAATTAATCAACATCGACAAAGTGGCGGCCATCGTCGGATTGTATACTTCCTCTTGCCGCAAATCGGTCATTCCTGTGTTGGAACAATACGACTCCCTTTTGCTTTATCCGACACAGTACGAAGGGGAAGAACAGCACCGGAACATCTTTTATTGCGGACCGCTGCCGAATCAGCAGCTGCTTCATTTCATCCCTTGGATTATCAACAATTTGGGGAAATCGATCTATCTGATCGGGTCCGATTATATTTACCCTCGCGAAACAAACCGGCATATTCGTCATCTGATCCAATTCCATAAAGGAAAAATTGCCGGCGAAAACTACGTGAAATTGGGAAGGCAGGAATTCAGCAATTATTTAAACGAAATTAAGGAAGCCAACCCCGATGTCATTTTCTCCACTCTCGTAGGGGACAGCGCAATCGCCTTTTATCAACAGCATCATCATCACGGCTTGAAGCAACCGATCGCCAGCGCCATTACGGCCGAAACGGAAATAGCATCCATTCAGGCGCCTTATGCAGCAGGCCATTATTCTTCCTTTCCGTACTTCAGTTCCATACAATCCGAAAGAAATCAGGCATTTGTAGCGGCGTATCGCCGCACATACGGCTCAGAAAACATTAGTTCGGCTATGGAAAATGCGTATAATAGCCTATTTTTGCTTACGGAAGCGCTGCGGAGAACGAAAACGGCAAGTATCGACGAACTTCGCCGTGTTTTGCCCGGATTAGCGTTTGACGCCCCGCAGGGAAAGATTGTCGTAGACAAAATCAATCAACATTTGTGGTTGAATTCCAGAATCGGACAAGTAAACGAAAAAGGGCAGTTTACCATTGTTTGGGAATCGGATCAACCGATTGCTCCAGTTCCTTTTTTTAAAAATGTGACCATTGCAGCATCCGAGAACAAGCCTGAAGTCGAATCCCAAGAGGAGATCCGGATCAACCAAGAGCTCTTGGAAAAACACATGAAAGACTTTTCCGAATATCGGATTCTTCAAGATATCTCAGGACACATTCCGGAAAGTTTGTTTGTGCTGCTGGACGGATCGATTGTATTTCTGAATCCGTCCGCCGAAGCATTGCTGGCAAGCAAGCGTGAGGCCGTTCTGCAGGTGTTAAGGGAAATTTCATCCGGCAATAGGGATGATTCCGCATCCGTCTTGAGAAAGGAAATTTCCGGAGATCTGTTTGAAGTGTCGGTCAAAAAATCTCCGCCGTATGTTTATTTGTATTTCAAACAACAGGGCAAGAACAACTTCCACTTTATTTCCAAGGATAAAAGCCGGCTCCTGACCCGGGATCTCATCGGTTCCGATGAAAAATTCATGCACGCTGTGTCGCTGACCAGATTCGCATCAAGAACCAACGCAAACGTCTTGATACTTGGAGAAAGCGGTACAGGCAAAGAGTTGTTCGCCAGAGCGATCCATAATGAAAGCATGCGGATGAACAAACCGTTCATTGCTTTGAATTGCGCGGCAATTCCGAGGGATTTAATCAATGCGGAGTTGTTCGGGTATATGGAGGGCGCATTTACCGGGGCAAAAAAAGGAGGCAGTCCGGGGAAATTCGAATTCGCGAACGGAGGCACGTTGTTTCTGGATGAAATCGGCGATATGCCGCTTGAACTTCAGGCGACTCTGCTGCGAGTCCTGCAGGAAAAAGAGGTCACCCGTGTCGGCGGACATAAATCCATACCCGTAGATGTACGCATCATTGCGGCAACCAACAAAAACATAACTCAGGAAATCGCTTATAACGGCTCGTTTCGAAGCGATCTCTACTTCAGGCTGAATGTGTTTACCATTGAGTTAATTCCGTTGCGCGAGCGCGCCGGGGATATTCCCGAATTGGCGGGGCATTTCATCAAAGAAATGTCATTAAGCACAGGTCTTCCATTTAAACATATTGCAGCTGAAGCGCTTGAACTGCTCTACCGGCATAGTTGGCCGGGAAATGTCCGGGAACTCAATAATGTCATCGAGCGCGCTTATTATTTGGCCGAAAATTCCTCTTACATCACGAAAGAGCATCTTCCGCAATATATTGTTCAAGTTGACCGCGTGGAAGAAATTAAACAGATCAGCAATGAACGCGAACGGAATTTTTATATTCAAGCTTTAGTAAAACGGAAAGGAAATATCAGCAACACGGCCAAAGATTTGGGCATATCCCGAACGACACTCTATCGAAAACTGAAAGAATACAACATCAAAGTTGGCCGATAAGTCAATAAACCCGAATTTTCTGAAGACAGGACGGCCGGTCAGCGTCTTGGAGCAGGTCCTTGATCCTGTGGTTCAGAATTCAGTTCATCGATAAAAGCCGCAGAGTCGGGATGTTTTTGCATTTCGTCAATAAATTCATAAGACACGAATGAGCGTGACCTCGAACCAATCGGTGTTGGCGTTTCTGCTTTCATTTGTTTAGGATTCCGTTTGCGGCGTATTGCCAGCCAGATTCCAAGCCCAATAACCAACCCAAGAACGGTATATAACATATACCTGTGGAAGGTTTCTGTAAAAACCCGCCAATTTTCTCCCAGATAGTAACCAAGCGTTATAAAAGTAAAGGCCCACGCTATACCGCCAGGGACTGCATACAACAAAAAAATGCGATATTTCCATCTGCTGATGCCCGCCGAGATCGCGGTAAAGTGGCGCACTCCAGGAATGAAGTAACTGAAAGTGACGGCGAATTTGCCGAAGCGTTTAAACCAAATCTCCGATTTTTCCAATCTCTCCGGAGTCATATGTATTTTCCGTCCGTGCTTTTCCAACAAAGGCAAACCCCATTTGTGACCCAAGAAAAAACTGAACGATACGCCGCTTATCGAACCCAAGCATGCAACGATAAGCGTGATCCAATAAACCAGTTTTCCTTTGAAAATCAAATACCCGGCAAACGTCATGAGCAATTCATCGGGGACAGGCAAACCAATCATTCCCAGCATCATCGATCCGAAAATGCCGATATAACCAAACCGGGCTACATATTGAAGAAGTATCGTTTTTATCATTTGGATTGGTCCTTTGCATAAATACTTATTGGTTAATATGGAATGAAGAGGTAAGTCGAACGCATATCTCAATTAAAGCTTTTTGATCCTTATCAATATAGGGCTCCGGCTATCGGAAACAATATGAGCGCTATGTCCGAAATCAAAAGATGGGGAACTGTTTCATAAAGAGCCAATGCAGGAACAACGCCAAAACTGAGACATCAGCCAAAGAATCCAATTCCACTCCGAATTCACTTGCTGCTTTAAGTTTTCGGGCAATTCTTCCATCCCAAAAATCAAAAGCAACACTGGATACAGTAAAAACGGTAACGAATTTTGGGAAATGATTAACGATAAAAACCAAGGTTTCAATCCTTTTGTGATGATCAAGGAAGTTTATGGATTGAAGTCTAACCGAAATAAGGACAAATCATTCAACAAGGGGAGGAAAATGCAATTATACCCCAGACCATTTAAAGATGCCGTTTACCATCAGTTCTCGAGGATCGGAAAAAGTCTGTCCAGCGTCAAACGTCTTCATATTTTTCGCACAGACCGATGACTCATTTCATAAAATGCCAATCTTTATAGACCCTGCCGGTTACATCTGCCATTACGTGCTTGATTTGCGTGTAGTCTTCAAGCGCGTAGGCCGACATATCCTTTCCGAAACCGCTTTGTTTATATCCGCCGTGCGGCATCTCCGAAACTATCGTAATGTGGTCGTTGATCCAAACGGTGCCCGCTTGAATTCCGGCAGACATCCGATTGGCCTTAAACACATCCCTGGTCCAAACCGATGCGGCCAATCCGAAAATCGTATCGTTCGCCAACGCAAGAGCATTCGCCTCATCGCGGAAAGCAAGAACGACCAACACAGGGCCGAATACCTCTTCCTGTACAATCTCGGAATCCTGCGCAGCATCGTAAAGCACCGTCGGCATGTAATAGGCTCCGGCCTTCAGATCAGGCTCCTCGGGACGACAGCCTCCGGCAGCCACCTTTGCTCCCGCCTGCACGGCCCGCCGCACAAAACCCTCGACACGATCGCGGTGCGAGTAAGAAATAAGCGATCCCATCTCCGTATTACGCTCCATCGGAAGACCGACGCGAATCCGTTTTACACGCTCCGACAGCATGGATAAAAACTGATCGTAAACGGAAGCTTCAACATACACCCGCGCAGCTGCCGTACAATCCTGTCCGGAATTGATAAATGCCCCCATGACCGCTCCTTGAACCGCCGCCTCCAAATCCGCATCGGCGAACACCACGAAAGGCGCTTTTCCTCCCAATTCCAGATGAAGCTTTTTCGCGGTTGAAGCCGCTTGGGCCATAATCGTCTTCCCGGTTTGCGTATCGCCCGTAAGGGAGATCATGCGCACATTCGGATGCCTCACCAACGCATCCCCGACTATCCCACCGGGACCTGTCACCACGTTCAGAACACCTGCCGGAATACCCGCCTCGTGCGCTGCCCTTGCCATCTCGATGGTCGTCAGCGGCGTTAAGCTGGCCGGTTTGATCACGACGGTATTCCCAGCCGCAAGCGAGGGACCGAGCTTCCAGGCGGCCATGTTCATCGGATAATTCCAAGGCGAGATCAGGCCTACAACACCAATCGGTTCTCTCCGGATCGAGCTTTGATGGCCAGGGACATACTCGGTCGTTGCCATGCCGGGGACTACTCTTGCAGCACCCGCGAAAAAACGCAAATTATCGATCGAAAAAGGAATATCGAAATTTTCCGTCATAATAATCGGTTTTCCGGTTTGCGCAGTTTCCAATTCCGCAAATTCCTGAGCACGCTGAATCAGAATTTCTGTCCATCTAAACAGTAACTCGGCCCGCGCGGCAGGCCCCATGGCCGCCCATTCCGGAAAAGCCCGATTTGCCGCATCCACGGCTTGTTCAATATGCTCTACACCGCATTGATCCACTTCGGCGATGATTTGTCCATTAGCCGGGTTCACGACGTTGAATTTTTGCTCCGTGTTCACCCAGCGTCCATCAATATAACTGTTATATGATTTGATCAAGATTTCATTCCCCTCTCAATAGCCTTCGCGATCGCAAATTGTCCGCAGGCAATATCTTGTTCACAAGTTCCTCCGCTCACTCCAATAGCTCCAATCAACATGCCTTCCCGGTCCCGAATCGGTATGCCGCCCCCAAAGATCACCATACGGCCCCCAAGATTGTTTTGCAAACCGTATAGTTCTGCTCCCGGCTGACATAGTTTGCCAAGCTCTGCAGTGCTGATTCTATTCACAGCTGCAGTGAAAGCTTTGTCCTGCGCAAGGGTGATGCTTACAATTTCCGCATTAATATGACGGCTGAAGCCCAAAAGGTGGCCGGCGGCGTCTGTAACGGCAACGGAGATGGGAATTCCTATCCCGGTCCCGTGGTCTAAAGCATCCTGCAGCATTTGCTTGACTATCTCTTCATTCAAAATCATACATTTATCCCCTGATCTGCATCCCCCAAAATTTCGCCGGCGCGTTTAAAGCGTTCGGGATCCCGCTCAAGTCTTTTGGCTACGATAAATCCGACAATGGCATAGATGATGACGACCAACGGCAGGATATTGTAAGGAAACGGCGGAACCGGATAGAATGAAGCTGAAAGCGGAATCAGCATCAACAGCGACGCTATGATCGGGAGAATAAAATTTTTAAATGGGTGTTTGCGTATATTCCCTTGTTTTTTCTGATAAAGCACGTATCCGATGGAAGCCATGATGTAAACCGGAATAATCCCTAATGTAAGAATAGCCCCCAAGTATCCGTATGTAAGGGAAGGACCTACGGAGAAGCCCATCAAAAGCAGCAATACCAAAGACATGAGCGATTGGAACATAACAGCATTCGACGGGGTATGGAACTTTTGGTGCACTTTACCGAAAAAGCTTGGAAGCACGGTTTCACGGCCCATTACATAAATGACGCGGGCAATGGCGTTATTTGTATTGATGGTGACCGCCAGGATGCTGCTGAGTCCCGCAAGAGCGATCAGCAAGACCAAGACGGGACTACCGTATTGGGTAGCGAGCGTCACAAACGGGGAAACATCCTTGGCGAGCGCATCCATATTGCCCAGTCCGAATCCGTTCACTTCCGCGAAAGTAGCGACAATGTAAATGCCTCCGACGAGAATGGTCGACCCCATCAGCGCGTAATAAACGTTGCGTTTCGGATGCACGACTTCTTCAGCCAATGTCGTTGCCGACTCGAAACCGACAAACGACAGCATGCCGTATACCATACCCAGGGCAACGCCGGAAAAACCGGTAGGACTGTTCGACGGATTAAAAACACTGAAATGAAGGCCGTCATATCCGCCTTTTCCGATGATCAAGAAGCATAATACCAGCAATACGCCTACTTCCGCAAGGAACAGGAGCATCGTAATTTTCATCGATTGCTTGGCCCCGATTGTCGAGAGCGTGAAGACAACCGCCCATGCGATCAATGAAATAATATACCATGGAATATCTATGCCCAGCTGGCTTTTGATGATTTCGCTGGCCGTAATCCCGAACAACGCCTCTTCAGCCGGCTCCAAAAGCGAATAACCGATAAACATCAGCCAACCCGATAAAAATCCGCTTCGCGGACCGATGCCCTTATTCGCAAAGACATAGAACGCCCCGGCGCTCGGCGCAATTTTACTGAATTCCCCGACGGTTTTGGCCAATATCAAGGCAATGATCATGGAAATGACAAAGCTGAGCGGCATTGCCGCTCCGGCGAATCCTGCCGCATATCCAGTGTTAAAGTACATGGATACCGCGGGACCCATAAACGCCGCTGACATAACTACGGCATCCCATACCGATAAATTCCGTTTCAAGCGCAGTTGATTTGAAGAAGATGTACTTGAAGTTGACATTAACCCCTACACCCTTCCATAATTTTTTTTATTCATAATTTATATTGTATCCTTTAAATGAAAACGATTTCATTAGACATTATGTATAATTTTACAGTCTATTTTTTTACATTTAAACTTTTTTTGGAATTGTATTCCGTTTTCTGAAATTCTTTTTGAGTTTCTTATTGACGAACATTAAACAGGATATTCGTTATAATTAAACACGAATAACCTGCGAGAAGACCGCTTTTTTAAGCGCCCATCCTGCGGGTTGCGATTTATTATCAAAGAGAAATGAATTTTTGGGCATTGTCCCCGGTCCTTTAAGTATTATCGAATAGAAGGGTGAGGATCATTTCGATTTTGCTTTGTTTCAGGCGATTAATCAATTTGCCGGGAAAATTCAATGATTGGATCAATGGGGTGTTTTTTTTTTTTTTTGCGAAATACAGTCCATTGATTTTTGGGGCTCTCTTGGTTTGGGTATGGTTTTCGAATCGCCCGCAGCAATCCGCCCTGCGCAACGCCGCTCTTCTGGCCGTTGCATCCGCCGCAATCGCCTTATTGATCAATCAAATCATCGGGGACACTCACTTTCGTCCGTGGCCGTTCAGCGATCATACGGTTGCACTGCCGCTACCCTCCCGATTCGCGTCCCTTTTTTGCGAAAGCTGAGGCATGTCCGATTCGTAATGTTTTTAATTCTTTATGAGAACTGGCACGGGACGATCCTTTCGTGCATTTTGATGATTGCCGGGATCAGCTGGGCTTTGCCCCATTTGAGTCTTATGAAGTTCCTGCCGATGGATGTTCATTGCCTGAGACGGGAGTAGGGCTGCAAAGAACATGATAATCACCAAGAACATGGTGTGGGGTTTGGAAAAAATCCGTGAATGCTGTTGAAGATGTTCTTCTTTAATCTCGCCTTGAAGCATTAGAAAGAGAACAAACAGGATCCCTCCGCAAAGGACCGCGATGATCTTCAGGGCAATGCCCATATCGGCATACGGGATCATGACCGCCAGCATCGTGCCCATCATACCGCTCATGATGCCTGACAAAAGGCCGTCGAGCACCGCCATCAGACTGATCGGTATTCCGGCCAGCAGTCCGGTGAAACCGCCGATTAGCATCCCGCCAATCATCGTTTGCAGCAAGGCTCCGGAAGGCCAGGAAAAGGTCAGAAGCATGCTGCTGCCAAGACCGGTGGTCATCCCCAGAACCATCGCCGCCATCATGCCGGCCATGCAGGACAGCTTATGGCGAAACACAGACACAAACCTAAGAATCCATATGGATAAGACAGCGAAGATTCCGATGAATGTAAAGGTCAAATTCAACCTTCTTCCTCCTTGTCCGTTCATTATTACATGCATATGGCTTACCCAGGACATTTATGAGCATCACTTTGGCTTGCGTTAAATCTATTGATTGATCATACAATTTTAAGCTGTAAAGTTAAACGCCGATACCTTTTTCTCTGGGAATCATATGATAGAGAAGAAGGGGGGGAGAAGAGGTGGTCAATCAGATTGAACGTGAAGATTGCGTCGGTATTATCTATAGAAACGCCTATGGAAGAAGAATTGTTCGTAATGGGGTTATAACCAGCATTACCAGCACAACTATCAGATTGAAACGCCTTAATACTTTCGGAAACGTCGTTTATACGCCCATTCGCCGATCGAGAATCGTCAAAATTGTTATACTCGAGGACTAAGCATATATAAAACAAGCGACAATCAAAGTTTCCGATTGTCGCTTGATTTTTTGATAATTCACAATAATTTCATCCTATTGACACAGAAAATTCAATAGAATATAATAAAAACGTTTCCAAAATACTATAGGGGGTATGGTATATATGCCAAATCCGTACATTGCAATCAGCAAAGCAAAAGTTACGAATGCCAAAGAAAGTTTCGCAGCATTTGAAAGCGTCGGCCCCAAAGTTTGTATGGTTACAGCCAATCATCACGGTTTTCTCGGCTTTCAGAATCACGTACAGGTAGGGGTATATCCGATGGGTGGCAGATTCGGCGGAGCGAAAATGAATATGCAAACCGAATTGAACCCTGTAGGAATTTTACAGTATACGTTCTGGAAAAGATGGCAGGACCACGAGGAAATGCACAACGATTATTTCGACAGTATTTTCCGTCTTTGCTCCCGCTGTCTCGGCATGGTAATTGAAGGTCCGTGGGAAGACGTCTATGAGATCGTCGCTCATGATATGCCGGAGAGCATGGGCATCACAGACGTTCCTTCCCAATTGGGCGCAGCATTCATGGCGGGCCAGGAAATGGACCCCGTTTCACTGCCTTACGGCCAGCGCTGTATGGCTCACGGCACGCATTCGGTTATCCCGGGTATGGAAAAGGAATTCGAACAGGCCGTTGTCGATACGATGAATCAATTCAAAAAGGCTCCCGGATTCCTGGGCTTCATGCTGCTGAAACAAATTGGCGCATCGGCCATCGGAAGCTTCCAACTGAAACCGGACGGCATTCACCAAGCTCTGGAAACACTCGGCGACAATCCTCCCAGCGTCAGAGACGGAAACTTCTCCTTGATGCAGGCTGAGCGCAAACCAACGGAATATATCGTACACATGGAATGGGCCGATCAGAAGTCCGCAATGTTCGGAATTTCCCGCGTTGCCATTAATTATGAGACCCGCAAGGTTCACGACCGCGTGCTTGATACCCTTGTTTCAGGTCCTTATGTTACGATGTGGAATCCGATGATGGAAGACACCTCTTGGCGCACTTATTTGAATACGAAATAAAACATTAATTAATAATTTAATAATAAATTTCCCCTCCTGGTGGACAGAGAGACTGAACAGTCCATGCTGTATACCAGGAGGGGTTTTTGTTGCTGGAGGAGTTGTGTAAACTCGATTGCAAACATGGCCGGCTTTCTGAATCAAGTTCAAGATGCTCATGGAGAATACCCTAATTTTTGAGAAATTCGTTGGGCGGAATCCTTTACCAATTGTTTAGTTTCATTAAGCTCATTGTCTGAAAAATGGGCGGTCGGTCCCAAAACCCCTATAGCGGCAATAATGCTTCCTTCGATATTGAAAATAGGTGCTCCGATTCCGGTGACGCCTATATTGGTTTCGTCGATTTCCACCGCAACAAATTCGTGTCGAATGTTCATCAATTTTTCTATTAATACCGTTTTATCGATCGGTGTGTACGTAGTAGATTTAGGCAACGGTTTGGACAGGATCGCTTTTAATCGGTCATCGGGTAAAAAGGCCAGCAGAACTCTTCCAAAAATACCGTATGTCAGAGGTCTGCGTTCACCCGCGGAGGACGCGTATTTTAACCCCACCTGGCTTTCCCGTTTAAAGACATATACCATGGTGTCGCCTTCCAACAATGACATTAGCACAGTTTTTCCCGTCTGATTTTGAAGTTCGGTTAAAATTTGTTCGGATTCTTTAACGATATCCAATGAAGAGGCGAGAACTTGGGAATACTCGAACAGCTTGAAACCGGGCTTATATTTGAGAGTTTGCGGGTCATAGCGAATCACCCCGTTTCCCTCCAAAGTATACAGCAATCGATAGGCGGTTGATTTGGGCAGTTTGGTATGCTTCATGATTTCATCGATTGTCTGGGCAGGAGTATCCGGAGTAAAAGAATTCAAGATGTCGAAGGCTTTGTCGATTGACCGAATTGTATTTATATTTAAATCCCGCAATGGATGTCACCTACAAAGAGAAATATTTATAGTAAATGCTTGGTTGTTACCCATTATATCAATGTTTATTATTTTTATACAATAATTAAGTAAACTTATTGACCAAGTAAAAATATGATGCTATCCTTAATGTATTAATTCACAATGATAATTGTATAATTCACAATGTGGATTACGGACCAAAAATAATAATGGATGGTGCAAGGATGAACCAAGATACGACCGGGAATGATTTTGATGTAGCAATTGTCGGTTATGGTCCTGTCGGGGCGACCCTGGCTAATCTGCTTGGACAGGAAGGATTGAAAGTAGCCGTTTTTGAACGCGAGAAATCCGTTTATCATCAGCCAAGAGCCAGCCACCTTGATGGAGAAACCATGCGAGTCTACCAATCGGCCAGCTTGTCTAAAGAAATCGACGAGATTACGATTGGAGCCAAAGGCTATGATTACATCAACGCGGAAGGACAACTGCTGTTAAAGCTCAGGAGGGATGAGGGAAGAGGGCCTCAAGGCTGGGACCACCATTATCGCTTTTATCAGCCTGCCTTGGAATTAACGCTGAGAAAAGGGGTAGAGCGTTTCGATCAAGTACGTGTTTTTCTGCAAAATGAAGTTCTCAACATAGTCGAAGCGGAAAATCATGCGGTGCTTAAAGTTCTGGACAAAGAAGAAGGGACTGTTCGAAAGTTTTCGGCTGCCTATGTCGTCGGTTGCGACGGGGCGAGATCGTTGGTTCGTTCGATTATGGGGACGCCGATGGAGGATTTGGGCTTGCATCAGCCTTGGCTGGTCATTGATATTAAGCTGAAACGGCCTGTCGATCTGCCCATAAACGGAATTCAATTCTGCAACCCTAAGCGGCCGATAACTTACGTTCCCCAAATCGGAAGCTACGATCGTTACCGCTGGGAGATCAGGGTATTGCCCGGTGAAGCGAAGGAGGACATGGAACGGCCCGAGCGTATTTGGGATTTGCTAAGTCCTTGGGTCAAGCCTGAGGATGCCGAATTGGAACGCGCTTCCGTTTATATATTTCATGCCTTGCTGGCTCAAGGCTGGCGCAAGGGCAGGATGATCCTGGCGGGGGATGCCGCTCATATGACACCTCCGTTTCTTGGGCAAGGGATGTGCGCCGGAGTCCGCGATGTCGCTAATTTGGCTTGGAAGCTTAAACTGGTTATTCAGAATAAAGTGTCTGATGCGCTATTGGACAGCTATGAGGCGGAGAGGTCTCCCAATGTGCGGGAATACATTCAAATGGCTGTCGAATTAGGGGAGATCATCGCAACGCTTGATCCCATAAGCGCCGCGGAGCGTGATCAAAGGATGCTGGAAGCGCCGCAGTCGTTGACCGAACCGGTACCTCCGCTCGGTCGCGGTCTCCACGGAAATGCCCCTGCGCCGGCTGGAACATTATTCCCGCAGCCTGAATTGGATAATGGCATGAAGCTTGATGATGCGATCGGACTGCGATTTGCGGTCATCGGGTATTCCGCCGTCATCGAGAGCGCCCCCCTGGAGGCAAAAAAGCTTTGGGAAACGATTGGCGCCGCAGTCTTATTTGCCGAACAAGGGGCAGAGATAACACAATGGCTTGATGAAAACGGCGTCAAAGCTGTGATCATCCGGCCGGATCGCTACGTGCTGGGTGCTGCCGCGAATGCTGCGGAGCTATATGAAATCAGCGGATTGCTGCCTTTAGCATAAGCATTACAAGAAGCAATTTTTTGCAAATGGCCGTATCGCATAGTAAATTTATAAGAAGGGGTGATTGGAAAAGATGGCGGAATGGAGCAAAGAATTACTGGAGTTTCATGAAGAGCTGGATAGCGTCAATCTCGGCCCGCTGTGGGCTCACATCCATCATATGAATACAACCCAACCAAAGGCGAAGGCCGTTCCTTACCTTTGGAAAACCGAATTGATCAACAGCTATCTGAATCGTGCAGAAAAGCTGCTTGAAGTGGGTGTCGGTTCGGCGGAACGCCGGGCCGTATACCTTGTAAACCCTGGAATGAAGCATTTGCAGCCAATTGCTTGGGGAGGGGCTACTCAAACACTGTACGCGGCCGTCCAAGCTGTAAAACCGGGCGAAATCGCACCGCCCCATCGCCATACCGCAACGGCTCTCCGGTTTGTAATGAAGGGCAAGGGCGGATTTGGCCGTGTGGACGGGGAGAAAATCACCTTTGAACCGGGAGATTACTTAATCACGCCAACCTGGTCTTGGCACGATCATACGAACCTGGGGGATGAGACGGTCTTTTGGATGGATTGTCTGGATACCCCGTTTATCATGGCAATGGATGTGTCCTTTACGGAATTTCACCCGGATAAACAGCAGCCTTTACTGGTTCCGGATGATTTTAGCTCACGGCGCTATCAAGGCGGAATGGTAAGACCCATTTCGGATCGCCAGCCAAAATCGGTAGCATTGGGTCGGTATAAGTGGGGTTTGGCCAAACAAGCTTTGGACGGATTGTCGGAATTTGATCCGGACCCGATAGATGGTTTTGCGATAGAGTATATTAACCCATCCAACGGCAAGGATGCGAATAATAGAATTGGAGCGCGCATGCAAAAGCTGCCTCCGCATTTTAAAGGCAGAGCCCACCGTCATGTGCACAGCAATGTATATCATGTGTTTAAAGGCCAAGGGTATACCGTAATGAATGGCGTCCGATTTGATTGGTCGGAGGGTGATTTTTTTGCGGTACCGCCATGGACCTGGCATGAGCATGTGAATACTTCCGCTGACGAAGAGGCGTTCTTGTTCTCAACCAATGATTTGCCGATCATGGAGGCTTTTGATTTTGAGCGTCAAGAAGAATACGATCAAAATAACGGATATCAGGAGATTTCCGATGTCTTTCAGCCAATCAATGTTTGAGGAAATTATTTGATCATATTCCTAAATTTGAATCGCTCTTTTTTGGACATTGCATATTGCCGAAAAGGGCGATTCCTTTTATACTCAAGTTGGAAGGCTAAAAGTGAAAAAATTCCAAACTCTCATGTAATCGTTTTCACTTCATAAGGAAATCTTGTGCGAATTTTAATAACGAAAAGGAGGATGTGAAATGGCAGGGAATCGAGCGGTGGCTTATGTAGGACCAGGAAAGGTTGAAGTTCGAACGATTGACTTTCCGGAATTGGTGTTGAAGGATGGGCCGGGAGTAAATCCATTGAATGTAGGGCGAAAATGCGATCATGGTGTCATTTTAAAGATCGTTTCCACCAATATTTGCGGCAGCGACCAGCATATGGTCAGAGGGCGCACGACTGCTCCTTCCGGACTGATTTTGGGTCACGAAATTACGGGAGAAGTTATTGAAGTGGGGCGCGATGTAGAATTTATCAAAAAAGGTGATCTCGTATCGGTTCCGTTCAACATCGCCTGCGGCCGCTGCCGCAATTGCAAAGAACAGAACACGCATGTGTGCGACAATGTGAACCCGGATCGCCCGGGGTCGGCATACGGATATGTGGACATGGGAGGCTGGGTCGGAGGACAAGCCGAATATGTCATGGTGCCTTATGCGGATTTCCAACTGCTGAAGTTTCCGGACAAGGATCAGGCCATGGAGAAAATTCGCGACCTCACCATGCTATCCGATATTTTTCCGACCGGCTACCACGGTGCATTAAGCGCCGGAGTGAAGACCGGCTCGACCGTATACATAGCCGGAGCCGGGCCGGTAGGACTTGCCGCGGCGCATTCCGCCCAATTGCTCGGAGCCGCCGTTGTCATCGTGGGCGATCTGAATGAAGAAAGGCTGGCCCAGGCGCGCACCTTCGGCTGCGAAACGATTGACGTGAGCAAACACGATGACATTGGAGAGCAAATCGAACAGATCCTCGGCGTTCCGGAAGTGGATTGCGCCGTTGACTGCGTAGGTTTTGAAGCGCACGGGCACGGACCGAATCATACGGAAGCGCCGGCCACTGTGCTGAACTCGATTATGCAAATTACCCGCGCCGCAGGCCGTCTCGGCATCCCTGGGTTATACGTGACAGGGGACCCTGGTGCTGTGAACGAAGATGCCAAGGTGGGCACGCTCAAAATCCGCTTCGGCCTCGGTTGGGCTAAAGCCCATACTTTTGTCACCGGCCAGACACCAGTAATGAAATACCACAGGGATTTGATGATGTCCATCTTAAGCGGAAGAGCGCAAATCGCCAAAGCGGTCAACGCGACCGTCATTACGCTGGATCAAGCACCGGCGGCTTACCAAGATTTTGACAAGGGTGCTTCTAAAAAGTTTGTCATTGACCCGCACGGCATGATTAAATAATAATACGGTATAAAGTCTGTAGCGGCAAAAACTTGCTGCTACGGACTTTTTTTACCACGCCAGAATTTATAAGTTTCCAAGTTCTCCGGAAAGGAAAATTCTAATTGGCATCAAAACCTTCCTCTTTACGCGTTTACGCGGTCGCTCATCATTGAATTGGCCTCTAGAGTTTTTTTAACATTACAGCATTATAAAATCTCGGGGTGGGGGCGGGTCTTCCGCCTCGGTTTAGTTTTTGGCAAGGACGTGCTGATAGTCGCCGATTTTGATCCGAAGGTTGAACTGTAATATTTAATATTGACGGTTTGGATAATCCTTACAAAATGTAGGAATGATTAATGATATAATAGATATCTCATGAAATTATTTCAAAAATTAGGTGTGGCAAAATGTTAGATAACGCCAAATTCCGTTATCCGGAAGAAAAAATTCTGATTGGCTAGACCGCAATAGGTCTGTCTAAAAAGATATTGACAAATCCATATAGCAGAAGTATGCTGTCACTGTAACTAAATTGTCCTCGTTAGGTGAGGCTCCTATACAAACATAGGCCACTGCCCGGAAATATCGAAAGATGCCAATGGGTAGAACAGGAATTGCCGGATTAAGGCTCTTCTTAAGGTGGCTAAGGGAAATCCCTTTACGTTGTATAGTGCCAAAACTGGACTAGGGGGAACCGGTTTGTTTCGTCGTGACTTATGCCCCTGGGACCAATCCTAGGGGCTTTTCATATTTATGTACTAAGGGGGGACTGGAGATGGACAGCGGCAGTCGAATGTGCAGTTTATTGAATGACCGGGATTGCTTTGTCAGGCAGGAAGCTTGCCGTTCCTTTCATCGCGGGCGGGGTCTGTCTATTTTCAGATGTCTTCATGACATTATGACAGGACACAGACCCTGATGATGAAGAAGGAATTCGGCACTCTCCTTGTCTAAAGAGGAGAGTTTTTTTATTTGCCAAGATTGGGGGGTTATCCGTGCAATGGAATCTTAACAACAATGTGAACCGGAGAATCAGATTCGGCTGGGCGGATGTCCTGGTCATTTTCCTGTTACTATCGATGCTTTATGCCGCGGTAAAACTGGGTTCGGGCATGCACGAACCGTTATCGCTGAAACAACAGCCGGCTTTGAGCCCTGATCCCAGATGGCTTCCTTACTATGCAGGGCGGTCGCTGCTTCGAATGTTTATCGCTTTTGCAGCGTCCTTGATCTTTACTTTCATTTATGGCCGTATTGCGGCGTATAACAAGACATTGGAAAAATTCATGATTCCGGCTGTAGATATTCTGCAATCCGTACCTGTACTTGGATTTCTATCGGCCACTGTGCTTGCTTTCATGTCGTTGTTTCCGGGAAGCCTGCTTGGCGTGGAATGCGCATCAATCTTCGCCATTTTTACCGGTCAAGTGTGGAATATGACGTTCAGCTTCTATCATTCCCTTAAAACGATTCCCCGCGAGCTGAATGAAGCGGCTTTAATAAACCGGTTAGGCGCATGGCATCGATTCAGCAAATTGGAAGTTCCGTTTTCCATGATCGGCTTGATTTGGAACAGCATGATGTCTTTCGGCGGAGGCTGGTTCTTTCTCGCGGCCAGCGAGTCCATCAGCGTTCTGAATCAAGATATCCGTTTGCCGGGAATCGGATCTTACATGGCCTTGGCAGCGGATGAGGGGAATATCAAGGCGATTCTATACGCGATCGTGACGATGCTTGTTTTGATCGTCGTTGTCGATCAATTATTCTGGCGCCCGATTATTGCATGGAGTCAAAAATTTAAGAATGAACAAACGGAAGCAAGCGAAGTTCCGACTTCATGGGTATTTGACATTTTGAAAAGGGCGCGATTTGTACAATTGCTCAAGCAAAACATCCAGATGTTCTTTCGTGATTCGTTCATTGGTCTCGTGAAAATAGGGTCGCAAATGAGTCTTCCGTATTTTTCGGCACGACTCAAGCGTATTATGAAATGGGGACTTGCGCTTGTTGGAGCCGCATTTGTTTTGAAATATGTTTACGAAGGCATGCTTGAGATGATCCAGTTGAGCTGGGATGCGGTAATTCACGTTGTCGTCCTTGGGATTCTGACAGCATCGAGAGTGTTGGTTTCCACACTTCTGGCTGTCATCTGGACGCTGCCTGTCGGTGTTTTTATCGGCACGAATCCGCGTCTTTCGCGTATTGTGCAGCCGATTGTGCAAGTTTTAGCTTCTTTTCCCGCCAACATGGCGTTTCCTATTATTACAATTCTCTACTTGAAGCTGGGAATCTCAATGGAAATTGGAGCAATCCCTCTGATGATGCTGGGTACGCAATGGTATGTGTTGTTCAACGTCATTGCCGGAGCAACGGCCATTCCCTCCGATCTTAAGGAAGCTGCCGTCATTCTGAAGTTGACACGCTGGCTAACCTGGAAAAAGTTAATTCTTCCGGCAGTTTTTCCGTTTCTCGTGACAGGCTGCATAACGGCAAGCGGGGGCGCATGGAACGCCAGCATTGTTTCTGAAATCGTATCCTGGAAAGATAAAAATCTAAAAGCAACCGGACTGGGCTCGTTTATAGCCCAAGCGACAACGAGCGGGAATTGGCCGGAAATCATCTGGGGGATAATTGTCATGTGCCTGCTGGTTGTTATCGTGAATCGATTGGTATGGCGCAAGCTTTATGCGTTGTCCGAGAACAAATACCACTTGGATTAGAGGTGTCGATCATGAAAAAAGCGCTGATTGAATTGCAACAAATCAGCAAGCGTTATGATTTGCCGAATCAAGCCAATGTGAGCATCCTGGAGGATATAAACATCAACATTATGGAAGGAGAATTAGTTTCAATCCTTGGACCATCGGGTTCGGGCAAATCGACCCTGCTTCGCATCATAGCCGGTCTAGTCTCCCCTTCGCAAGGTTTGGTGCTATATAACGGAAAACCGATTGTCGGCACGAATCCGGGCATTGGTATGGTATTTCAGTCTTTTGCTTTATTTCCTTGGTTAACGGTTCTTGAAAATGTAAAACTTGGGCTTCAGAACAGACTGCTGCGGGAAGAAGAAAAAATACGCAAAGCACTCTCCGTTATCGATATGATCGGGCTTGACGGATTTGAAGGGGCCTATCCCAAAGAATTATCGGGAGGAATGCGCCAGCGTGTAGGCATAGGCCGCGCTTTAGTGATGGAGCCGGATATTCTTCTCATGGACGAACCATTCTCGGCGCTTGACGTGTTGACGGCGGAAAACTTAAAGCGTGATTTGCTGGAATTGTGGACGGAGAAAAAAATCCCGACCAAAAGCATTATTATGGTAACGCACAGTATCGAAGAAGCGGTCTATATGTCGGATCGGGCCATTGTCTTGTCAAGAGACCCCGCCCGCGTAATCTCCGATATTTCCGTTTCCATTCCGCATTGGCGTGATAAACAAGACTCTCTATTCACGTCGCTGGTTGATCGCATTTATTCCATCTTGACTAAACGTGAAATTAAACCAATCGATACATCCGGTGATCTGAAAAAGAAAATGGAAAAGGTTCCAAGGGTTCCTGCCGGGGCACTAACCGGATTTATTGAATTGATCGACGATCTCGGCATTGAAGTGGATTTATACAAGCTGGCGGATCAATTAAGTCTGGATCTGGAAGACTTTCTGCCTATTGTCGAAGCCGTGCAAATTCTTGGATTTGCCGCAATTCATCGAGGCGATATCGAATTAACCGACACAGGGCACCAATTTGCGAACGCAAGCGTTCTCCATCGGAAAGAAATATTCAGAGCACAGGCGCAGCAGCGCGTGCCCATGATGGGGAAAATCATATGGGTTTTGCATTCGAAGTCAAACAACAAGATGGAACGGGAATTTTTCGTGGAGATTTTCGAGAAGCATTTTGGCGCGGAAGAAGCAGCTCATCAATTGGACATCTTAATCGATTGGGGCCGGTACGCGGAATTATTCGCTTATGATGAGAAAGCAAAAGTCCTATATTTAGAGCAGGAGTCCGCAGCAACGATGGATTGATAAAGATAAACAAATCAATTGCTCATATTAATTAACGCTCATTCATATCATATTCCATAGAATAGATTGCTAGTTTGAAAGGGAGAAAAGCATGAATCTATGGATGAAGCCTTATGTGCGTCTTGTTCTTCTGTTAATAATTGCCATTCTGGCAGCTGGCGGAGAGGTTCTGTTTGCGGGAGGATTTCATTCAGAGATTCCTGCTGCTTCATCGGCGACGCAGCCGTTGTCTAAACAGATGAATGAACCGCAAACCCCGAAACAAAAAATTGCCGCGGAAAAGCCGGGTAGAAAAGTTGTATCGATTGCGGAAATGGATGGCAGCAGCACCGGTTTGAAGAACAGTGAACGATGGGCGGTATTGCATGGACAAAAAAATGTGCGTTTGTTTCCCGATTCCAGCAAGCCGGTCATTTTGGCTGCCGGGTTCGGAATGGAATTTCCGGTTCTCGCCCAAAAAAATGGATGGTTGGAAATCCGCATTGACCGCAATCAAAAAGGCTGGCTACAAGCTTCCGGAATTTCCGTAATAACCAGACCGGCTGAACAGCAAGTCGTGGATTTGCAAACTGACTCTGTTTTAAGATCGGGGCCGGATACGTATTTTGATCGTGTAAAAACGCTGGAGCATGAATCTTCTTCTTTTATCCCGCTAGAATTAAACGGCCGATGGCTGAAGGTAGAGCAGATTGAAAATCAGCAAATTTTTTGGACGGCCATGAGCAATGTGAAGGGGTGGAGAGGAGAAGAACTTGTTCTGCCTGCAATGTCGCGGACAAGCCAAGCAGCAGAAAAATTCCAAACCAATCGGACTTTGTTCGGCAAGACGGTGGTTATTGATCCCGGACACGGCGGAGAAGACAGCGGCGCCATTGCGGGCGGACTGCCGGTTTACGAAAGGGATTTGAATTTGGCGGCAGCGAAAGTATTGAGCCGAAAATTGTCCTCTGCCGGGGCCAGGGTCATCATGACCCGAACATCCGATGACCAAACGGTGTCGTTGCAGGATCGGGTCGATGTCTCTAACAAGGTAAAAGCGGATGCGTTTGTCAGCATTCATCAAAATATATACCCGGAGAATCCGTCTGTCAGCGGTTCGATTACCTTTTATAATCATGCACCCTCGAAGGAGCTTGCATTGGATATACAGCATTCGCTGACAGGCGCCTTAACAACGAGTGAGAATCAGGATCATGTTCAAAATGAAGAGCTCTTTGTGCTGAGGGAAAACAAACAGCCGGCGGTGCTGGTTGAAGGCTGCTTTTTATCGAATCCGCAAGAAATGAAGGACAGTATTTTTCCCGATTATCATGAACAACTGGCCGCAGGCATCTTTCATGGGCTGCTGCATTATTTTTCAAATCATTAAGGACGCGCGACAAAATAAGTTCCCACTTTTGTTGGCAAAATATCAAGGGCATCAGCCCGATATCCATCGCAATGTTCTCAAAAATCTGCAGGGTTAATATGGAAATGATCCCGATAATTAATATGGCTCCGGTCGCGATCTGCTGAATAAGCAAACGGAATGTACCCGTTATTAATGTAATTTCCCTTTTAAAGCAGGAGCAATATTCCTAAGCCATAGAACCACCAAGATAGTCTGCCGTTTCAGATTCGATAATCAATCAAGGACAAAATAAGCATGGCAGTTAAAAATACCGCAAAAAAATCAGGTTGTTTTTATAAAGTCCCGTCATTTGAGAATGAACTGTCTTGTGCATAGCTTCTTTATTTGGATTGGTTTTGTTTTTGGGCTTTACCTTCCGTATTCGGCTGCACTATCCCATTGTTCTTGTGGCCCTCCATCTTATCTCCATTATTGTGACATTTGTATTGTTTACTTTGGCGGTGATCCAGTCCTTCAATAACGTGCCCCCTTCCTTTTTTTCAGTACTTTTTGCTGTTTTCTTATGTTATCTTCATGATCACTTTCGGTACCGGGCTATTTTTCTTTTTGAAATACGACTTGAGAAGAAAAGTCATGAGCGAGCAAAAAATTTTTTTCCATTTGATCATGGCTTCGCTTGCCTTTGCATTTTTCATTTCCAGCATGGCGTTGTCAATTAAGGATTTGAATGCCCCGAAGCAGAATCATTCAAGTGCAGCTTGGTACAACTTTCATAAGCATCAGCCATATGCGACGGTAAAAGCATTTCGGGCTTTGTTGGGAAGCGAAGGGGTGGATACCGTTTTATCGTTTTGAATCATGATGCCCCGTTCGCTCCTCTTGAGCAGAGGATTGCGGTTGTTTACCCGGAGATTGTAAAAGGTCATTTTGCCATAGTTGGCCAAGGGGCCTGTTCGTCCGTCGAACGCGGCGGCCTCCATGATCCATTCCGCAGAAGCCGCCGGTCCGTTATAAGTTCTAACTATTCTGAACCTCCATTTTTTTGTTAGATTGCGAAGCAGCATCGACCACTTGTTGCCGGACAGTTTGTTGATTTTGGCGTACATGCGGTCGCCTGAAGAAACCGGATAGGGGATTCTCTTCTCCGCCGCAGGGAGAATTTCCCACCAAGCGTAATAGACGCATGAACCGTTTTCGTGATCTTGTTCGGTTCCGATTTGGATCAAGGACTTATTGTGAAACCCGTCGATTCCGATCCATGCGGAAGAGTAGGTGTTTTTTTTAGCGGGCGCTACCTTCGGGACAACCCAATAGCCGGAAATGCTGTGGAATGCGTTTTTTTTTGACTTATTCCTCGCGTAACCCGACCAATTGTTCGAGGTCCAGTCAGGGCTGATCGATGTACCGCTGGGTTTGAATTTTTTTGTATCTGAAGAAATGAGTTTACAGGGTGCGGAGCCTTTGAAGGATTTATGTTGCAATATGTTTCCCCCCTTTCGTAAAGACCTTGATATATATGATGCAAACGAAAAGCATGTGAAAGTGACAAACTGACCGATTTCAGCTTTTTGTGCGGATTGTTCAGGGGATTCCCGATAATCATTGGGTCAAGTGTCACGATTTATGGATTTTGAATAGACTGGATTAAATTTAAAATTAGGATTGGAGGTATTTAGCGGATGGCTTATTTTTACCCATCTTATATGTACCCGTATAGCCAATATCCTCAAGCGGTTAATCCATATTCTTATTCGTATCCTGCATACTATGGGGGCTACCCTCCGGCAGGTTGGCAACAAGGGTATTTGGCCGGTTTTTATGCCGGAGGTCATTTGGGCGGCGGTCAGGGACTTGGCATTCACGCCGGAGCTCATTTGGGAGGCGTAAACGGCCTTGGTGTTTACGGCGGGGGTCAGCTCGGAGGCGGGCACGGCCTTGGTGTTTATGGCGGCGGTCAGGCTGGAGGAGGATACGGCCTTGGTGTTTACGGCGGGGGTCAGCTCGGAGGCGGGCATGGCCTTGGTGTTCATGCCGGCGGTCAGGTCGGAGGCATGAACGGGCTCGGTATTCATGCAGGAGGTCAAATCGGCGGCGGTTACGGTGTCGGTTTTGATGTCGGCGGGAATATTGGCGGCCACACCGGGCATTTTGGCGTGCATGTCGGCGGCAACAATGACAACGATGACAACGATGACAACGATGACAACAATGACAACAATGACAACAATGACATCAATGACATCAATGACATCAATGCTGTCAAGAAGAAATGGTCAAGTCCGCAAAAAAAACCTGAATAGCGCTGTGGTTAAGCTGCAAATAACACCCACAAATGGGGTCAGACAATAAGTGTTTGATCCTTTTTTTTCTGCAATAGATACCCCCAAATTCGACTATATATAACAAATTTCACCGTTGACAAAAAGAATGTCCGCATAATAAAAGCAAAATTAAATTTTTTCGAAAATCGCGAAAGCGCATACATAGCCGATTCTCCGAAAGACGCGGCCGATCAGGCTGAGATCGTCATGGTCAGTCTTCCAACGCCGTCAATTGTTCGCGAAGTCGCATTGGGAGAAGCGGGACTCATCCACGGGAGGCAAATCCGCACTTATGTCGATTTATCTACAACGGGGCAGAGCAAGGCGATTGAAATCGCAGCGCATTTTCATGACCGAAGGACGCCCCGGTCAGCGGCGGGGTTCCGGGGGCGAAGAACGGCACATTGGCTGTAATGGCGTCCGGGGAAAGGGCGGTCTTTGAGAAGATAAAACCCGTCCTGGAGGTGATTGGCCGCAACATTTTTTATGTAGGCGGTCAAATCGGCCAGGGTAAAGTCGTGAAAGTTGCGAACAACTTGTTGTCGGCCGCGGCGATGGCCATCACTTCGGAAGCTGTAATCCTGGGTCAAAAAGCAGAAATCGATCCGGCCGTCTTGATTTCCGTTTTTAATGCAAGCAGCGGCAGAAATACGGCGACAACGGATAAATTCCCGAAAGCTGTGTTGAACCGAAGCTTTGACTACGGGTTTAGCTCCGGATTAATGTACAAGGACGTCAAGCTCTGCATTGAATTGGCGGAAGAGCTTCAGCTGCCGATGTGGCTGGGAACCAGCGTCATGCAATTCTGGAAGTATATCGTTACGCAAGGCGGAGGGAATCGGGATTTCACCACCATCGTTCAATATTTGGAACGCATGTCGGGGATTCCGAATGAACTGAGCGGCGAATAGCGCAGCGGTTCGAAAAAGTTGATTTTGCGGGGGGAACTGAGCGATGTCTTTAGTGGAAATAACGTCTTGGCTGGCGAAAGTGCAAGGTGATGAAGAACTGCAGAATCTGCTCGGCTCGCATGCGTTTGCATTTCTTTTAAAGACGGGTGATGACAAATATTTATGGACAGTCGACAAGAAATCCGTGCAGGTTGACGACAAGCTTACGCTTGATCATGTTTGGGATTTTTCGATCCATATTCCCCAAACGGCATGGGAAAAGTTTTTGGCGCCGGTCGCTCCGGCCTTTCACAACACTCTGCAGGCGATGGTGGCAAAGGTCCAAGGGGTCGCCATCGAGGGGAACCGTTTGATTTGGGCGCAATCGATCGGCATTGTGGAAAGGATATTGTTTCTAGCCAGAGCCTTTGAAGTTCCGCCGGTCGATGGAGAAAGCGATTTTGCCCCGGAGTCGATCAAGGGGCATTACATTGCGATGCATGCGGATGGTGAGAAGTATGTGACCTATTACGAAGAGGCAGGCCAAGGCTATCCCGTCATTTTCCTGCATACGGCCGGCTCGGATTCGCGCCAATACAAACAATTATTGGGCAATCGGGAGCTACAAAAAAAATGGCGGATGATTGCGTTCGACTTGCCGTATCATGGGAAGTCGGAACCGCCGGACGGCTGGTGGAAAAAAACCTATCAATTGACAACGCATCTATATACGGAGTGGATTCTGGGATTTATGAAAGCGCTTGATCTTTATGATAAGAAGCCGATCATTTCCGGATCATCGATGGGGGGTGCAATTGTTCTTTACCTTGCGGGCCAATACGGGGAACTGTTTAAAGGAGTCATTTCTTTGGAGGGGGGATTTGGAACCGCAGGCAGAAAGATTTCTTGGACGAATCATTCGCAGGTGCATGCCGGCCAATTTCTGGCTTCATGGGTCGGCGGCCTGATGTCGCCGGAAAGCCCTGAATATTATCGGAGATTGGTGCTGTGGGAGTATGCGCAAGGGGGCCCGGGCGTCTATCAGGGAGATACCCATTTTTACAGCCATGACTTTCCCGAGGTTTCTCAAACAATCGGGAAAACGAAATGCCCTTTATGGATTTTGTGCGGCGATTATGATTACTCCTGCACCCCCGAAATGAGTGAAGAGGCTGCAAGGAGAATGGAAGGAACGTTCGTCAGAATGGAACGCATGGGTCATTTTCCGATGTCGGAAAATCCGAAGGGCTTCCTGAGATATTTTTTGCCGGTGCTTGAAGAGGCTTCCGGATAATCGATTAGGGGGCAATGCGATGAGCGATCAAACTTATGAAGTGTACGCGATTAAATATGCTACCAGAGAAGCAAAGGCCCATGAGCACTTTCACGGGAGCGCCGACCCTCACGAAAACTGCCCCATGCCGATGGACTACTTTATTTGGGTTGCCAAATCCGCTCAACATGCCATTGTGATTGACGCCGGATTTAATGAAGAAGTCGCCCGTAAAAGAAACCGCGATTTCCTCCGGTGCCCCGTTGAAATGTTAAGGGAAATCGGTGTTAAAGCCGAAGAGGTGCCTTCTGTCATTATTACGCATATGCATTATGATCATATCGGCAATCTGCCAAAATTCCCGCATTCCACATTCGTCCTGCAGGAAGCCGAGATGGCGTTTTGGACCGGAAAATACGTTTCCCGAAAGGCATTCAAGCACCTGGTTGAAGTGGAGGATGTCCTGCATTTGGTCAAAGAGAACTTTGAAGGGCGAATTCGCTTTGTATCCGGAAACGCGGAGATTGTCCCTGGCATTACCGTATATCAAGCAGGAGGGCATTCGGCGGGGCTGCAGTTTGTAAAAGTGCGGACGGAATCCGGCAATGTGATTCTGACTTCGGATGTCAGCCACTTTTATCGGAATATTGAAGAGGATCGTCCCTTTAGTGTCGTTCATGATTTGGCAAGCATGTATCATGCGTTCGACCTGGTCCGTTCCGTCAGTGATCCAACGTCCGTTCTCATCCCCGGCCATGATCCGAAGGTGATGGAGAGGTTTCCGGCTGCAAGCGCAGAGCTCGATGGCATTGTTGCAAAAATATCTTGAAAGAGGGGAATGCAATGATCAAGGCCATAGGGTTAAGCGTAAGCTTCGGAGCCATTAAAGCATTGAGCGATGTAACTTTTTCCATCGACAATGATTCCGAAATCTGCGGAATCATAGGACCCAATGGGGCGGGCAAATCGACTTTTTTATCGGTAATTGCCGGCGAAATCAATCCTACTGAAGGCTCCATTGCATTATTCGGCAGCACAATTAAGAAGCTGACTCCCGAAGCGGCGTGTCATTTGGGTATAGCCCGCACGTTTCAGATTCCCCGGCCCTTCTACGGCTTAACCGTAGAAGATAATGTCATTACAAGCGGTTTAAGCGCCATGAGTTTAAAGGATTCACGGTTGAAGGCTAAAGAGTTGCTGAAGCTTCTGAATATAGACAGGTACGCGTATGCAACCCCGAGATTCTGGCATTTTTTATCGGCTTTTTCATTTGCCGTTTGTCGGGACATTATTTTTCGCTGGTCACCTTTGTTTTCACCATCGGTATGGACGTGCTGTTCCGTTATTATGATAAGATTACCGGCGGGGATTATGGAATCAGCGTTCCTTTGCATTTGGAGCCTGCGGGCTTGCTGAATTTGTCCTGGGACAGCCAGCTGCCCTATTATTTTACGGCATTGACGGTTGTGATTGTCAGCCTTCTCGTGATTTGGGCCATTCTCCGTTCGAGCTTCGGTTACAAACTTTACGCCATCCGGGAAGACAGCAGGGCGGCAAAAGCGGTCGGCATCAACGTTTTTCGGATTCGCCTGATTACTTTTGTGGTCGGTTCCGGCTTAGCCTCTCTATCGGGCTCGGTGTATGTCAGCTATTACAAATTAATAGATCCGAGTACGGCGTTCAGTTTTAATACGGCCTTGAATCCGGTTATTTATTCGATTGCGGGCGGCGTCGGCAATTTGTTTGGCGGTATTCTGGGATCCGCCCTTTTGGTGCCCTTGTCTTCCTATTTGAATCGATTCGCGGAACATTTGCCGGGCTTGGACCGGGTCGTGTACGGCTTGCTGTTGATGATTTTCATCCTGCTGCTGCCCAAAGGAATCTTGGGGCTGATCAAAAACAATAAATCTAAAATAACCGAATACAAGGCTGCAGCCGAGCAATCTATAGAGGTGTGAGAGGGTTCATATCCTGCAAGTCTGTGCCATGAAGGTACGGGCTTTTTTTGATCCCGTCATCGTGTTCAGGAATAAGCGCCCAATCTAGGGTAATAATGACTATCATGAGAACAAGTCTTTAACCAAGGGTGTGGATCTTTTTTGTGCATTTTCTTGTCCGGATTGTTTGCGGGGGGAATGGCGGCTCTTATCCTACTCCTGTTATTCTATCGGCCTATTGTAAAATCGATTTTCGGCTCTTTTCTCAAACGTTTAATGATTGAACGCTATGAAGAGAATATTTGGGAAATGGTAACCGCATCAATACGATTAAACCCGATTATGAATGTTGAAAACAGTTTGCGGGCGGAAACCGGAAAAATCATCAAAAGACCGTTTGGCAGCCCGCGAAAATTTCTGAATTTCGATGGACTTATTTTTTCTCCGGCACAGCTTTCAGTGATGCCGACAGATGGAAAAGCATCGATTGATACCAAAATCATCATAGGTCCCTGCGCCAAAAAACCTTTACAGTTGAACATCCCCCTTTTATTGGGGGCGATGGGCTACGGGGTTGCGGTCAGCGAGAAGGTAAGAATTGCGCTGGCCAAAGGAACCGCTGCCGTGGGGACCGCCACAAATACGGGAGAGGGCGGTTTTTTGCCGGAAGATCGAAAACATGCCAAGCATCTGATTCTCCAGTACGGGAAAGCGAAGTGGTCGAAGGATCCGGAGATTTTAAAGCAAGCGGATGCCATTGAAATTCATATCGGACAAGGGGCGCATGCTTCCTCTTCGTCCAAAATCACGCCTCAGGATTTGCCGGGAAGAGCACGGGATATCATGGGATTGGAGCCCGGGGAAGATGCAGTTCTTCCGTCCCGGCACAAAGAGCTGAATAAAAAAGAAGATCTAAAAAATCTTGTTGAATACCTTCGGGATGCGGCAGGAGGCGTTCCTATCGGCATTAAACTTTGTGCAAGTCAAAGACTTGAGGAAGATCTTGAAAGCTGCATTCACGCCAAAGTTGATTTTATCTCGATAGACGGCGGACAAGCCGGAACCAAAGGCTCCCCGCCAATCCTCGAGGATGCCTTCGGGCTGCCAACGATCTATGCTTTATCCCGTGCTGTTCAATACTTGGAAAAAAGGGAGGTGAAGGATAAAATCAGCCTGCTGATCGGAGGGGGATTCTTCACGCCTGAAGATTGTCTGAAAGCACTTGCGCTTGGCGCCGATGCGGTTTATATGGCAACGGCTCCGTTATGGGCTATGACGCATATGCAGGTAACGAAGGCGATTCCTTTCGAGCCGCCGACGCAGCTCATTTATTATTCCGGAAAGCTGAAGGATGATTTTGATGAAGAAACGGCAGCCCATTACCTCCAAAATTTTTTCGTTTCGTTTGTGGAAGAGATGAAAACAGCGGTTGAAGCCCTCGGAAAAACGTCTATTCGTGAGGTTAACAGCAAGGATTTGGCCGCATTGGACGAGTTGACAAGCAAAGTGACCAAGGTCCCTTTGGCTTATCAGCAATAATTTTGCCGCAAGTGATTTTTGTAACAATTTGGAATTCACCTATCCGTTAAGATCAAGTTGGCAAATCAAGGAGGGAATTCCATGAGAAAAGTCGTTCGGGATCCGGACCTTATTAAGCGGCGCTGATCAGGTCCGATGTTTTATGTTCCATATTGTGACATACTTCGCTGCTCTTATAAGCTATAATCGGGCCAAGCCTGGGGATGGAAGCCCCCGGCTTTAAAAATCTCAATCGCTGCATGAGAGAAAGACCGTCCGTGAGACGGTCTTTTCCCGGTTTCAAAGGCGATCGCCAGGTTCCAACAGAATATACCCCCAGCCCTATTAAAACCCGATATACTCTTTTGCATCCTCGGGATTGGCAAATAAAATAATCTTATCGTCCAGCATCACCATTCGTCCATAGTGTGTAGACATTTCAACCTGGAAAAGATAAGGGTCAAAATCGCGTCCCAAAGCCTCGCTGATTTCCTTCATGTCGAATTCAATCTGCTGCGTTCCGTCAATTCGAATCATGGCGGGATAATGAGTGACTTTTATTCCCGGCTTTCCTTCCATGATATCTGCAATGACACGGCCTTCCACACTGTCGCTTAGTGTGACTCCGCATTTATTATTGAAGCTTTGCTCCAGTTTTTTCAAACTCATAATGCGACCCCCTTCAGTAATTCTAAACCAAGTGTTTTTAAAATGCTGTGAAAACGCTCTTGCGCTCTGCTATAAGCCGCAGGGAAGGTAGTTACCTTAACACGCGGTTGGGACCAGATCGGCTGCAGCTGCCTGGCCGCTTCCGCGCACAAGGGGACATACTTGCTCAACCATTCCTGAGCAGTCCGCTTGTTCTGATCTCCATATTTCGGGTCATTGAAGAAGCAATCAAACATTTCCACGCTGTACTCGAGATTTCGTTCAAAATCGCCTTCAGCGGTGGACACTATTGTCGGTGTGACAAAATCGCCGTGCGAAGCGGCATATTGCATCAAAAATCCGCTTCTGAACAATTCGCCGACCAAGGGCTCATACACCAGGTTGATCGCAAACACTTGTTCAGCCCAGTCGGTTGAAGCCGTAAAGGTTTCAACCACCTTGCGAACCCCCTGCCAGTGGTCGTTCTTCAACCAATTGTCTTTCCCGGCCGCTTCATCAATTCCGGCTTCTTCGGCAATATTCATGATATATAAGGCAATATCCTGGGCATAGCGCAGTTTGTCGGACGCATTGACGAGGATTGCATTATTGATCATTTGACTCATGCCGTCGCGCTGGGCGGATTGGAACACCATGCCCAAGCCGTATTCGGCATGCTTGGATGCGCTGAGATGGTTTTGCAGCATTTCGATCCAGCTGCGGTCCACATATTGGAATGCTTCTTCTGCTTTAGCGTTTTGAAGCGTTAAAATTATTTGTTTTTCGATAGCGGAAACACGGGTATAATGGGTTCGCTCCCATTCACCGTTCGGGTCGCGGAATTCATGCCAATTGGAGCTTTTGATCCTGGTCCATTTATCGCTGTACGCAGGCGTTCCATCCGGGAAGGAGATGATCCATCCCTGCAGCAGGTAACGCTCCGGGTCGGGCTGGACATCGACCGTTACGTTCTCATAAAGGGTGGCTTTACGTCCTTTGGGCTCAAAATAGTTGTATTTCCGACTGTTGCTGCCGGCAAAAGTCTTTGCGCCTGCTTCAGCAGATTGAATCGCATCATTTTCCATAGCAGCTTGATCTTTTCTCATTTCGCCTTCCTCCATTTTCTTATAAAATTCTTAATCGTAAGGAGAACGAATCTCCTTAATTGGAAGCAGGAACAAATTTGTCAAAGAAAATTCGATCTGAAGTGACGCCCTTCTCCTTAAGGACTTTGATAGCGGCATCAATCATCGGTGCGGGTCCGCATAGAAAGGCCTCTAAATCCCGCTGTGCCGGCGATGAATCGATGTGACGGGCCAAAACCTCTGTAATTAACCCCGTTTCCCCATCCCAGCTGTCTTTTTCCAACGGTTCCGAAAGCGCGGGGATGAATGTAAAGCCCTTCACCGTCTTTGCAAATTGTTCAAATTGCTCCAAATAAAACAGGTCGTTTTGAGTTCGGGCGCCGTAGAAAAAAGTGACATTTCGGTTGACCCTTTTTTCAATCATGTCATTCAAAATGGACCAAAGAGGAGCCATCCCCGAACCGCCGCCGAGAAGTATCATATCGCCCGTGCTTTCCTCGCGGCGAATGCAATTGCCATACGGCCCCTTTACGGTAAGCTCGTCGCCGGGCTTTAATCTTTGATCCAACAGAGTTGAAAATTTGCCGCCTTCGAAAATTTTAATCATGAATTCCAAGCGGGTCGCTTGACTTGGAGTATTCGACATCGAGTAGGAACGGTAAGTCTCTTCTCCCGGCAGGTAGATGTCGACGAATTGACCGGAATGGAATTTGATTTCCTCTGGAGCCTTCAATTGAAGCGTCAGCTTCCGAATATCATGCGTAAGATTCTCGATCTTCTCAACGACTGCGGAATAGGTCTTGATCGGCACCGACACTTTAAGCGCTTCAGCGTCAAATTGCAATAATTCAACGGTTAAGTCGCTGTATGCAAGAGTTTTGCATAAGAGTATATAGCCTTGTTCCCGTTCAAATTCATTCAGTGCAAAAGTGGAATAACGCTCCATTTCAATGTCGCCGTCAATCAGCATTGACTTACAGGTAGAGCATTGTCCCTCTTTGCATCCGTGCATCAATGCGATTCCCTGCCGAAAAGCCGCTTCAAGGACAGTTTCATCTTCTTCCACTTCCATTTCAATTCCTACAGGTTCCAGGGTTACCTTGTAAGTCATGGTTTGTTCCTCCCAACGCTGAACATCAGCCCCGAACATCGCATGAACGGGGCCGATGTTGACTCTGTCTTAATTGAAAAAACGAATATTCAGTTCAGCGGTTTAATAGTGAACCCGGCTCGATACTGTTCGATATGCTTTTTGCGCTCGTCGGGATTCATTGCTCTTAAATCCACAAGCGGGCTGCGCAGCTCGTAGCCCCGCACGTGATCCAGCGTCCACATTGCGCTGTCGTCAAAAATAAGATGCGGCTGCGGGATCAAGGTTTTTCCGTCGGGACGGACAAACCCGAGATCTTGAATGATGTCGGCCAAGTCCATTCCGTGATAGACTTCTTCCCATTGTCTTCTGCCGCTGAAACGTCCCATGGACGGGGTGGGACGCCCGTTATAGTTATCGGCGAAGGCCACTTTATGAGTCCAGCGGCATTGTTCGGAGCAGTAAGTGTACAGCTCGCCGTCGACTTCATCGACAATAAAGTCTTCTCGGATCAGGCAGGGAACTAAACAGCTCCAGCAGCGGTGCGGATAGACGTAGCCCGTATCCGCAAATGGGATAGGCGTGCTTCCGGGCTTGGATAGCTCCCGATAATGATCCCACCAAACTCCGAATTCGTTGTACCAGCCCGGATATTTTGCTTCGAACCACTCGTAATCATACTCGTTCAGCGGATCAATTCTCCAAAAGTTTACCGGCCAGCCGGTAGCGAAGAATTGCGCCACCTTATGAACGTAATTTTTCTTTGTAATTCGATCCCATGCAGCCTGAACGTCATCATGGTGAATTTTCAAACCGTATTTTTCGAGAGGAATCAAATAGCTTCGATAATAGTCTTCATAAATCCATTTCTCCCACAAATCGGCATACGATTCCCTGTTTTTACGGCGATCTTTGGTTCCATATTCAATAATTGTGCCGATGGCGGCATCGACAATCGCATGATTTTGCCAGAAGGCGTAGCGGATGTCGCGTTCCAGCAAATCATGGTTTTCCGGTTCGTTGAGGACCATCATCAATGTGCCGTAGCCGTTGTTGATGTGCCGCGATTCGTCGGATTGTACTGACAGGAAGATGGAGGGAAGCGCATAGTCGCCATTTGCAGCCGCTTCCGAAGGCATGGCGACAAACAGCGTATTGGTGAAAGCGGTTTCAGCAATAATCTGCAAGTAAATATTTGCTGCCGTGATCGTGTCGCCGGTGATGAAGCCCTCGCCAAATTGACGTCCGATGGTGGTTGCATAGCATTTGCCAAATGCTTTTTGGGTGATGTCAAAACCGGCGGGATCAATGTAGTTTTCCATGTACCACTTCTTCAAATTCATTTGAATAGTAGAGTGCCGGAACTCATCAATCATTTGCATGGTGTAGCCATTCTTCAGCTCATCATTAGGCACTACATTGCTGAGCAAAGCCATGGAGCGGGATGCCGAAATCTCCGGGAATGGAATGATCGCCAAAAACAGCTTCATCCATTCAATCCAGCGCGGCTCCGCATTTCGGAACATGTTTCCGCGCAGAGCGGCGTCCATTGCGCCGTATACCCGGTTGTCTTTCTCCTCTTCCATAAAGAAGTAAGACTGCAAAACTTGTTTCATTGTATCCTTGGGGGCTTTGGAAAATTTATAATCCGTAGGATACTTGATTGCTTCCTGAGCATAGTCAGGCGTCCATGCCAAGTCTTTCACGCGCTGATGAGCTTCGCTGATGCTCATATTGCGCTGAGACTTGATTTTTGACAAAGATATCGACATATCAGCTTCCTCCTTGTTTATTCGTTTTTGAAAAGAACGGTTTTATCCGGACTCTTTTCATTGAAGGAATATATGCAAATCCGATGCCAATTTGTGAACGGCCGGGAATTGCGCTGAATTTCCCCAAATCAGGTTGTGAGGTGTACCAGTCTGCTTGCTACACAGTTTTAAAAAACAACACTTTTGTAGCAATTTGCGACAGTCGGAGCAAAGCTTTTTCGGGTCATGTTTTAACAAGCCAATTCACGCGCAGAGTTAACAACTTTTTAAATTTTGGCATATTTATTGCTTTTTTAAAGTAAATTACATCAATCGAAAATGCATCCTGTCCATCAACTCCAAAAAGCGGGTGCATGACCGATAAGGATGTAATCCGAAAAAATATATTGAGAGAGGAGGCGGGCGTGCAGGTTTGCTCAAAAGGCTTAAGCCTATCGGGAACGACAGCGCTTTCAAAAAAATAGAAAGTTGAACGGAGGTTGTCAAAGATGTACAGGACAAAAAATGGCGAAGAAATTTTTGTGATTGACTCCCATATCGCTTTGTGGGATGGAAGCCCGGAAAATCAATTGAACGTTCACGGCGCTCAATTTATCAATTGCTTTTACGATTACCACAAGAATCTCAGTCCCGAGGAATGGGTATGGCCCAAAGAAAAATACTTGAAATACGATGAGGAGACTCTGGTTCACGATATTTTTAACAAGGGCTATGTCGACATGGCCATTTTCCAGCCTGTTTACTTGAAAGAATTTTATAAGAATGGCTTCGGAGACGTTGAAAAAAACAGCAGGCTGGCTCAAAAATACCCGGGCCGCTTCATCAGCAACGGAACCTTTGATCCGCGTGCAGGAGAACGGGGTCTGGAATATCTTGAATACTTGGCAGAGGAGCATGGAATCAAGGGCGTCAAATTATATACGGCTGAATGGAACGGCAACTCCAAGGGATATAAATTGACCGATCCGTGGGCGCAAAAATATTTGGAGAAATGCGAGCAATTGGGAATCATTAACATTCATGTCCATAAAGGCCCCACGATCACACCTCTTAACCGGGATGCCTTCGATGTGGCGGATATTGATGATGCTGCGTCCAGTTTTCCGAATTTGAATTTTATTGTGGAACACGTCGGTCTGCCCAGATTGGAAGACTTCTGCTGGATTGCCACTCAGGAGGCCAACGTTTACGGCGGCTTGGCGGTTGCAATGCCTTTCATTCATTCTCGCCCGCGTTATTTCGCAGAAATTATGAGTGAATTGATCTATTGGCTGGGAGCGGATCGGCTGCTTTTTGGAAGCGATTATGCGATTTGGGAGCCTAAGTGGTTGATAGATAAATTTATGGATTTTGAATTGCCAGAGGATATCCAAAAGGAAACCGGGGCGGAGCTGACACTTGAAGTGAAAAAGAAGATTTTGGGCGAGAATGCTGCGGCTCTGTACGGAATCGACATTGAGAAGCAAAAGGAAATGCTCAAGAACGATCAGCTGGCCGTTGCCAATTAATTTTCGTAAATTGAGGTGTCGATGATGCGACAACAGGATGAGGTCTATGCAAAATTGGCTGCCGTCTATGACCCGGAATTGGATGAACCTGTGACGGATATGGGGTTTATTGAAGGCGTCAGAATCGATGGGCCCGAGGTAACTGTCTATTTTCGGCTTCCGACCTACTGGTGCTCTCCCAATTTTGCTTTTATCATGGCGGAGGATATCCGGAATCGGATCATGGAGCTTCCTTGGGTAAACGACGTGCGGATTCAGCTCAAGGACCACTGCGCATCGGACGAGATCAACGAGGGAGTATCCAAAGGCAAGTCATTTTTTGAATCCTTTCCATCGATGTCCAACGGTGGCTTGGATGAAATCCGTCATACTTTCCGAGTTAAAACCTATAAATCAAGACAGGAACGCATTCTCAGGCATTTCATTCAATCGGGGCTGTCCCACACAGCTATTCTGAACTTAACCGTAGCGGAGTTGAGCAATTATCCAGGACTTGAACAGGATACCCATTCATTGATTGAGGGGTATTTTGCCGTCCGGTCCGAATTTGGTCACACCCTGAAGCCCGGCGATACGGCATTTGTGCGGTATGACGGGCAATTGATACAGCCTGAGGATTTTTCGAATTATTTATTGGAAATCCGACGCACGCGAATGAGCATGGAATTCAACTCGAATTATTGCCGCGGCTTGCTGCAAACTCGTTATGGGGAACCGGGCAAAGAAAATGAAACGGAGGTCATCAAACAATGAAAGCAGGACGTTTATACCAATACAACCAACCTTTAAAAATTGAAGAAGTTGCCGATCCCGTGATCACGCATCCCAACGATGTGATTGTGAAAATAGGCGGTGCGGGCGTCTGCCATACCGATCTGCATTTGATCCAGGGAATGTGGCACCACATACTGGGAACGGAGCTGCCGCATATCATCGGCCATGAGAACGCCGGTTGGGTTCACCAAGTTGGATCGGGAGTAACAAATTTCAAGGTCGGAGATCCGGTTATCGTTCATCCCGTCATGAGCTGTGGTTATTGTTTGAGCTGCCGGCGCGGCGAAGATATGCATTGCGAGGATCTGAAATTCCCGGGACTCAGTGTGGATGGAGGATATGCGCAGTATTTAAAGACGTCCGACAGAGCGCTGATTCCGCTGCCTGAAGGGGTGCGGCCCGAAGAAGTAGCGCCATATGCGGATGCAGGCATTACGGCTTATCGGGCAGTTCGCAAAGCGGCCCCACTTGCCAGACCTGGCACTAAGGCGCTGATGATCGGCATGGGCGGCTTAGGCCATATCGGCATTCAAGTCATGCGGGAGCTGGGCAACGCGGACATTATTACCCTCGATATTGACAAGGGCAGACTGGATATGTCATTGGATTTGGGGGCTGCACATGCTGTAGTTGCCAATGATCAGGCGATTTCCCAAGTGAAAAGCTTGACGAATGAAAAAGGAGCAGATATCATCATCGATTTTGTCGGAACCGACCGGACTCATGCAGACAGCATGCAGATGCTAAGAAAAGGCGGGCATTATTTTGTCGTCGGCTACGGAGGTACGGTCAATGTTCCTTCAATAAATATCATAAACAACGAGTTTAATATTATTGGAAGCTTGGTCGGCAACTACAGCGACCTGTATGAACTCATGCAGTTGAATGCGCGCGGCAAAGTGAAGCTGCATACCTCCAAATATTCACTCGACGAAGCGAACGACGTGCTGAGAAAGCTGGAGGAAGGCAAAATCAACGGCCGTGCTGTGCTGGTTCCTTAATCTCGATCAATCAATCAATCCTCCTTTAGAAGAGAAGGCGTCGGGCTGCCTGATGTCTTTCTCTTGCATTCACTGAATAAAAGATTTCAATGATAGGAGTGGGAGCTATTTTATGCCAAAGCTGATAAAAGTGGATGAAGATTCGCGCGCAGCGCTTGAAAGAGGCATCGACAAGCTTGCCTCTATTGTGAAGGCTACCTTGGGCCCGAAAGGACGTAATGCAATCATCGATCGGCCGTTTGCAACACCGATGGTTTCGAATGACGGCGCCTTCATTGCCAATGAGATTGAACTGGATGACCCTTTTGAAAACATGGGGGCCGTGTTGGTAAGGGAAGTGGCGAAGAATACCAACGATGCTGCCGGTGACGGAACAACAACAGCCACCGTTCTTGCCCAAGCCATGGTAAAGCGAGGTTTGGCTTATGTGAGGGAAGGGGCCAACCCCGTGATATTGAAAAAAGGGATAGAAACGGCTGTGCAAATGGCGGTCAAAGCTTTAAAAGATATTGCCGTGCCGATAGAGTCCATTGAAACCATTGCCCAGGTATCCTCGATTTCTTCCAAGGATCAGGAAATTGGCCGGATGATCGCCAAGGCCATGGAGCGTGTCGGCAGGGATGGAATCATCACGGTTGAAGAGTCGAAGCTTTCTGTTACTGAACTGGAGATTGTTGAAGGAATGCAATTTGACCGGGGTTATATTTCACACAAAATGGTGACGGATCACGACAGAATGAAAGCGATCCTTCATGATCCGTATATTCTGGTAACGGACCAAAAGCTCCTCGCGATTCAACAGATCATCCCGATCATGAATCAGCTGTCCCGAAAGGGGAAGCCTTTATTCATCATTGCGGAGGATATCGGCAGCGAGGTGCTTGGAACCCTGCTCGTCAACCAAAGCCGGGGTAATTTGCAAACGGTTGCTGTGAGAGCTCCGGAATTCGGCCCATTCCGCAAATTGGCGCTGGAGGATATCGCGATCATGACGGGTGCCCAACTCATTTCTGAAGATTTGGGGAGAAGGTTGGAGAATGCCTCGATTGAAGATTTGGGCAGGGCCCAACAGGTTCGCGTGAGCAAGGACAACACTGAAATTATTGAAGGAGACGGCGATAAGGAGCTAGTTAGAGCCAGACGGCTTCAGGTTCGCAAGCTGATCGAGGAAACGCAGCAAGAGTGGGAAAAAGAAAAATTGCAGCAGCGTTTATCCAATCTGTCAGGCGGCGTCGCGGTCATTCATGCGGGAGGGGCAACCGCAGTCGAAAGGCGGGAACGATTATTGCGCATTGAAGACGCTCTGAATGCCACCAAGGCGGCAGTTGAAGAAGGTATAGTTGCCGGAGGGGGCGCGGCTTTGCTGCATGTATCATCAGTAATTGCCGATACCGACATGCTCAAAAATTTACATGGGGATGAAAAACTGGGGGCTCAGGCGGTTCTCGATTCGTTGTCTTCTGCATTGCACACGATTGCAGAAAACTCTGGCGTTAATCCGCTGGAAGTAATAGACACGGTAAAATCGCTTCCGGTCGGTTACGGCTTTCATGCGCTCACCGATCAATACGTGAACTTGATTGAGCATGGAATTATCGATCCCGTCAAGGTAACGCGTTCCGCTTTGGAAAATGCTGCATCCATCGCAGCTTTGATTATCACGACAAAAGCTATTATTACCGACAAGCCGGAGATCGACGACCCGACCAGCGGACCTTGCCGGGGCGGCGGAGCCGAACTTTTGGAATAAAACTGACTGTATGTACATAGATATAAAATAATCATTCTAAATTTGTTTTTCTTAGAAAGCGTTTCCACAATATATTTGTTCTTACCTCTTTAATTGATTTGAAAGGAAAAAAGGGTTGGGGGTAAGATAATGAGCGATCGAATCCTATCTTTGCAGGCTTGCTCATCTCCAATGCAAGAGCGTAACCGCTTAGAGGACGTTTGGAAGAGTTTTATTGCGGATAAAAACTTTCAACCTGACCATCCCGGTATTCGTCCTTTACTGCTGCAATCATGGCAGCGGTGTCTCGGCCAAGGAGTTGATCCGGTAAAGACGAAGGCGCCCATCATTTCTTCAAATCCGTTGGAGGATGATGAGTTTCATGGTCGATTGTTCCCTCATTTAGAACCTTTTCTGAGAAAATTCAGAGAAATGGCAATAGAAACGGGCCATTTATTCGTGTTTTGCAATTCCAGGGGAGAAATCAAGCATATTGAAGGGGCATTCTCCATACAGAGCAAGGCTGAAGCAATGAACTTTGTGGTTGGTTCATCATGGCGGGAAAACAATGCGGGTACGAACGCGATTGGTACGGCATTGGCTTCGGGCAGCCCGATACAGATTTTTGCTGCGGAGCATTTTTGCCAAGAGGTGCATGAATGGACATGTTCGGCAGCACCCATTCGTGATCCGGCGACTCAGAAAATTCTTGGAGTTATCGATTTAACGGGATTGTGGGAGAACGTAAATTCGCATTCCTTATTTGTTGTATTAACAGTAGCGCAAGCGATCGAGGAGTCGCTGAGAAGAGAGCTCGAAGTGGAGCGCTATAAGGTTTTGGTCCATTATCTGGAGGCATCGCTGAGAACGCCGAACCTGCCCTTGGTCGCTCTTGACCGCGGAGGAGCAGTATTGAAAGCGGATTCCCTGCTGTATGAGCATCGTTTGATCGATGAAAACAACAAGCTGAAGGATTGCCCGATTCATGATCTGCATGGAAAATCGGAGGTGAGCTGGGAGGCGGATTCCGGCAAAGGCAGATGGAAATTCGTGCTGATTCCTTATGCGGAACAAGGACGCATGATCGGCGCAGTTGTTCATGCCATGCCTCCCCGAATAGAAATTCACAAGACTTCGTCGGCGATCATCAAGCATTCGTTTTCAAGCATGATCGGCAAGTCGCCCAAATTTACGTCCTCGATCAAAGAAGCCCTCTCAGCTGCGGGAACCGATTTTCCAGTACTCATACAAGGCGAAAGCGGAACGGGAAAAGAGTTGTTTGCCCAGTCTATTCATAGGGCAAGCAAGCGGGTAAACGGACCATTTGTGGCGGTGAACTGCGGAGCATTGCCGAAAGAGCTTGGCGTAAGCGAGCTGTTCGGTTTTGAAGGGGGTTCCTTTACGGGAGCGGCGAAGGACGGACGCTCCGGTAAATTCCAGCAGGCCCAAGGCGGCACCATATTTTTGGATGAAATTGGAGAAATGCCGCTGGATTTGCAGACGATATTATTGCGTGTGCTTGAAGAGGGTGAAGTCGTTCCTTTGGGCGCACAAAAGCCCATTCGTTTAAATGTAAGAGTCATAGCGGCAACAAACAGGGATCTTATGAATTCGGTAGAGCACGGTAAATTTCGCCGAGACCTATACTACCGGCTCAATATTCTCTCTATTCACGTTCCGCCTCTGCGCGAGCGCCCTGAAGATATTGTTCTGCTGATGGATTATCACTTGCAAAAGGCCTGCAAAGAGGTTGGGCGCTCACCGCTGAGAATGGACAGATCCATTGTCAGCGAGCTGGAAGGCTACAATTGGCCGGGAAATGTGCGGGAGCTTCGGAACATCGCTTACCGGCTGGCCGCCAATCTCTCGGGAGATGTGATCCATAAGAAAGATCTGCCCAATGAAATCAATAGAACGCTTCAGCAAATGGCTCCCGCCCGTGAATCGCGCAGCGTAAAAAAACTGCAACTGCCGGGAAGTGCGATGCCGACCACTTTGAAAGGACAGGAGCTGGAAACGATTCTTTCCGCTCTTGACGAGTTCAACGGAAACGTATCGGAAGCCGCCCGCTGCCTGGGGATCCACCGCAGCACCATTTACAGAAAATTGCGCGAATTGCCCGTATATGAAAAAACGAAATCCTGAGAAGGAGTGCTCTGGTATGGAAGCGAAATTGTGGAGTGAACTGGATGCAGAAAAGAGAGATAGAGCGGCCGGCATTATCACCGAGTTCAGCACAACCGCCGTAGCGTGGAATAAGCAGGAGCAGGATCATGTTGTGGATGTGTTTAAACGTCTGATGGAGATGTGTCAAAAGGAAAACAACCTTAAGCCGCATCAGCTGGTCGTGGTTTCCAAAATGCTTCAGGAAGCTGCTATTGCCGATCTATATGAATATCTGCCGGAGGATTTTGAGAAATGGGAAAGCAAGGATGATCTGATGGCGATGTTTTTCTTCGGGGCCAACGGGTTGGATCGTTATCGGGAAGCGAAGAGCAAGCAAGCCGGAGCAAAATGAAAGCGGTCATCGCGTAAAGGCGCGATGACCGCTTTTGACCACATAAGAATTTATCAGTTTCCGGTCATTCGGAAAGGCAAATTCTTTTTGGCATGAAAAACTTCCCAGGCTTTTTTTTCTTAGCAGTTTGCCGCAAAAGTAATGTCAGCCTAATAAATTCAAAAATTCCCTCATAAATCCGGGCAAATCGGGCCAGGCATGACCGGAGACGAGCTTGCCGTCTACGTGCAGCGTATCTTTTGTATAACGCGCGCCAAGGTTTTCCACGTCTATTTGGCATGCTGTATATGCTGTCATTGTGCGTCCCTCGAAAAATTGATTGTTTTTCAGCGCCCCGAGAACCAGAGCTGCATGGCAAATCGCCCCTACCGGTTTGTTCGCTTCAAAGAAATGACCGACGATGCGCGGGATGTTTTCATCCAGCCGGATATATTCCGGCGCCCGTCCGCCAGGGATAATCAATCCGTCAAACTCGGACGGATCGACTTCCGAAAAGGCGATCTGGGATTCAATTTGATATCCCGGTTTTTCGGTATACGTATCCCAGCCTTCAAAATCGTGAACAACCGTGCGCAGCACCTTTTTGTTCGGTGAAGCAATCACGGCCTCATAGCCCTCCTCCAATACGCGGAAATACGGATAGTACACTTCCAGCGCCTCGACGGCATCCCCCGCAAGAATCAAAATCTTTTTGCCCATACAAAAATCACTCCCATGGTTTCTTTAATAGGTTTACGATTAAGTATATGAATACGCACGCAAAATTAAGCCAAATTTGCAGTTATACGACTACAAATTAAACAATGCGATGTTTGACGGGGACGATTTTTCCAGAATGGTCGGGCTGTTTGACTGGGAGATGACGGGGGCCGGGCGCTCCTTCAGCGCCGGCGGGGATGTGAAAACGATGGGCAAGTACAATCAGCCGCTGCAGATCTACCGTCACATCGGCAAATTGAATGAGCTGATCCTGGCCATGCAGGATCTGGACAAACCGATTATCGCCTGCGCTGCGCACAAAGGAACACTTTTTTGCCATATACACGCTGTGTGTCGGCTACGTCATCTATTTGGTCATCTACAAATGGGATGATTTGACGGGAGGCGTCCGCGGCCTGATCGGGATTCCGGCTCCGTCTTCTATCGGCACTATTTCTTTTAAATCTCCGGAGGCCCAGCTGACGAACTTTTCGTCGAGCGAGAAGAATCGGCTTCAGAACAGCCTGACTGTTTCCAACATAATGGCGGTCAACGAAATCAACGGCAGCGGTGGCTTCCAAGTCAACGGCCAGTCCTATACGATCAATCTCGTATCGCTGGACGACAAATATCTGCCCAATGAAACGGGCTCCAATGCCAAAAGGCTGCTGCAGGAGAACCAAACGCCGGTGATTTTCACCCCTCACAGCGGCGGTGTCTTTGCCATGCAGGTCTTTAACGAACAGGATAATTTCCTGATCATGGCTTACACGAGCGAACCGAAGATTACGGAATCGGGCAATTCATTGACGGTGCGGATTCTCCCCGTTATGACGGCTATATGGCGCCGCTGTTTGCGGGGGATACCGCCGTGCATGCCGCCCTGGAAGCGATTCAGATTCTCGGTGGCTACGGATATATCCGGGAATATCCCGTGGAAAAATGGCTGCGGGATGCGAAGATTTATCAGATCTGGGAAGGCACAGCGGAAATTGAAAGATTGGTAATATCGAGATTGATCGAAAAAAATAGATAGCCGCGGGTGGCAATCGCTAACATTTGCGCATGAGTTTAAACGAAGCAGGGGATGCATCCGTTGCATCCCCTGCCTGTTTGCAGCGATATGAGGTTTGGTTTTTAAGCGGCGGTGCCAATCGCGTTGACTTGATAAAAGCTTACGATCACAAGCGAACCGACTGTCAGTTCGGCTGTTCCGGGATCCAGAACGATGACGTCAAAGGATTCTTGGCCTATCGATATGACTCGTCCACGGAAGTAGCAGTGTTCCAAAATTACAGTGACTACTGTGGCGGCGTCAGCATACAAAGCAAGTCTTTGCTTCATCGCAGGAATGTTAAAACCTCCGTAGAACCCGTACAGGGCTGGTGCGGCTGGCGCACCAAAGGATTTGATTTTCACCTTGCCTTTCGCTTTGATTTTGGCTTTTGCGTTTAGAACGATTTTTTTATAGTTTTTGACCTTAAACATATTCTTTCACCTCCTCTTTCAAGGTTGCTCTATTCTATGTTTGGCAGTCTCTTAACGGTTGGATGAAAGAATAATAGAATTAGCGGATTATTTCCGGCCTCAAAGCTTTCCTCCAAAACACGAAAACAGGGGTAATAAAATTCCAACGCTTCGACGGCATCTCCCGCAAGAATCAGAACTTTTTTGCTCATCATATAATCCGCTCCTACAAATTAAATTATGTATCCATAACAGTATGTATATGAATATGCGCACCAAATTGAACAAATTCCCTGATATTTCCATTGGACTGCGAACTGCAGATTTTGCCAATCCGGAGTGTCATCCTGTATAATTGAAACGAAAATACAGCAATTGAACGGAAGGGGAAATTACATATGCTGACTCTAAAAGAAGCGCAGATCATCGCGGAAAAGGCGGTGGAAAAAGCGCGATCAATGGGGCTGCCGGCTTTGAGCATCGCAGTTTTGGATGAAAGCGGGCAGATCAAGCTGCTGTTGAAAGAGGATGGAGCCACCCTATTAAGAAATGATATTGCCTGCGGGAAAGCATGGGGAGCGTTGGCAATGGGGTTCTCGAGCCGGCAATTGGGTTTGCGGTTCGCGGATCGGCCCCAATTCATGAACTCCCTGATCTCCATTTCGGGCGGGAAGTTTGTTCCGGTTCCCGGCGGGGTATTGATCAAGAAGCAAGGACAAGTCATCGGTTCTGTAGGAGTCAGCGGAGCTAGCTCGGATGAAGACGAATTGTGCGCGGTTGAGGGAATTGCCGCTGCGGATTTTGAGGCCGTTATCTGAAGATTTAACGCGCCTGTTTTTGGAATGTCAATGCAATGAACTTGGCTGGTAACACGAAGCAGGGGATGCGCCTAATGCATCCCCTGCTTTCTATGGCCGACACAGTATTTGCGGGATTTGCATCATATCTCTTGATCACGGGCGTCAAAAGCTCCAGGTCCCTGTTTCCGTTCCTCAATCTTCTCCGCTTGCCCCCGAACAATCGTTTTATTCAGATCCATCACTCCCGACTGATGAGTATGCAGGTCGGGACCGGATTTCCGTTCTTGGTTTGTCATGCACTTCACCCTCTTTCCGGTTTTGTTGTTTTTTTTAATGCTATTTATCGATAATCTCATCCAACGAAGTGCGAGCATCGCGGTTCGCCGATTTGGCGATTTCCCGATCGGTCTCGCTCCCGCCCTGGATGGCCTCCGCCGCCTCCGCCTGCTCGTTCAATTGCTCTTCAATTTGTCCGATGCCGTGCGCTTTTTGATGATTCCGGCTTGTCGCCATAGTCATTCACCTCCGTATTCCGGGGAATTTCCCCAGTTTTTACTATGCGTCGTTTGCCGGAAATTTATGACGCGAAAGGCATCCGAATGAGCCTCCAGGCCGTTTTGTCTATGCGTTTGCCCTGGGAGATCGAATCCGCGCTGATCATGAAGCCCTCCGCACCTTGGACGATTTCGGCCGGAAAGCTCAGCATGATCCGGTTTTCATTCGCTTCGATTGATATATCGGGAGTCAGCTCCAGGCTGTTGTCGGCATGTTTCACCGCGCGCAGCTGCCCTTGTTGAAACGAAAGGTCAAACCGGTCAATCGCCTGCGGCCGAAAAATTCTCAGCCGAATATCGTAGGCAATACCCGGATGAATCGCTGCATTGAGCTCTATACTTACATAAAAACGCTCCCGATCCAGCCCCCCTCCGATGGAGACAATATCCGCGAAGGGTTCCAGCTTGTCCTGCAGCGTGTCTGCATAAGCATCCGGAAACAAGCTGGGAATTTCCGCGCTGGAGACTGGCCCTTGAACCATCTTCAATATAGGGTCAGGATAAGTCTCCAATAAATCGTTTTTTCGGACAAAAGCCTCCAAAAAAAGATCCATTCTCTTCGTTTGTGTGGCATATTCCCGGACGGCGGCCAGTTTTCGCTTGCGTGCTTCCGCGTTCATCGCCACCTCGTACCATTGCGCATCCAAATCTTCCATCACCAGCGGCGGCTTCAGAGGCAAATCGCCGTCATGCACTAAGGGCTTCGGGAAATCGGTACGGTGTACGAGATAGGTCCATTCGTTGACCGCATACCTGTTTTTGGCGAGCACGTATTTGATGAATGCGCTGGTTGCCCAATGGTCGTGGTGCTGATCGTTCGGATCGGGATAAATAATGTCCGTCGGTTGAAAGTCATGCAGGATTTGCTCCAGGTTTTTCACAACGTTGGCTCCGCAATACGGCGCGTTTTTTTCATAGCTGTAATCGTAGGGAGCGTGCGTGCCGCCGTTCAAACCGCGGTGAAGATTCGTGCAGTCCCAGTTGGCTTCCCACAATCCGTTGACGCCTCCATCAGGATAGTTGAGGAACACCACATCGTTCCTATCGTGGACACCCAAATGCCGAACGGCCCTCAAACTTTCCTGATGCCGCAGGTTTCCCAGCCGGAGAAATTCCTTCGGACCGGGTTCAGAAATGCCAAAGTAATTGGCCGCAGCTTTCTTATACCCATCCCCGCTGGTCATCAGCAGGACCTTCACATTTCGGCCGGCTGCCGCTGATTTCAGCATCGCGCCTGCTCCGCCGAGCGTTTCATCATCCGGATGTGGAGCGATGATTAAGGTTTTAAGACCGGGAACATAGGAGGCTTCGTGAGGATCAGCCTGCCTGTGGCTCTCGTCAGAGCGGTCGGTGAGTTCGGCATGATACTCCGTATAAGCCAATATGATCAACAGAAAGAGAAAGCCGATGATTGAGTAACTCCATATCTTGTTCATTTTGACTGCCCCTTGTTATTGTCTTGACAGCAGTTATTGATGATAGCATGACCCGTGTTCGGTTCACCGATTCTCCGGGGGCAATAAAAAAGCACCGAACTGCTTTATCGGTGCTTGGTTTACTTTCGTTGTCAATGAAACTGGACGTCGATTTTTTTCTTCGCATCTCCATGCAGCTTTTGCATGCGGATTTCAAGCACTCCATTTTTGTAGGTCGCCTTGACGCCTTCGGAAGAAACGTTGGACGGCAGGGCTATTGAACGATGGAAACGTCCGACAAAGCGCTCCTGATGGTGAAAATGCTCGTCCTTCACTTCATTTACCCTGTTAACCGTTCCATGAATCGATAGAACGTTATTTTCGATATCGATATTCACATCTTCCCTTTTCTCCAAGCCCGGGATATCGAATGCAGCGACCACTTCATTTTCCGTTTCGTAAACATCCATGCTTAAATTGCCCTGGTTTTCCGATCCTGTTCTAAAAAAAGGAAAATCGACGTTGAAGAACCGGTCAAACTCCCGTCTGAAATTGTGCAGTTGGCGAAACGGATCATAAGGTACTAAAGGCACATTAAAAACCTCCCTGAAAATCATTTTTTTCGTACATACTATTACCAATCATATCGTGAATTATTCATCTTTAATCAAACAAGCACATTAAATCCATGTTGACATATACAGTAGGGGGGTATACTATTTAAAGCGTAGGATGATAGAGGAGTGGTTTAGATGGACCGGCAGGAACAAAGACAGCACGCAACCCTGCAAATTTCGGGGATGACCTGTGCAGCCTGCGCGAATCGAATCGAAAAAGGCTTAGGAAAAATGGATGGAGTTTCCGAGGCCAATGTTAATTTCGCTTTAGAAAAAGCGTCGATCGCTTATGATCCGGAGAAGGTTTCCCTTGCCGATTTGGAGCAACGGATTGAGGATTTGGGTTATGCTGCTGTTAAAGAAACAGCAGACTTTCAAATCAGCGGAATGACGTGCGCAGCCTGCGCCAATCGAATTGAAAAAGGGCTGAACCAGCTGCCCGGTGTGACCGCGGCAAACGTCAACTTTGCCTTGGAAACAGCGCATGTGGAGTTTTCCCCTTCAAGCGTTACAATAGAAGAAATGATGGATAAGGTGGAGCGGCTCGGTTATAAAGCCGTCCCCAAAGCGGACAAGGCGGATGACGTCAAGGATCACCGGCGGAAGGAAATCGTCCGGCAAAAAAGAAGGTTTGCGGCCGCGGCGATTCTCTCCTTTCCGTTGCTTTGGTCGATGGTCGGCCACTTCGCGTTTACCTCTTTTATTTGGGTACCTTCATGGTTTATGAATCCATGGGTTCAGCTTGTGCTGGCTACCCCCGTGCAGTTTGTTGTCGGGAAGCCGTTTTATGCCGGTGCTTACAAAGCGCTGCGCAACAAAAGCGCCAATATGGATGTGCTTGTCGCGCTCGGCACGTCGGCGGCCTATTTTTACAGCTTGTACCTGACGCTGGTGTGGTCCGGTATGGGCGAACACCAAGCCCATTATACCCCGGCGATGTATTATGAGACAAGCGCCATTCTGATCACGCTGATCGTTCTGGGCAAACTATTTGAGGCGCTGGCCAAGGGACGCACGTCCGACGCGATCAAAAGCTTGATGGGACTGCGCGCGAAAAGCGCTCTTGTGTTGCGGGACGGTCGGGAAATCAGCGTGCCTGTCGAGCAGGTTGTTGTCGGCGATATCGTGCTCGTCAAGCCGGGCGAGAAAGTTCCGGTCGACGGGGAAGTGATCGAGGGCAATTCCTCGGTCGACGAATCGATGCTGACGGGGGAAAGCATGCCCGCGGGAAAACGGGCGGGGGACACGGTCATCGGTGCTTCCGTCAATCATAACGGCATTCTCAAGATAAAAGCGTTGAAGGTCGGAAGAGAGACGGCTCTGGCGCAAATTATTAAGGTCGTGGAAGAGGCGCAGGGCTCGAAGGCTCCGATTCAGCGGGTGGCTGACGCCATTTCGGGCATTTTTGTACCGATTGTGGTCGGCATCGCGATTGTGACTTTCTTGATCTGGTATTTTTGGGCGGCTCCCGGAAATTTCGCCGGTGCTTTGGAAAAAGCGATTGCCGTGTTGGTGATAGCCTGTCCGTGCGCGCTCGGCTTGGCAACTCCGACATCGATCATGGCGGGCTCCGGCCGTTCTGCCGAGCTGGGGATTTTGTTCAAAGGCGGCGAGCATCTGGAATCCACCCATCGGATCGATGCGATTGTGCTCGATAAAACCGGTACGATTACGAAGGGGAAGCCCGAGCTGACAGATATCCTTGCAGCCGATACGGCGAATGAGAGCGTCTTGATGCGGTTGGTTGGCGCTGCCGAGAAAAATTCGGAGCATCCGCTTGCTCAGGCGATTGTTTCCGGCATTTCGGCCAAAGGCATTGACCTGCCTCAAGCCGATGAATTCGAAGCGATTCCCGGTTATGGCATTCGCGCGTTTGTGGAAGGCAAGGAAATTCTCGCGGGCACCCGCAGACTTATGGAGAAATATGGGATATCTGCGGATCGGGCTTTAGCGTCAATGGAACAGCTGGAGGAAGCGGGAAAAACGGCAGTGCTGATCGCCATTAACCGCCGATATGCAGGAATTGCCGCGGTAGCCGATACGATAAAAGAAACATCGCGGGAAGCGGTGGCGCGTTTAAAGCAAATGGGTATTGAAGTCATTATGATTACGGGGGATAATGAACGGACTGCGCGGGCGATTGCCCGTCAAACGGGGATCGATCGGGTTTTGGCGGAGGTGCTGCCGGAAGGAAAGGCCGTGGAAGTGAAAAAGCTGCAAGCCCAGGGCAAAAAGGTGGCTATGGTTGGAGACGGGATCAATGATGCGCCGGCGCTGGCAACGGCGGACATCGGCATGGCGATCGGCACCGGCACGGATGTGGCGATGGAGACGGCGGACGTCACGTTAATGCGGGGCGATCTGAACGGGATTGCCGACGCGATTTACATGAGCCGCAAAACGATGGGCAATATTCGGCAGAACTTGTTCTGGGCGCTCGCCTATAATTCGCTCGGCATCCCGGTTGCCGCCGTGGGGTTTCTCGCTCCCTGGGTCGCCGGGACCGCGATGGCGTTGAGCTCGGTGTCCGTCGTGCTGAATGCGCTGCGCCTGCAGCGCGTCAAGCCGTAATATATTGAAGTAATTTTGGGCTTGTGTGGAAATGATAATCCTAAAGTACTTGCCAGCAGAAGGATAAGGTGGTTATTCATGAACTTTAGGAGAATGACGGCAGTTTTTGCAAGCCTTGTTTTGATCCTCTCACCCGGCTGCCGCAAAGAATCCCAGCAGCCCTCCCATTTGTCTTCGGAAACTCCGCTTGCGCTGAACAACTCCAAACGTGTGATTCTGCTGATCATCGATTCTTTAATGGATCAGCCGCTGCGGGAAGCTATCGGTCTCAACCGTGCGCCTGCTTTGCAGTTTCTCATGAGTCACGGCAGTTATTTTCCGAATGTCGTCAGTTCCTTTCCGACGATGTCCGTGACGATCGACAGCACGCTGTTAACGGGAACCTATGCCGATATCCATCATGTTCCCGGCCTGGTTTGGTACCATGAGAATGAAAAGCGCATGGTCAATTACGGCAATGGCTTGAAGGATATCATCAAACAGGGGCCGGTGCAGGTTCTGCTGGATACGTTGCATGAATTGAACAATACTCACTTGAATCCCGAAATCCCAACCATACATGAGGAGCTTGCCGATAAAGGAAAAACCAGCGCGTCGATCAACGTATTTGTATACAGGGGAAGAACCGGGCATTCCTTGCGCATACCGGAATCGATTGCCCATGCCGGTTCACTGCCCAAATCCATAAAAACATACGGCCCCGAATGGCTGTCTTTCGGTGCGGCCTCACAACTGAACCCTTCAAACCAGTCGAATACATTTGTATGGCGGGGCTACGGCATCAACGATGCTTTTTCAAGCCAGGAACTGGTCTATTTGATCCGAAACAGGCTTCTTCCCGATCTATCGATTGTGTATTTTCCGGACAACGATCTGTCGGTTCACGAAAAAGGTTCGAAGGTCCAGGAAGGAATCGAGAAAGCGGATGAACAATTGCGCACGATTCTGGATGCTTTCGGTTCCTGGGAGAATGCCTTGAAAAATACGATTTGGATTGTCATAGGAGACAGCGGGCAAACGGAAATCGGAAAAGACCGAAGACGCTCGATTATCCGGTTAAATGAGCTGCTTAGCCAATACCGCATGCCTCAAAAAGGAAAAGCAGCCGGTGCCCAAGATCGGATTGTGTTCGGCATTAACGAACGAATGGCTTATATCTACATTCTGGATCGGCAGTTGCCCTTGCCTGAGCTCGTTCATCGTTTGCAGCAGGACGACAGGATCAATGTGATCGCCTGGAAGCAAAAGCAATCGATTCTAGTGAAAACCGGCAAGAATCATCAAACGCTCAGTTATCGGCCCGCCGGAAAATATAAGGATGAATACGGTCAATCGTGGTCAATGGAAGGGGACCCCGGTATTTTGGATATTCGCGCAATCGGTCACCGGATTCACTACGGAGCTTATCCGGATGCTTTGGCAAGACTGTACGGGGCTCTGCATTCGCACAAAGGAAATTTTCTTGTGATTGACGCCAAACCGGGATATGAATTTGCCGATGAAAGCTCGCCCGTTCATCCCGGAGGAGCAGGCCACGGATCCTTGCACAAAGAGGATTCGCTTATTCCGATGATGATTGTCGGCACACCGTCAAATCCGGACCATCTGCGGATTAAGGATCTGAAAAAATGGCTGTTAAAAATCTTAAAAAAATAGGGCAGGATATTTTGGATTCTTAAACTCGCGGCAAATATGAGGTATAATGAAAGCTATGAATAACTTGGTTGAAAGAGAGTGGAATTATGGGCCGCAAGTGGAATAATATCAAGGACAAAAAAGCGTCGAAGGACGCGAATACGAGCCGCATCTATGCAAAATTCGGAAGAGAAATTTACGTAGCGGCAAGGCAAGGCGAACCGGATCCGGAATCCAATCGGGCGCTTAAAGTCGTGCTTGAGCGCGCCAAAACGTACAGTGTGCCGAAAGCGATTATCGACCGGGCGATCGAAAAAGCGAAGGGCAATTCGGAAGAAAGCTATGACGAGCTGCGTTATGAGGGCTTCGGACCAAACGGCTCCATGGTGATCGTGGACGCGCTGACCAATAATGTGAACCGCACTGCGGCGGAAGTGCGCTCCGCTTTTAATAAAAACGGCGGCAACATGGGAGTCAGCGGATCCGTAGCCTATATGTTTACTGAAACCGCCGTCATCGGTCTGGAAGGCAAAACAGCGGATGAAGCGCTTGAAATCCTCATGGAAGCGGATGTGGAAGTTCGCGACATCATCGAAGAAGACGAAGCGGTTATCGTTTATGCCGAACCCGACCAGTTCCATGCCGTTCAGGAAGCATTCATAAATGCGGGGATTGCCGAATTTACCGTTGCCGAGCTTACCATGCTGGCGCAAAGTGATGTTACTCTTTCAGGTGATGCGCAAGCCCAATTTGAAAAAATGATTGACGCTTTGGAAGATTTGGAAGATGTGCAGCAGGTCTATCACAATGTGGATTCGGGTGAATGAGCGGCAACAAGCAAATTCCATGCATAACAAAGAGGCTTTTTCGATGATTCGAAAGAGCCTCTTTTTTTCGGTCATAAGAATAAAAAGAGTGGATCAAAAAGGAAAGATTTACAACTTTTTTACAAGCAATTTATCGTGAATTAATACTGAGGTATTAAGATGATTATGGACAAGTGAATAATTCGGGTTGGAGATATGGAGAAACCTTAGTCGGAAACGGCCAAAATATGCAAATATTTTTGGACTTCTGCTTACGGTTTTTTTGCGGTTGGGAGGCGGCTACTCATGAAGATGAGCGATTTTTACGAGAGGCTGGAGCGGCACCGAATCATCGCTTCTGTGAAAAATTTCAAATCTCTGGATAAAGCCCTTGAATCCCAGGTTGGCGCAGCCGTTTTGTCAATTGGCAACATCGGGGTGATCAAGCAATATGTCGACCTGTTCAAGGCCCGCGGCATTCCGGTATTTTTCCATATGGAAAGAATCGGCGGAATCAGCTACGACATATGAAAGGGTAAGATGACAAATGGCAAATGTAACGTTCAAGAAGGTAAGCAAATCGTACAACAGCCAGTCGGTGGTAAAGGATCTGGATTTGACGATACCGGACGGTTCTTTTACAGTGTTTGTCGGCCCATCGGGCTGTGGAAAGTCGACGACGCTCCGCATGATCGCGGGACTTGAAAAGGTGACGGATGGGGAAATCTGGATCGGCGGCCAAAAAGTCAATGACGTGCCGCCGGGAAAACGGGATTTGGCGATGGTGTTTCAAAATTATGCGCTGTATCCGTCGATGAGCGTATATGAAAACATCGCTTTCGGCCTGCGCAACCGGGATTGAATGGAATCCGTTTAAAATTTCGAGAACGGGAGGAATGCATGGAACCGGAGAGATCGGACAAAAAATGGGGCTGGTTTCCGGTTTTGTGCTTCAATCCGCTATGACGGGCGAAGATATTCTTCAGGTCTGCGTAAATCTTCCGTCAACCAAAGTCATCGCCGTGCATATGGACAGCTGGAACCATTGACTGCTGACAAGAAGCCAATTAAACTCTTATCTGGCGAACCGGCAGCTGCAAGCACAAGTGATCGTTCCCGAAGACGGACAGAGAATGGATTTTAACTGACAATATGGTATATTTAAAAGTATCGGAAGGAGGTGATGTGCAATGGGAGAATGCAAGCTTGACCATTCACGGCAGGATGTGCTGAACAAGCTCGAAAGCCAGCTGGATTATTTGCCGGAAGCTTTAAGCAAAGATTTGATGCTTTTCTTGAAAGGCGAGCTCTCGCAGCACACATTAAACGAATTGTTTCATCTCCTGAAAAAGTACGATCTGGCGCCTGAAGCAGATCGAGAGGAGAGAAACGGCAAATTAAGACAATTGATCAGCGAATCCGATCGTTTATTTTAGCAAGAAGGCCGCAGCACCGAACAGGATCACGCTGATTCCCGCGGCGATGAGCGAGGGAACGAGCTTCGTACGGGCATACTGGATGACGGGCAGATCCAATATCGTGCATAACGTAACCGTATTATCACTTAGAGGTGAGGTGAAGGCTCCAAACGTCCCGCTGGCAAAAACCGCGCCGATCACCAGCAGGATGTTCGCATCCGCCTGATGCGCCAATGTGACGCCCAGAGGCATTAAAAGTCCCCAGGTTCCCCAGGATGAACCGATGAAATAAGAAATGAGCCCGCCCAGCAAAAAAATGACAGGCGCAATAAAGAAATGAGGAATCCAGCCCTTCACATGATCCGTGATATAGGTTGAAAATCCGAGGTCTTCCGATACGGTGGATACACTCCAAATCAGGACAAGCAGGATGATGACCGACATCAACTCATTGCCGCCGTCCACGAACGCTTTTACCGTATTTTGAATCGAAAACCTTTGGAATAGCAGGAAAGCCAAGGTGAAAATAAACCCGATCAGCAGGGATTCCAGCATCACGCCAAGCGCATCGCTGTGAAGAAACGCGTCAAAAAATCCTTTCGCCTTGGCACGGCCGTCCCACCAACTCAAGAACAATGTCAAAATCAGGACGACGGACAGAGGCAGGATCAAATTCCAAGGCTTGGCCGGGGTATCTTCCTCGTATGCGCGATGGCACATTTTCAGGACTTCCTCTTCTTCATTCCCTTGCTCAGATGGTTGATCGGCAGAATTCATATCTTGTTTGCTGTGTTTAAAAAAACTGTAATACAGACCCACCAGAATGATGACAAAGGAGTAAAAATTGAAGGGGATGCTCTTCACGTATACGGTATACGCTTTTTCATGGATTCCGTTATGTTTTAATGCGGTATCGATGACGGAGACCATATATCCGACAAAAGCGGTGGCGATCGGGATCAAGCCGACGACGGGATTGGACGTCACTTCGATGGCGAAGCCGATGTTTTGGGCAGACATTTTCAAGCGTTTTCGCAAAGCTTTCATGATCGGGGAAATCGTCACGATGCGGAAATCTGGATCGCTGAACGTTCCCATTGTGGTAAGCCAGGTTAACAGCATGGCGCTGCGCTTGGTTTTGACTTTTTTGCTGACAAGATGAACAAACCCTTTGATTCCTCCGGCCATCTTGATCATATTGATCAGTCCGGCAAAGACGTACAGGAACAGGATAATGCGAGTATTGTTGGATTTTACCAAATTATCCACGGTGTAATTGAGCATTTCCCTCAATCCGCCCATGAAAGTCGGCGCCTTCAGATAGCATCCCGCAATCAACGCAACGAATAGCCCCGGCAGTACCTGCTTGGTCCAAATCGAAACGGGGATAACGATTAAAAAAGGCAGAAGAGATACCCATGAAGCATGCATGACGACCTGCTCCTTCCATATCATCAAGATCATGGATATTATCTTCTGTTGATCGACTAAATATGTGATTTGCCCTCTTTATTCTTCATCTTTCTCCGTTTTAACTTTTCACGGAACTACGTCGTGGCTGCGCCTAAAGAAATCCATAAAAAGATCAATGCAAACAATCCCCCGAAAAACGGGAAATAATTGAAACGACGCCTGAACTTGCCGTAAAAAGCGGTATGGATAAAAGGATCACCGGCAATGCATGCATAAACGCAAATTTGGAAAGAGGTATAAACCTTGATAAAAGCCTCTTGGGAGACATCTTCCGCTTCCATCCGATCACCGAGCATCGCATAGGCGTTTTTCGCCTCACGGATAATTTGACTGAGATCCACAAATTCAACCCCCTGTATAAAGGGACTGCCGTTTGATTTCAAAAGTTCGCCTGGTTTGAAAAATAGCCGTGAACTTTTTAGAAGTTTGCCCGGTCTTTTTAAATATAAAGCGTCCTGGGGTATAATGTAAAAAAGCTGGAATTCGAAAGAAGAGGGATTATGTTAAATTTGATCATGAATTGGATCGATCAGCATGGTTATACCGTCTTGTTTTTTGTGCCCATGCTGGAGCTGCTGTTCCTTCCGGTTTCGGCTGAAGTCGTCATGGGTTACGGCGGGGTTCTGGTTTATCAAGAAAAATTGAATTGGCTGGCAAGCATATTGATTGCGGGGGTAGGAAGCTCCATCGGCATGACCTTGGCTTACTGGATCGGCTATAAATTGGGGACACCCTTTTTTGAAAAGTACGGCTCCCGAATCCATATGGGTCCGGAACGCTTGGAAAAGATGTCCCAATGGTTTCAAAAGTCCGGATACAAGGTCATCATGATCAACTATTTCATTACCGGGGTCCGTCATCTGACGGGGTACTTCTCGGGCATTACCGGCATTTCGTTTCGGGTCTATATGCTCTATGCCTATTCCGGGGCGTTGATCTGGGCTTCCGTATTCGTTTCTTTAGGCAAACTGTTCGGTCCCCAATGGGAGAAATACCATAATTCGATCAAGCGATACCTGCTGATCGGGACTATTTTCATAGCCCTTTTGTTCATATTGTTCTATTTGTACAAAAAATATAAGCTTCCGCTCATGGATTGGACCGTGAAAGCCCTGAAAAGAGGGGAAAGAATCCTGCATTCCGCACGCAAAGTAGAGATGCTGGTTGTGGTTTGGTTTCTTGTACTGGTATCGCTGTTTGCGCTCATGGTCGGCTTGATTCAGGATTTGTTGGCCAATGAATTTACGCAGTTTGATGATGTGTCCGCATTCCTGGTTCATGCACTGTTTGATGACAAATGGTCAATCTGGATGAGCTTCTTTGCGCTCCTGTCTTCCTGGAAGCTGCTGGGATCCATAGCGGTGCTGACTTTTTTGTGGATCCTGATCAAAGGAAAAGACCGAATGCTGGAGTCCGTTTTTTTAATCATTGTGATCCTCGGCGGAGAATTGTGGGAAGAGGGGTTAAGGCGCTTGTTCCAACGGGTGGGCCCTGCTCCCGCAAATTTGAACGTACCGTACACTTTTCCCGGCGAACCGACCTTTATGATGCTGATTGTCTTTGGATTTGCCGCCTTTTTATTGATCCGGCACCACGGAAGCAAATGGATTCGATATTTGTCCCCTTTGCTGACAATTATCCTTTCCATCCTTGGCGGTTTGAGTCTGATTTATTTCGGGAAACTGTATCCGAGCGATGCGGCGGCAGGATATGTGTTCGGCGGATTTTGGCTTTATCTCAATATAGTGACCATGGAAATTTTCCGGCTGTTTGCGAAAAAGGCGTAGAAAAACGCAATCCGCGCGATGCTTGTCGCGCGGATTGCCTCTCCGGGCTTGCCAAATGCCTGTTCGCATCTGAACGACAAACCGATTAGGCAGGCAAGAATGTTGCAATGGCGAAAATAAAGAATCCCATGAACATAATTGCTGCTGCGTAGCCGATAACATCCCGGGCTTTCAAGCCGGTAATCCCCAGTAATGCAATAGCCCAGAACGGCTGAACCATATTTGTCAGTTGGTCGCCATAGGCCAACGCCATAATCGTTTTTGGGTAAGATACGCCGAGAGCAGGCGCTGCTTCCACCATAATCGGGCCTTGGACGGCCCATTGCCCTCCGCCGGAAGGAACGAATAAGTTTACAATGCACGCGCTGATATAGGTATACAACGGATAAGTTGTGGTGGTTGAAATGGCAACAAACCACTGGGCGATAATTGCGACTAATCCCGAGCTTTGCATCATTCCCATAATCCCGGCATAGAACGGGAACTGCAGGAGTACACCGCTGACCCCTTTGGTTCCTTCGGCAACGGACTTTACATATCTCATGGGAGTTCCGTGCAACAATATGCCGACAAACAGGAAAATCGCATTAAGGATGTCAAGGGTCAGGTTAAACCCTTTGGTACTAAAATAATAAACAATATAGATGAGTCCTCCGAGACCGACAATCCAAGACAATATTCTGCTGTTGTCGAGCCGGCTGGCCGGCGTCATTTCTTCAGCTGCGTAAGTTGCCTGCAATTCGGCGGTAGCAGCCAGTTCTTCCCGGGATATGATCGCATCAATCGGCAGCAATTCATTGTTGTTTTTTGGATGAACCCAAAGTGCAAACAGAGGCACCAGGACCAATGAAGCGATAATGACAGTAATATTCATCGGATTGAATAAGGTTTCCGTAATCGGGATGATTCCTATTTTGCTCTCCAGGAAGTGGCCCTTTGTCGCCACCAGCAGAGGAGCGGAACCGGACAAACCCGCATGCCAGACCATCATGGACAAATATGCGGCCGTGCCGAGCAGCGGATAGTGCATCTTGATCCCGCGTTGATAGCCGGATTTCCCCATTTCCCTGGCAAACAGAGCACCGAGAACGAGTCCGAAGCCCCAGCTGATCAGCCCGCCGACGACTGCGACCAATGCAACGATATAAACCGCTTGACGAGAATTCTTCGCGGTTGCTGCAAGCGCTTTCAACCAACGGTTAACAATAGGAGAGTCAGCTACAGCATATCCAAGCACGATAATGAGCGCCATCTGCATAGAAAAAGTCAATAATTGCCAAAAACCGTTCTGCCAGTGAAGAACCATTTGGAATGGGGTTTGACCCGCGATGACAATTCCCATGATAAATACGACGAGGCTTAACAGAATCGCGAAAATAAACGGATCGGGCAAATACTTGTAAGAAACTCTTGTTAGCACATTCCCCAGTCTTTGAATCAATTCATACCAACTCCCCTTGTTTAGTAGAATATTTGGAAAATTATAAACATAATTTAGTATAATGGAAAGCGCTTAATTTGGTCAATAAGTTAAAAAATAGAATTTAAATTTAATTAATCAAATGACTCCAAGTTCTTTTAATCGGCAAATCTCGTCATCCGTATATCCCAAATTTGTAAGAATCGATTGCGTATGTTCACCTAAAAGCGGTGCGGGTGCCGTAATTTCACCCGGCGTTTTTGAAAGTTTGATGGGGATGCCGGGCATCATCACCCGTCCGGCGACCGGATGATCCTGATAGACGATCATTTCTCTGGCCAGCACTTGCGGGTGCTGTACGACCTTTTCAAGGTTGTTAATCGGGCCGGAAGGAATGCCGTTGCGTTCAAACAGTTCCAGCCATTCCTCAACTGTCTTTGTTCCGATCACATCGTTCATGATGGTCTCAAGCTGCTCCCAATGTTCAGTCCTGTCCGAGTTTGTCTTAAACCGGGGATCCTCTTCCAGGTCGATTCTGTCGACCGCCTCACACCATTTGCTCCATAGATAATCATTTCCTGCGGCGATAATAAGATATCCGTCGGAGGCGGAAAACACGGAGAAAGGGGTGATCGAGGGATGGCGGTTACCGATCGGCTCCGGCGATTTGCCCGTAGCAAAGTAGCGGGCGACCGCATTTTCCAAAATGGCGACCTGCCCGTCCAGCATCGCTACATCGACTTTCTGCCCTTGGCCTGTTTGCATTCGGTGAAACAGCGCGGATAATATCCCGATGGCGGTGAACAGACCGGCGGTAATATCGCCGATCGAAGCGCCGGTTCGGGTCGGGGGGCCACCGGGCGTTCCCGTTATGCTCATCATGCCGCTCATGGCTTGCACAATGATGTCGTATGCGGCCTTTTGGCTGTAGGGTCCCGAGTGGCCGAAACCGGAACAGGCGGCATAAATGATTCCCGGATTGGCTTTTTCCAGCTCTTCATACGCCAAACCGAGTTTTTCCATCGTGCCCGGACGGAAATTTTCCATGATCACGTCTGCGTCTTTAAGCAGCTCGAAGAAAATTTGTTTTCCTTCCTCTGTTTTCAAGTTCAACGTCAGGCTTTTTTTGTTGCGGTTCACGCTCATGAAATAACCGCTTTCCCCGTTGAGGAAAGGCCCGTAGCCCCTTGAATCGTCCCCGCTGCCGGGCGTTTCGATCTTGATGATCTCCGCGCCGAGATCGGACAGCACCATGGATGCATAAGGTCCTGCAAGAACTCTGGTCAAGTCTAAGATTCGTACACCTTCCAAAGCTTTTTTCATATTATCGGTCCCATCTGTATGTGTTTGTGGAATTCACATTGAAATATTTTTAAGCGGAAGTGAATTATCAAGTTAGCACAGGTCGTGTTTTGTGCCAGTCCGTGACTTTTTGATAAGCATGTCCAAATGAAATGAGCACTTCCTCATTCAGCGGCCGGGCCGCCATTTGCAGGCCGACCGGCAGGCCGGTATTCTGCGAAAAGCCGACCGGAATGCTTATTGTAGGCACACCGGCATTTGTAAAGGGAATGTTAAAAACGGGAGATCCGGTGTGTGCAATTCCCTCAGGCGCCGGAGTCGGGGCGGACGGTGCGGCCAGAATATCGATCTGCCGCAGCAGGGCGCTTAATTCTTCCCTGAAAACGGTGCGAATCCGCTGTGCCTGCAAATAATCGGCCGCAGGGGTCAGCAGCCCCAGCTCGATCATTTCCCGCAGGCTTGGATTGTACATGTCGGCATTATTTCGATAGGAGTCCCTATGGTAGGCCGCAGCTTCGCAGTTCATTACGACACGATGGGCGATGTTGGCTTGCGCAAAGCTGGGCGGCAAGGATACAGAAACGATCCGGGCGCCGAGGCTCTTTAAAACTTCAAGCGCGGCGTCCACCGCTCTTGCCGTCTCTGCATCGATATCATCGAAGAAAAAGGAATCGGGAATGCCGATGGCCTTGCCCCCGATGTCCTGCTCCAATGCCCTCGTGTAGTCGGGAACCGGAGCGTCAAGGGTCGCCGGATCGTTGCGGTCGGGGCCGGCCAGCACATTGAGCACCATTGCCGCGTCTTCGACCGTTCGGGTAAATGCGGCGGCATGATCGAGGCTCCAGCTGCCCGCCATAATGCCGGCCTTGCTGATTCGTCCGTAAGTCGGCTTCAGGCCGGTCAGTCCATTATAGGATGCCGGGCGCGACAAAGAGCCGGCTGTCTGGGTGCCCAACGTAAAAATCGCCATGGAGGCCGCCAGAGCCGCTGCCGAACCGCTGCTTGATCCTCCGGGAGTGTGGTTCAGGTTCCAGGGATTGCGGGTGGGCGGCACGCCTCCGAAGAAAGCGTACTCGGTGGTCGTGGTTTTGCCGAGCAGGATCGCGCCGGCCGACTTAAGCCTTGTAATGACGGCGGCATCCTCCGTCGGGATGAAATCGGCGTCTATTCGGGAGCCACCTGCTGTCCGGATTCCGGCTGTATAATATAAATCCTTGGCGCCGAAAGGAATGCCGTGCAGAGGACTGGAGCTTTCACCATGCAAAATGGAATGCTCCGCCGCCTCCGCATCACGGAGTGCCGTCTCGCGAACAACGGTTACCCAAGCCTGAACCCGCTCATCCACCTGATCGATCCGATTCAGGCACGCTTGCGTCAGTTCAACGGGAGACAATTCTTTGGAGTGAATGAGTCGGGAGGCTTCGGAGATGGTCAGATCATAAAGGTGGGGACGGGTCATTCGAGATTCCTCCCCCGCGGCATGAACAGTGGTTCGGTTTCCCGTTTCAGCCTGAATTTACGGAGTGTTTCAAGCTCCGAAAGATGCCGTTCAAGCGGCAAAGCGCTGATCCGCTCGGCAGAATGTGCGTTCAACAGGGATTCGGCGATTTTTTCGAACGCATTCCGGTCATTCTTCTCTTTGGCAGTCAATTGCTGTTCCTCCCTCCAAAAATCAAACAGTGAAAACGCTTGCTCAAATCCATTTGGAAATATGAGGCAGGCCTCTATAGAAAGTATACAGATTTCCAATTTACTTGGTCAAGGCGACATAAATGAAAAAAGTCATAACCGTATTCATCATCCCGATAGTTATGAGGAGTACCTTATGCATTGACTCTGATCACAGTTGTATACACATCCACCGGGTTTCTTGCGGACGGGGGATTTACTTTGGAGTAAATAACGATTAGATTCCCATCGCTCTGATTTTCTTTTCCTGGACGGAAAATAATCCTTAACTTAAGGCGTGGAACTGCGCACCTGCTGAATGGCAGGGTCGTTCGTTTCCATGTTTTCCCTCCATCTTTAGAGAAGGTTGCAACCAGGCCGTGTGCACCGCCGTTGGACCACCTGTCTTGCTGCCATGTACCCATCAGGAGGGGTTTACCCTTTCCAACTGTTTTGGGACTGACCGCCAGCCATGGTTCCACTGCCGTATTTGCATAGTTGGTTCCTGGTCCACCGACTTTACAGTTCAGATACGGACTAAGACGTGAATACCCTGATGAGAGGCATTTTCCTCGCTTTTCGTATCAATCGTGATTCCCCCTAAAAAAACTTTGCCTACATCATATGCAGTTGCTTATGCTCACACCTATCATGTGCGGTCATCATACGGAGTCCAAACTTAAATGGATGCCTGTTAATTAACATTGTCGGCTGAGAGGTAAGTCTAAAAAGAAAGTATAAAGATTTCCATTTTATTTGATCGAGACGGCCATTATACTTAGTATGACAAAAACAAGCGGGGAGGAATTTCATTTGAGCTCACAAAGTCATTCATTCAAATTAATCTGTTTTGATGTGTACACGGCATTAATGAATATCGAGGGGAGCATCTCTCCACACCTTGGCCGGCTGCTCAGCATTGAACAAGAACATGCGCTTTCGATATTCCGGCTGTGGCGGAACACTCAATGGAATTATTTGCTGCTGAACAATTCCATGAATAACGGCTTCTTGCCTTACAAAACCATTACGATGCGCGCGTTGGAGTATGCATTGCAAAAATTCGGAGCGGAGCTGGACGGATCGCAGAAAGTAGAGATGGTTCATTACTGGAGCAAATTAAATCCTTGGCCTGAGGTGAAGGAGGTTTTGGCTGAAATCAAAGACCGGGGTTATCAAATTGCCATTCTCTCAAACGGTGACGAAGATATGCTGGAAGCTGTGGCAGAACATTGCGGAATCAAATTCGATTATATTTTTTCGGCGGACAAAGCCGAAGCCTATAAGCCCAGCCCCCGAATTTATGAACTGCCGCTCAAGCAACTGGGACTGTCCAGAGAAGAAGTGCTCCATGTTGCCGGATCGCCTTTTGACACAATGGGAGCCATCGCCGCAGGAATGGTTGTGGCCTGGAGCAATCGGTTCAATGATTTCCTGATTGACGCAAAATATCGGCCTAACTATGAGATGAGCAGCTTGAACGCACTTTTGGAAATCTTATAAGCTTTCACTTCATCGTTCATCCGTGTCGGAAGACGAGGACATAAATGAAAAAAAGTCATGCGGCTGCGACAGGAGTGTCTCCATTTCTTCAATGATCAGGGAGATCGTCGGATTCGTGTTCATTTTTTTCCAGGAGGCCACCACATCAACCTTGTGATCGTCGCCTTCGATATTGATGAAGCGAAGCGTGGGACTGTTGTACAGCTGCAGATGCCTCGGCATGATCGTGATGCCGATGCCCGAATCAACAATCATCAAAACCGTTTCGACGCGCGAGGTTTGACTGACGATGCTCGGTGAAAAACCGTGGTTTGCGCACATGGCCATTACGAGATCGAACCCCGGGGGAGATTCCTGTCTTTCGAGCATGACGAAAGGCTCTTGAGCCAATTCCGCTACGTTGATGCTTTTGCGATTCGCCATGGGATGGTCCTGATGCATGATAATGCAATGGGGCTGGGTACATAAAGATCGGATTTCAAGTCCGCCGATGCTATGCAGTCCAAGCGACAGGGTGAAGGCAAGATCGATTTCATCGGCCTTGAGTTTTTCGAGAAGCTCCGCGAGATGATAAAAGTTGAAATGGATATGGATGTTCGGATATTTTTGCCGAAATTGCCGGACCAGATGAGGTAAAAGCTTTCGGACCGGCGCGCTCAGCAAGCCAATGTTCAATTTTCCGATTAAGCCATGCTCTGCTTGCCGCGCTCTTTCAATCGATTCCTCAAACCGGCTGAAAATGTCCTGGGCATCCTTCAGAAAAACCGTTCCGGCGTTGGTCAGCCGAACGGAATGCTTGTCGCGGATGAACAGCTGAACACCCATTTGTTTCTCTAAATTGGCAATTTGCTGGCTCACCGCAGGCTGCGCGACAAACAGCTGCTTGGCGGCTTCCGTGAAATTCAAATGCTCCGCCACTGAGATGAAATAACGCAGTTGACGAATATCCATGGGGTACCTCCGATTCTGAGCAAACAGGGTATTGATTATTGATTATAACAGCGGTGATTTATCCGTTCAATGGTAATAAGCAAATCTTATTACGGAAATAAATTACGGGTATTTCACAAAATTCGCCGTTATCTATACCATTGAAGAAAGGAATTGATTATACTTAGAAAGGGGCTGGGCTTCCATTGGCATCTTTGACTCATGAGGAAGCTGTCGTCAGAGCGAAAAACTTGGTTCCGAGCATCAAGTCGCGCGCGAATTATACGGAAGAATTCCGCCGTCAGCCGAGGGAAACGATTGAAGAATTTATCGACTCAGGATTCATTCGGATGCTGATGCCCAAGCGTTGGGGAGGCAGCGAGCTGGGTTTTGACACTTTTTATAAAACGACCGTTGAAATCGCCAAAGCCGATCCGTCGGCGGGCTGGATCTTTTCCCTGCTTGTCGTGCATTCGTGGATGCTCGCTTACTTTCCGGAGGCGGCCCAGCGAGACGTTTGGGGGGAAAATCCGGATGCCTGCATCACCACTTCTTTCAGTCCTTTTTCAGAGAATCAGGTGACTCCGGTTGAGGGAGGGTATCTTGTTAACGGAGACTGGGGCTATTCGTCGGGGGTTGACCATTCCGACTGGGCGATGCTCTATACGGGAATTGAAACGAATGAACCCGTAGAAATGCCGAAAATTGTGATGATGGTGGTGCCAAGAAGCGATTACACGGTCCTCGATACTTGGAAAACCACCGCACAAAAAGGAACCGGCAGCAACAACCTGCGGCTGAAGGATGTGTTCGTGCCGGAGCACCGAACGATCGATATGATCTCCTGGTGCCAAAAGGGCGATGGACCCGGCAACAAGCTCAACGACGCACCGCTCTACAAGCATCCTTTATATGCCGCGATGCCTGTATGTCTCACGTCCGCCTTGTTCGGGGCAAGCGTGGGTACATACGAGCTTTGGAGAGATTCGATCAAAAGCAAGCTGACCGCGAGAAGCGTGAAAGTGGCTGATTTTACCCATCAGCAAATTCGTGTTGCCGAGGTTTCGGCAACGATCGCCGCCGCCGAGGCGCTGTTTGAAAAAACGCTGGAGCGGCTTCGCTCCGAAGAGCCGATCGACACCTATGAAAAATTGCGGATTCGCCGAAATTACGGGTTTATCGCCAAGTTGTGCAACCAAGCCGTCAAAACGATGATGGACCACAGCGGAGCGGGCGTGATTTACGAAACCAACCCGCTGCAGCGGTATTGGCGGGATGTACAGGCCTCATCCATGCATATTACGTTTAATATGGATTGGCTGGGCGAAATGTTCGGCAAGCTCGAGCTTGGGCTGCCGTTAAGCCAAAAGGATTCACTTATCTCTTAAATACACTAAAAACCATAGAAAAAAATGGAGGGTTTACACATGCGCATAGCAACCGTAAGCGTCGATGGAGAAAAAAGAATAGCGGCAGTTGAAAATGAAAGGTATATCGATTTGAACACAGCCTGCAGATTGCTTCTGGAAAGCCAAGGAAAGGCGCATGCGGAGAAGCTGGCCAATACCTATTGCCCGACGAATATGGTCGAGTTTTTGCGGGGCGGGGAAGAAAGCATGGCGCTGGCCAAAGAGAGCGTCGCCTATGTCGGCAGCTCGGATTTTTCCGCGGATGTCAACAAGAAATTGTATTACGAGGGGGCCGATGTGAAGCTGGAGGCGCCGGTGCAAAATCCGGGCAAAATCGTCTGCGTGGGCCTGAACTACCGTGAGCACATTCTCGAAATGGGCCGGGAAATCCCCAAAATTCCGGTTATATTCGCCAAATTCAGCAATACGCTCGTTGCTCCCGGGGACCCGATTCTGAAGCCGAAATTGTCCGACAACCTGGACCATGAAGCGGAATTCGCGTTCGTCATCGGCAAAAAGGGCAGACATATTTCGGAGGATGAGGCGATGGACTATGTGGCCGGATATACGATAGCCAATGACGTGTCCGTCCGCGACTTCCAAAGACGCACCAACGAATGGCTGCAGGGAAAAACCTTCGACGCCACGCTGCCGATGGGACCGCATTTGGTCACGAAGGAAAGCCTGCCGGAGCCGGATCAGTGCGAAGTCGTGCTGACCTTGAACGGGGTGGAGCGCCAGCGATCCAACACGAAGAATTTGGTGTTCACCGTTCCTTTTCTGGTGTCCTTCCTGTCCGGCATCATGACTTTGGAGCCGGGTGACGTCGTTCTGACAGGCACCCCGGGCGGAGTCGGTCAGGCGAGAAATCCGCAGTCCTGGATGAAGCATGGAGATACAGTGCGGGTTGAAATCGAAGGGTTGGGCGTTTTGGAGAATCCGGTCGTAAACGAATAAAAATAAGGAATGAATGAATAACCAATAAAACAGAAAGGGTGTTGGCAATGGCGGGTCCGATTAAAGTCACTCCGGAGATGGCTGAATTTCATCGGGAAATATCGGAAGATGCTTTGGAACCCCTATGGATGGCTGCTCCAGAAGTGATGCTGCGACAGCCCAAATCGAAACCGATCCCTTATATTTGGAAAAAAGCGTCAATTGAACGGCATCTGCAAAAAGCGGCGGAAATCATCAATTTCAACAACGGCGGAGACCGGCGCGTGCTGATGCTGATCAATCCCGGGATGCGGGATTTGCAGCCTTACGGATGGGGGGCCACCACCCAGACGCTGTCCGTTTGCGTACAAATTCTGCTGCCGGGAGAAGAAGCGCCGCCGCATCGCCACTCGCAAACGGCGATTCGCTATATCGTACAAGGCGAGGGTGCCTATAGTGCGGTGGAGGGTGAAAAGGTGTATATGTGCGAAGGCGACTATGTGATCACGCCGAAGCATTTGTGGCACGAGCATGAGCATGAAGGCACCGCGCCGATGATGTGGATGGATTGTCTGGACACGCCGATCATCTATTATTTGCACGGCACCTTCTTTGAACCGGGTCCGTTCAAGAAGCAGCCGATCACCCGCAAGCCGAGCGTGGGCAAATACCTCGGCGGAATGGTCCGGCCGCTGTCCGATCACGAGCCGAGCTCTGCGCCGCTGCCCCTCTATAAATACGAACCGACGCTGGCCGCGCTGAAGGGCTTGAGCGATCATTACGATCCGGACCCGGTCGAAGGCTATGTAGTGGAATATATCAACCCTTCGAACGGCGCATCGGCCAACGAGAACATCGGCGCATGGCTGCAAAAGCTGCCCGTCGGCTTCCACGGCAAGGCGCACCGCCATGTCAACAGCGTCGTGTACCACATTAAAGAAGGCCGCGGCTACACTCTGATCGACGGAGTGCGCTTTGACTGGGAGAAGGGCGATTACCTGGTCATCCCGACCTGGGCGTATCATGAGCATGTGAACGTTTCGGAAACCGAAGAAGCGCTTCTGTTCTCGACGAACGATATCCCGATCTTTGAGCGAATGGAATTGCAGAAGGTGGAGGAATATCCGGAGAACGGGGGCTTCCAGCAGGAAACCGGGAAGTTCGATCCGGCTTGAGGCAGATCAATTTAACGAGAAAATAACAATAACTCCGGTATCCAATCAAGGATTGCCGGAGTTTTTGCTGTTAATCTTCAATATCAAATATCCATTGAAAGAGAGCAGATATTCGTCAATGAAAAAAGAGCGTAACGCCACCTCCCTAGAAACTGTTCTAATACATAATCATGACAATTCCTTATCCCATACAGTTTCGCCTGAAACGGCAATTAGGCCAAGATGCATAAAGAGCACCTGATTTCGCAGACCCAAAAACTGAACCCGAATTACCGGATCATTCTTGAAATGCGCTGGAAACAGGAACTGACCTATAAGGAAATTGCCGATGAACCGGGAACAACGGAAGATATTATCCGCCAAAAGCTGAACCGGGCCAGGAAGAATTTGACTGCATATTTGATGAGGTATTTGAGGACGCGGTTAAAGAAGCCCAGGAAATGCCGCTTCCTGATTTTGATCCTGTTTGGGAACAGATGCAAAACAGACTGGAATGCGAACGAAAGAAACATATAGCCAAAAGAAGAATGCTGATCCTTGCTCTTGCAGCCGCATCCTTCCTCCTCGGAGCTATGATCTTCGGAGTCGGACGTCACCAAAGCGTTCAATCCGTTCTATCAAACCGTCAAGCAGCTTCCGGGAGAGATTGTGTCTTTCTTTTTCGGGAGTCGGGAGAGCACGGAGGAAGGCGCCAAAACCAAACCGCCCACAGATGGAACCATGCAGAACGGAAATACTCAGGATCTTGACCTTAGCGGGCAAATGCAAGCCGAGGAAACGTTGTCCTTGGAAGAAGCGAAAGCCAAAGCGGTCTTCGTTTTACCGGAGTTTCATGATATTCCGTCGAGCTATCAATTGAACAAAATTGAATTGTTTCATCTGCCGAATGAAAATAAGGCTGCAAAAGTCAGATTTACTTTCCGGAATGAAAGCAACAAAGTGTTCTGGGTGACCATGACATTATTACAAGGCGATATGTCGATCGGTTCCGGAGCGAACGGAGCTAAAGTCGAGGAGATTTAACTGAAGCATGGAAAAGGATTATTGGCGATTTCTGCGGACGGCTCTTCCAGGCCCGAATTTCTGAGAGGAAACGTATTTATTAGTATCTTGGGGGAACTTTCCAAAGAAGACTTGATTCAATTCGCTGAACAATTATAAAAAATGGATTCGGTCGAATGGCAGAATCCATTTTTTCCTAGTTCATCAGTAAATAATCGCTGTAACGTTCCCCTTCTTCGTAAATACCGCCTTTGCTGCTGGGTGGCGCTATATGTAGATCCTGACCCCACATGATTGAATTTGCGCCGTCTTGCGAGTATTTGTGGTTTGGATTGAAAATCCCTTGAATCTGAAATTCCGACGGTGGCGGCGGTGTTTTTGCCGCCTCTTTAAAATTTGGCGCCGCATGCCCGGTTGTTGTCAAAAACAAGAAACATCCGAGTAGAATAACTGCAATTTGCGATAGATTAAGCTTGATTCTGGTTTTCATTTTTATGGAAAAAATGAAGAATAATCAAACAAGCTCATGCGGATATGTATGAGCTTGTTTGATTCAAAAGCATGAAATTGTCTTAATCCGGCAGAACGGTTTTGGCGATCTTCCCATCCAATTCTTCGTAATCGTAGTAACGGATCGTTTCATACAGTTCTTTTCTCGTCTGCATGTCGTCCAGACAATCCTTTTGCGTGCCCTTTTCGAAAATTTCCTGGAACACCTTTTCGACGGCTTTGGCGGCCGCACGCAGCGAGCTGACCGGATAGATGACCATGCTGTAGCCCCATTGCTCGAACTGGTCGGCCGTATAATAGGGGGTTCTGCCAAATTCGGTCATATTCGCCAGCAGAGGCGCTTTGACCTCGCGGGCGACATATTCGAATTCCTCTTGCGTCAGCAGCGCCTCCGGAAAAATGCCGTCCGCTCCGGCTTCCATATATTTTTTCGCCCGTCTGACCGTTTCCTCGATTCCGTCGACGCCCTTGGCATCCGTCCGGGCGATGACAACAAGTGATGGCGCGGCCTCTTTAAGGGTTTGAATCTTCTGCATCATTTCTTCTGCAGACACCAATTTTTTGCCGTTCAGATGGCCGCACTTTTTGGGCAGTTCCTGATCCTCGATTTGCACGGCGGCCACCTTGGCTTCGACCATTTCTCTCGCCGTGCGGGCGACGTTGAGCACACCGCCGTAGCCGGTATCAATGTCCACGAGCAGCGGCAGATGCGTTGCGCGGATAATGTCGCGTGCCCGGCGGGCGACCTCCTCGGAATAGATGATTCCGAGATCGGGGAGCCCCCGGCTTGCGGTATACGCGGCTCCGGATAAATACAGAGCCTCGAATCCCGTCTGCTTGGCTATCCGAGCGGACATGCCGTCATGCGCGCCGGGGATCTTCAGGATGCCGGGCGACTGGATGCGCTGCAAAAACTGCTGCGCCAACTGCTGCTGGGAGAGTTCCTCCTCCACGAGCCATGCCATATCGATCACCTTCCGTTCTTGTTTATTTTGTCATGCAGGTGTGGTTGAACCGGCGTTTGGGCAATATTGAAACAGCGATTGAGCTAGTGCTACAAACAGTGCTTCTACACTCCTGCCAGAGCTTCGTCTTACGGACTCGAGAGGCGTTATTTTGTAAAAAACCCCCGCTTTGTCAGGTCATGCGGACCGAGAGGACGCTATTTGCTCAAAATTTGTACCAAAGGGGTCATATCTGAGCAAATAACGGCAACTGGGTCCGTAAAACCCAAATTCAACTCGTTTTCGGCCAAATAACGGTTGTACGGTCCGTAAGCAGCAAATCGGCGGTCACAGAGTCAAAGCGGCCAGCTAAGTCAACGGCTCACAAAGTCAACCGACCAGCAAAATCAAATCGTCAGCAGCTTCATGAAGTCCGGTACGGCGGTGTGCTCCAGGCGCTGCTGGTCGCTGCACAGTTCCATAATTTGCGCCACTTGCTTTTTCGGGAACCGGGTTTTCAGGCTGCTCTCAAATTTCTCGATCAGTTTGGGAATCCCTTCCTGACGGCGTCTGCGATGGCCGATCGGATACTCGACGACGACTTTTTCAGTAGCCGTTCCGTCTTTAAAGCGAATTTGGATGGCATTCGCAATGGAGCGTTTGTCCGGGTCCAGGTAGTCAACGCTGAACTGCTTCTCTTCGCTGACGGTCATTTTGTCTCTCAAACGGTCAATCCGCGGATCCCGGGCAACTTCATCCTCGTAATGCTCGGCGGTCAAATCTCCAAAAATGAGTCCGATGGCAACCATATATTGCAAGCAGTGGTCTCTGTCCGCAGGATTATGCAGCGGGCCTTTTTTGCTGATGATCCGGATGGCCGCTTCGTGGGTGGTCAGCAGAATCTCTTCAATTTCATCCAGGCGGTCCTTCACTTCATTGTGCAGCTGAAATGCGCATTCTACCGCGGTTTGAGCGTGGAATTCGGCCGGGAACGAGATTTTGAACAGGACGTTTTCCATCACATAAGAGTCTAACGGACGGCCGAGCTTCAGCTCTTGTCCTTTGAACAATACATCCTGGAAGCCCCAGGTTGGAGCGGACAGCGCGGACGCATAGCCCATCTCGCCTTTGAGCGCCATCATGGCCAAGCGCACCGCCCGGCTGGTTGCGTCTCCGGCGGCCCATGATTTCCGCGATCCGGCATTGGGTGCATGACGGTATGTCCGCAGGCTGGAGTTGTCGATCCATGCATTCGATACGGCATTGATGACTTCTTGGCGGTTACCGCCGAGCATGACGGTTGCGACAGCTGTAGAGGCCACCTTTACCAGCAGAACATGGTCCAGGCCTACACGGTTAAAGCTGTTTTCCAGCGCCAGTATCCCTTGGATTTCATGCGCTTTGATCGCTGCAGTCAATACCTCTTTCATGGTCAACGGCGCTTTGCCCTCCGCCATATTGCTCCGGCTGACATAATCGGCAACGGCCAAAATCGCCCCCAGGTTATCCGACGGGTGTCCCCATTCCTTGGCCAGCCACGTATCGTTGAAGTCCAGCCAACGGATGATGCAGCCGATATTGAAGGCGCCCTGAACCGGATCCAATTCAAACTGCGTACCCGGAACACGCACGCCATTAGGCACAACCGTACCCGGAACAATGGGGCCCAGATGCTTCGTGCATTCCGGAAAATTTAACGCAACCATTCCGGAAGCGATGGAGTCCATCAGCATATAGCGGGAGGTTTCGTAGGCCTCTTTGCTGCGAATTTCATGATTCAGCGCATAATCGGCAATATCGATAAGCAGCGGATCGGTTTCATTTTTCGAATTGTCATCGTAAAAGTTGGACATGTTCGGTCATCACCTTTCAGGAAATTATCGGCATTATTGTGTGAAGAATGCAGCTGTTTGTTGCAATAAAGAGCAAACTTACGGATGCAGGCCTCTGGGTCCCAAATAATTGACCCGCGGCCTGAACAGACGGTTGTTGTCATGCTGTTCGATGACGTGGGAGCAGATGCCGATCGTGCGCGCCGCCAGGAAAATCGGGGTGTACAGGTCGATCGGAATGCCGAGCAGGTAATATACCGGGGCGGCATAATAGTCGAGGTTAGGATACAGTCCTTTTTCCCGTCTCATGACCTCCTCGCCGATGATGCACATATCATAAAGCTCGCGGCTGCCTTTTTCTTCAATCAGCTTAAGCAGAGCTTCCTTCATCAGCATCGCGCGGGGGTCCATTTTTTTCATATAGACGCGGTGGCCGAATCCCATAATCCGTTCCTTGTTCTTTAATTTGTTCAGGATCAAGGCTTCCATGCCGCTAGGGGTTTCCGCTTCCAGGAGCATATTCATGACAGCCTCATTGGCCCCGCCATGCAGTTTGCCCTTCAGCGATGCGATGGCACCGGTAAGCGCTCCGTACATATCCGCCGTCGTGGAAGCGATGACTCTCGCGGCAAAGGTGGAATTCGGCATTTCATGCTCGCTGTAGACCATCAGCGTTTGGTCAAAGGCGCTTTCCTCCAATGCAGAGGGCTCTTTACCCGTAATCATATGCAAAAAGTTTGCGCTGTAGCTGAGGTCTTGCCGAGCAGGAATCAGCTCCTGCTGATGAATGGCATGATAGCTGTTGGCGACGATGGAAGGGATTTTGGCCAGCAATCGGATGGTTTTCCGGCGATTTGCCGCATTGGAGAGATTATCGAGCTCAGGGTCGAAACCGGCGAGCACCGAGATTCCCGACCGTAAAGCATCCATGCAGTCGGTTGCGGATGGAAGCAGCTTTAAAATCGACATGACTTGCTCAGGTACATCGTACTCCTTTTTCAACTCCTGCTCCAGTCTGTTCCGCTCGTCTGCAGTCGGCAGCTTTTCATTCATCAGGAGGTAGACTAGGTCAAGATACTTCACTTTTCTGGAAAGCTCGATCAAATCATAGCCGCGGATGACAATTTCCTCATTCTCCACATCCAGGTACGAGATGCTTGTCTCGCAGGCAATGACTCCGTCCAAGCCGGGATGGAAGTGTTGTACAGCCGGCATAATACCCCTCCTTGACATCTGTGTTAAAAGATAATCGATCGCTTGTATAATTGTATACAATTATACAAGCGATCGCAACATGATTTTTTCACAGACCGGATGAGCTCATCTGCAGCGTTTCAATCGTCACATTCAAGCTGCGCTTGATATGGGCACGCATCGCTTGTTCCGCCAGATCGGCATTGCCCGTCGCGATTGCTTCAAAAATATCCTTGTGCTCTTTGACGGGAAGCATCGGCAAATATTTCGGATTTTTATAGCCACCCAACCGCCGGTAGCGCTCCAGACGACTGTTGAGCTGGGAGAGAAAGTGAACGGCTGTTTGATTTTGACTCGGCTCATACAAATAATGATGGAATTCGCTTCCGTATCGGAGGGCGTCAAATTTGCGGTTATCCTGTGCGGCGCGATCCATCAGCTCAAGCGTGTCTTCCATGCGGGCAAGCTGTTCCTTGGTAATATTTTTTGTGGCTTCTCTGGCTATCAAACCTTCCAGGACTTCACGCACTTTAAAGATTTCCTGCGCCTCATGGATGCTGATCGGCGCCACATGCATCCTGCCGTTGGACTGCCGAACCACCAGGCCCTCCAGTTCAAGCCGATACAGCGCCTGCCGCAAAGGGGTTCTGCTTACTCCCAATTTGTTGGTAAGCATCTCCTCGCTGATCATTTGCTCGGGTTCATATTCCCATTCGATGATCATTTTTTTTAATTGATTATATATGATGTCGCCTGTAAATTGTCTTTTGCTCGTCATGCGTGTGTCCTTTCCGGATACTGAAGAATTCACATTGAATGGTTTTTTAAGCGGAAGTGATCTTTCAGTATGGTTGATCCAATTTCTAATTATACACAAAGCGCTCATCTGACGAAATCCCCGGCCTTTCATCCGAAAAAATATATAAAATCCGTTTTTTTCATATTTCAATGCGATTATAAACATTTTGAACTAGTCTAACAACGCGAAAAATATCGTATCAAAAAGTTTATTGTGACTATAGAACTAATCCGTCAGTTCGGATATAATGGAAAAGAACTATATATTTCGACATTTTCATGTTGAGAAGGGCAAACTAACCGAAAGGTCAGGACGCAAAACCACGGGTCTAAAGCGAATGCTATGATAGCCGGGTCGCCAAAAATGAGTTGTTTAGGCATTTAAGCGTCCCCTTTATCGGGGACTTTTTGATGTTTGGAGGGGTTATTATTAATCATTTATTGACGAGATCGAAAAAAATCAATGTGATAGCTTTGGATCAACTGCTGCTAAAGCTGAAAGAAAGTTTTTACCTTTCTATGCGGGAAACCGAGGTTCTGAAATTAATGATTCTAAACGGGGATTCCAACGAGGAAATTGCCGAAAAGCTGTATATTTCGGATAAAACCGTGAGAAATCACATCACCAATATTCAAACGAAAATGAGCGTTCATTCCATAAGAGAACTCATGTCCATACTACTTACATTAAGCCTGGAAGGTGACAGCATTGAGGTTAATACACATCGAAGAGTATAACGAATCATCGATGATTTTGGGAAAGCCGATTTACGATGCCAAGAAGCGCATCCTGTTGGCGCAGGGGCAAAGGATTCATTATAAACTGCTGGAGCGGTTAAAGCTGCTCGGGATTTCATATTTGTTTGTAGAAGATTACGAATCCAAAGGGATTACGCTCGAAGAAATGATGGATATTCCGACTTGGCTTGATGTGATCACGATCGTACAAGATTTTTTTGCTAGCGTGCAGTCCAATAAGCCGCTGCCTTTCAAGGATATTCTGCTCGCAGCAGGAAAGCTGATTAAAGAGATTCTTAGCAGACCTGTGGTAGCGCCGGTTCCTACCTCAACCATTGCCAGCGAGCTGCAGCTGTATGCCCATTCCGTCAATGTGGCCATACTCTGCTTGCAAATCGGCAAATCAGCAGGGTTTTCCGAGCTGCAGCTGCGGGATTTATCCGTAGGGGCTTTGCTGCATGACATCGGCAAAATTGCGGCGAAGAACAGTGATCGGCATGCGGAAGCAGGGTTTGAAATTTTGCGGAAGATTAGGGAAATGAATTTGGTGTCCGCCCATATGGCCTTTCAGCATCACGAAACCTTGGACGGGCAGGGCTTCCCGCGGGGGATCAAGGGAGAGGCTTTTCATCCGTATGCGCAAATCTGCAGCCTGGCCAACCGATACGAACATTTGATATCGGATGACAATTGCGTGCAGCCCCATGAAGCCTTGGAGATCCTGATGACATTGAGCGACAAAGCGTTCTCCATCCAATATTTGCAGGCCTTCATGAAAGCCATTCCGTTGTATCTGCCTGGAACAAAAATCCGGTTGAGCAATGGCGAGCAAGCGATTGTTACACGAATTCAAGAGAATTTTCAGCGTCCGTACATCCGCTATACCACAAATCTGCAGGAGATCTCTTTGGTGGATCATCCGAACATCGTGATCCATGAAGCGATTCATGAAACGGCTTCGGTGTAGAATTCAAACGCGCATAGGAGCTCTTCAATTTTCATTATCTTCCAGGCGGCAACCGATACGCCACATGCGAGAACAAATAAGGCGGCAAGCCCGATTCACCAAAATGCCGGATTGTCTGCGGCTATCGACCGCAAGCCGATAACCCCGATGGAAGCCGTGACCTTTTATCATCTTGTACATAGTGTATTAGCAAAGCCTATCTTGGGATAGGCTTTGGCTGTGTAAAAGAGGAGGCGGAAATATGGGATTGCCGTTTCGGCATATTGTGATACAACATGATGAACAAATGGCGCTCGAAGAAAACATATGGAGCCCCAAATATGTAAATGCTTATTTATTAAAAGGAAACGTACGGGAGCCTATTCAACTGCGATATCGCGGGGGGCATACACGGGAATATCCGAAAAGATCTTATGAGATTGTGAGAGGGAACGAAACGATTCATCTTAATGCGGAATATGACGATCCTTCTTTAATCCGTAATGCTCTTTCCTTTCAATTTTTCGAATGGATCGGCGTTCCGTGTCCCAAAGCGCATCATTGCCAACTTATTTTGAATGAGCAAAGCCAAGGGGTTTACCTCGAAATCGAAGCCGTAGACTCCAATTTCTTTCGGCAAAGAAAAATTCCGGTTCAATCCATTATTTACGCCGTAAACGGCAAAGCCAACTTCAGTTTGATCAATCCCGATACGAATGAACGAAAAGCTTCGTTATTCAAAGGCTATGATTTGGTCAAGGGAAAAGATAGTGATCGTCAACGATTCAAATTGTTCATTCTCAAGCTGAATACGTTAAAAAATCTCCAGCTGTATAAGTACTTATCTGCCAATCTGGATATTGAAAATTATCTCCATTGGTTGGCCGGAGTCGTATTCACAGGAAACTATGACGGTTTCGATCAAAACTATGCCATATACCTACACAAAATAAAGCGCTATTATCGTATCATTCCGTGGGATTATGAGGGAACATGGGGCAGAAACTGCTATGGGAAACGCGTCGATAGTGATTTGGTCCGGGTGGCGGGTTACAACCGCTTAACTAAAAATCTCTTGGCCTTTACCCGTGTTCGCAGAAGATATAAAGAAATTCTCAAGGAAATTCTTGCGAAAACATTTACCGTAAAAAAGATTTCACCGGGCATTTATCAAATGTATAGGGAAATTGCTCCTTATATTTACAGGGATAATGCGCGCAAATGGCCCTTCCATGTCTTTGAAGAAGAGCCTGCGCTGATCCAAAATTACATTCATGAGCGCAGAAAAATCATCGCCAAGGCCTTGTCTGAACTTTAGAAGCTATACCCCAGACCTGAATTTTACCGGGACTGGGGTATCGTTTAAATTGCGAGTTAGGAAAAAAACCAAGAGACCCAGTAATATAAGCAAACCAATGTAAACACAACGGTTATGGGAATCACGATAAAAGTAACGCGCATGTAATCCTTCCAGTTTATTTTTAATTTGTATTGTCTCAGAATATGAATCCACATCATTGAAGCTAATGTACCGGTAGGGAGAAGCAGCGAACCGATGTCGCTGCCGATGACGCTTGCCAAATAAGCGATTTTTAATGTTAACGGATTAAGCATCATGTTAGTTAAAGTAAGTGTTCCTACCATTAACGCGGGATTATTGTTAAAGAAGATGGACATGATGCTGAGAAGACCGCCCATCATTAAGCTTGCATTAAGTAAATTACCGGATACGATTGGTTGAAAGAATACGGTAATCCAATGCGTTAAGCCGATATTGTGCAAACCGTAAATAATCACATACATGCAAAACGCAAAAATCAGAATATTCCATGGGGTTTTCTTGATCATATCCGCAGGCGGAATTTTAATATAAATCCATCTCCATGCTAGCAATAGTGCCGAACCGGTCGCCGCGACCAATGCAATAGGAAATTGCAAATATGAGGCTATAAAAAGCCCGATGCGGATTAGAAACACAAATAAAAAGATATTGCGCATCAAATAAGTTTCGTCCCTCGTTTTTGCTGGCGAAGTCATGGAAAGTTGAGATTTCAGGGGATGATTTCTGGGATCGAAAAATGAATTTTGATATCCTTTCCGCGGTGGAGGAATCTTGCGGGGCAATTCCCTGTAAAACCATAAAAATAAAAGCATTGTCAGCAGAAGCAGTCCAAGTATTGCAGGGATAAACATCATTTCCATGTGCTTATAAAGATCGATATTCACAATTTTCAGCGCGATTAAATTTACAACGTTGCTGACTCCGATCGGGGCGCTGGATGCAGTTGCTACTAAGACCCCGGTAAGCAAATAGGGTATTTTTTGATGGTTTTTGAGACCCAGATTCTCCAGTAAAATGAGCAGAATAGGGGTAGCCATCAAGATGCTTCCATCATTGTTGAAAAACATGGTCATCAGAAAACAAAACAAGGCAATGTACCAAAAAAGTCGAATTCCGGAGCCTTTGGCTCTAGATGCCAAGCCTTCGGCGGCCCAAGTAAAAAAGCCGAAGCTTTCCAAAGTGATAGCCATGACGATCGTTGCCATAATGGTAATCGCCGCATCGCTGACCGTCGCAATAATTTTAACCAGGTCAGAAAGCGAAACGCTCCCGCTTATCAGCACAAGAATGGCTCCGCCCGCTGCCGGTATCGCTTCGTTTAATCCTCTTGGACGCCAAAGAATAAGCATAAGCGTTATGAAAAATGAAATGATGGTAAGTGTGACGGTATTTGATCCATACACATTCATTTCCGACCTCCTCTACAGTTGTCGTTACGAATTCTTGGCTGCGGCTACAAGAAAGTCGGTTTTTCGTAGGCGTGTTGTCCGTGCTTAACTACTGCAGTTTTTTCCGGGTTGTAAGATTGAATTTCCGCAAAAGTCTCGTATGCCGAAAATATTTCTTTGTCCGATAGCTTTGGGGGGGTTAGCAAATAATAGACGGCAATGCCGGATAATGAGATGAGCATCAAAACAATCATCCTGTTCCCTTCCTTCCAGATTCCGTTTAAGGAATCGCTTGATATGTTTAAGGCTGATGTACAGTTTTAATATGATCCAAATGAATATAAACCGATCTGCCATTGGCGGTAATAAGTTCGATCATATTATTTTCCATTTTTTTGAGCAGTCCTATTCTATTGTCATCTCTCCCCAAATCCAAAACAATGAACTTCCCTTCAACTTTCTTGAGTTGCTGTTCAAAGGTTCGGGCCAATGTCATATCCGCAGGTTTAAAGGGAAAACTTTCTTGAGTTAAAGAATAAGGGGTGACGTTGACGTTATAAGGAATCAAATATTTCAAATGGTGTAAATGGACAATGAGCGTGCGATATACAGGAGTATGAAAAATGAAGTAATCGTTCATGATGCTTGTGATATAGCCATGGATGGATTGGTCTCCGGTTACGTACAACTCTACGAAGATCCCTTTTGCGTTCATTAATATTTTTCTGTAGGAGATCTTTTCAATTTGATTTTCAAAAGGCGCTTCGGGCGTTTCGGTTATCTCTGAATTCGAATTTAAAGATATTTTCATGCTTTGCATATGAATGATTGGAAGATAAAGAAATTGGCCGTTATAGATAACAAGAATATCGCTGCCAAAATCAACAAGAATTCCTTTTACGGGATTCGGTCTGCCCGAAACCTCAAATTCTATTTGTGTTCCTATCAAAGAATGAAAGTCTTGCATATTGCACCTCCTATTAATTAAAGGATGGGGAGGTGCGCTGGCAGTTTGCAACCCAACGCACCTGAAGCAACGAGGGGAATTTATGTTTGGGACATGATTTCAAGAAGCCCGGATTTTTTGAGTTTCTCAGTCTCATAAGGGGAGAGATAAATGGGGCGGAATCTGTTTGGGGTGTAAGGGGACCTTCAAGCGGCGGCCTTAATTGGATTATTTGTTGCGGGTATTTTTGTTGCGGCTTTTGTTCGATCCTTTGCCTCCGGACTTACTATTCGCGTTTTTGCCGTTGGAGCTTTTTTGGCCTGAGCTTTTGCCGCCGGACGTATTGTCCGAGCTCTTGCCGCCGGAGCTTTTTTGAGAATCTGTCTCTTTAATGCTTTTAATGTGGAATACGGCAATTTTAAGGGTTTCGCGGTTCGATACAAGGTAGAGATATTGGTTTGAGACGTTCACCACAAAACCTTCTACTTTTTCAGGACCGTCCTTATTGATTTGAACGAATTTGTGGGTAAACATTCCCAAAAGCGAAGTAAAGTCGGGTGCCGATACATAAGGGGGCATAGATTTGTAGGAGCCGCTGGTATTTCCGGAAGAAGTTATGCTTTTAATATGGGAAGTGTTGATATACATTATTTCTTCAGTGCCCTTGACCTGGACAACGATATGATCATTTTGAACTTTTACCAATCTGCCTGTGATGGAATCCGGCCCTCCCCGGTTAATCCGAACTTCTTTTCCGCTAAAAGACAAGAGTCCCGAAGAATCGGAAGCTCCGAATTCCAAGAAAGTGGAGCCGGTAGAGGTAGACCCTCGGGATCGGGAACCGACGGTGTTAGATCCTTGAGATCGGGAACCGGAGGTCGAATTCGAAGGATTGGAAAAACCACCGGCATTTAAAGCGTTTAAAGCATTGGAAAACGGGATTTGTGCCATTGAATACATTCTCCTCTCAGATGTGTTTAAATGAAACACGCAGTATGATACTCCACCATACCTGTTTGCGATTTTGTAACGAACAGATCACCACCTTTCTTTCTCAAATTATCAATGGTAGTTTTGGATAAGGAATTAAGTAGACGTTTACTTCCTTACATCTATCATTGATGTTTATTTGTAATTTATTTATATGTAATCCGTAGAAAGTTGTACTAGCCACAAATCTATTTTTATAAAACTTGTACTAGTATCTTGGACTGGCATTTAAACGAAAAGCAATATGATAATCTGAGCCTTGTAACGTTTCAATATAAAAAGAGTTAGTGCTGATTCTGCCGGAATTCCTATACGCTATCGGGTACACCGACACACAAGAGAACAGCTCATAGTATGGATGTTAATTCCATTATGAGCTGTTTCTTTTTTTGCATCCCATCCGGATAGTGAATCAGAACTTAAAAATTTCCGGGCTGCGGAACCGACATCAATTCGATTTGAGCAATCTGAACAGGTTTCGGCAGCATTTAATCGAAACGAGGACCACGCTCGTCATCGATGTTTCTTGGGCCGATACGGTTCAAATGCTTGAGTGCTGCAATGCAGCACATTGACGTAGTGGAAATCGATCAGAGGGTCGTTGAAGCATGCCGGAAATGGATGACAAAAGAGTCATCCCATGAGCGGGAAGGAAACATTCAAATGATTTATATGGACGGGTATAAATGGATTCAAGAGCAAAAAAACAATTACGATGTGCTTCTTGTTGACAGATCTGATCCTTATGGGCCCGCAACCAGTCTGTATAAGCAACGATTTTATCAATACGTTTATGATAGTTTGACCGATGACGGCATAGCCGTCTTCCAGTCGGGCTCTCCATATTACGATTCAAAAATTTTAAAAAGATGGGATCCTCTTCAGGCGGATTTAAATCGTTTGCAGTGGCAGGGTGCGAACTATATCAATCCTGAAATATTCCATGCTTCTTTTAAGCTTCCCAGTTATGTGAAAAATGTAGTGAAAGAGAAGTGATTTTGGTCAAAATCGTGTCAAGGAGTGTGAGAGGTAGTCCCATTGCTGAAAATACTAGACAATTCGGCGCGCGGTTTATCATACACCAGTGTCCGCAGAAGGGCTTGGTACTGTTTGTCGGTTTCCCCATATGCCCGAAGCAATCGGCCGCAGGAAAGGGTTCAGCCGATCTTCATTGATTGTGCAAGCGGTATTCATTTGTCCGGAGCGGAGCCCTTCCAAGCATTTTAACCGTCAAGAATGTGGGTTCCGCAAAGATAACCTTATGCGCAGAACATGCAGTGTCGGCTTCGATCACGATTTAGAGACCATCTTCGAATTAAACCAAGTCCAGCAACAAGAAAACATTTAGGCTTCGACCATCGTACAATCGCTCAAGTTTGACGACGGATAATGTCCGCGCGTGCTCGCAGTGTTTAGTCGACAATGCGAACTGCGGGATCTGCATGATGGCATGGCTGGGCCCCGCTATTCGGCCGACAGCCAATTGACGCCGGAGCCGATGCTGCACTTTTTTCGCCTGTTCCGGGATGCGGCTGTACCTCCGCGCGAGGAAATTCTGGATAATTTCCCGGAGAATTTCAAAAATCATTCGATCTTCTTCTGCCGCTTTTTTGGTGATTTCTACTCTGTGGAGGAGCTGGTTGAAAGCGGAAACGTCATCGCGGGTTCCCCCGAAGACGTGGCGAACGAAATTCAACGGCAGCGCGGGGAAATCGGTTCGGAGCATCTTATGTGCATTGTGAATTTCGGGAATTTAACCCATGGTCAAACGATTCGCTCGATGGAATTGTTTGCCCGCGAAGTCATGCCGAGATTCGACAGGAACTAAATTTGCCTGTTAGATCCAGCGATATCGGCAAACATTTACTTATATAAACATTTATTAGAAAAAGCTCTCCAAACGGAGAGCCTTTTGCAGGAGAAATCGCCAATCATCAAGATCCCGTGCGGACCATTTCCGGCAGTTTGCTTTAATTTTGTCTGGTCGCCTGAATTTCGAACGATATTTTGATTTCATCGCCAACCAGTACGCCACCGGTCTCCAGCACCGCGTTCCACGTCAATCCGAAGTCGCTGCGATTTACGCTTCCGTTCCCGCTGAAACCGACTCTTTCATTGCCCCAGGGATCTTTTCCCGTTCCTTCGTATGTAACGGTAAAGGTTTCAGAGCGTGTCACATCACGAATGGTCAAGTCTCCGGTGACTTCGTATTCGCCCTCGGCTTTTTTCGCAATGCTGCGTGATTGGAAGGTGATATTCGGAAACTTTTCAGCATCAAAAAAATCGGCGGAGCGAAGATGTGCGTCGCGATCCTTCTCGCGAGTGTTGATGCTTGCCGCGTCAATCGTGAACCGGATGCCGGCGGTCGTCAAATCCTCCGGGTCGGCATCAACCTCAGCCGTGAAGGTTTCAAAGGCTCCTTTTACTTTTGCGATCATCATATGTCGAACCGAAAAATCAATATTGCTGTGTGCCGGATCAACGGACCATTTGGATTTAGGCATAATAAATACTCCTCTCTTTAATAACTTACAAAAATAAATAAACTAAATAAAATATATAATCAATAATAAGTATATTATCTAAATAAAATCATGTCAATATCCGTTCCGGGTTGAATAAGTGAAATAACAAAATATTAAAAAAAGGGGATGCGGCATGTATCGTATCCCCAATTTATTTGTTGGATTCCATTCAGGATGCATCATCGATCAATTTTTTTGCTTTTTCCGTTAGTATGTATGCGTTTTCTGGTGTGGTGACGACAAGCTTCAGCGATCCCATCTCGCGCAAGATGCTGCGAATTCTGAAGAGCGGCAGGCCAATAGAAATACTATATTTTGCATCGGTATGGACGACCGCCAAGAAAAAATCGATTTTCCGTACTGTAGGCTGTTTGCCGGAATAGGGGAAAAGTCGTGAGTAATCCGGATATTTTTGGGCAAAATAACACTGATTTCTAAAAAAAGACATGAAAGGGGCAGGAAAAAATGAAGACAAATAAGCGGCGATGGCTGATGGTTTATTTGCTTGCCTGCTTGCTGCTGATGCCCAATTTGAGCCATGCGCAAGCTGTTCATCAGTCCGCGCAAGTGCCGGACGATCGTTATGAGCGGGAGGATGATCATCATCATGACTGCACGCAGAATGTAAAGCTGACGGACAAGCAATCCAAGGAATTGAGCAGTCAGTATGACAGGCTTTACGAAACGAAGAAAAAAATTATTGAAACGTATGAAGCGTACGGCCTGTACACAAAGGAGCAAAAAGAGCGGAAATTGGATAAGCTAAAGCAGCATATTGACTGGATTAAAAAGAACAATTACCAAAAATGCGGGCATTGGGGCCACAAAGGATACGATTATCACGATGATCGGAATGAAAAGAACGACCACAATTAGTTTCGCTGCACAAGCGAAAGAAAGCTGATCAGCAGAAGTCGATCAGCTTTCTTTTTTTTCACATAGAATTTATTTATTAATTTCCGGATCTCGGAAAGGCAAATTCTTATTGGCGATAAAACCCGCATCTTAAGGCGGTCGTTCATCTTGGAAAGGCTTCGATAGAGGTTTTCTCAAAGAAACCTTTCCAATTCCTCCAACAGAGCTTCGGGGGCTTCCTCGGGGATGAAATGCCCGCTATGAAGGGGACGACCCTCCGCAAACTGCGCTTTTTCCTTCCATGTGCCCAATACATCGAAAATTTGATGCATTTTGCCGTATTCCCCCCAAAGCGCAAGCACGGGACAAGTCAGCTTCCGTCCCAAATCCTGCTCGTCATGCCCGAAATCGACCGTCGCCGCAGCGCGGTAGTCTTCCAGGACAGCGCGGATGGTTCCCGGCATTTTAAAGGTTCGAATATATTCCTGCATCGCTTCTTCCTCAATGGCTCCGGCAGCGCAGCCCAGCGAAAATATCGCACTGCGCAGAAACTCCTCCGGTTTGGCGCCGATCATGAGCTCCGGCAAATCGGGAACCAGAAAGAAAAACCAATGCCAGTAAGCTGCGGCCAGTTCTTTGGTCGTTTGTTGAAATACAGTGTGGGTCGGCACGATATCCAGCACACAAAGCTTATCAACCGAATCAGGATGATCCAGAGCCAAGCGGTGGCCGACCCGTCCTCCGCGGTCATGGCCGACAACGGAGAATTGCCGATATCCGAGCGTCTCCATTAAAAGCTTGATATCCAGGGCCATCGTTCTTTTGTCATAGCCGCTGCGGGGTTTCTCGGAATCTCCGTAGCCGCGCAGATCGGGACAAACCACGCTGAAATTCTCCGACAGCTTGGGTATGATCTTTCGCCACATGACAGCCGTTTGCGGATAGCCGTGAAGCAAAACCAGCGGTTTCCCGTTTCCCCCTGTCCAAGCATTCAAACGAATCCCATTGACCCGATACGTCTCCTGCTTCATTCCGTGCATCATGTTTTCCGATCCCCTCCAAATTTCTTTCTGCAAATCCTGGTATAATCTTGATTGTAATCCTACATATCCGGTTTGGGAAGCAGCACTTGAAAGGAACTTCCATGACCCGCCTTGCTTTCCAAATGAATCGAGCCGCCGTGAATTTCCACGATCGACTTCGTGATGGCCAACCCGAGGCCGGATCCGCCGTATTTTCGGGCACGCGACGTGTCGATTCGATAAAACCGATCGAATAAATGCGGAATATGCTCTTCAGGAATGCCTGGCCCGTTATCGCGGACGGCCAGTTCAATTTCGCGTTCGGCTTCCCGGAGCGATATCCGGATGACGCCTTGTTTCGGATCCGTATGCTGAACGGCGTTATGAAACAAATTTAAAATGACCTGCTTGATTTTATCCTGGTCAAACCGGGCCTTAACATTCGGCTCAACCTGAAAAATAACGGTCCTTTCCCCGGCGAGCAGACGAAGCTGCGGCTCCATTTCATGAATGACCCCGTCCAGCATGCCCTCGGTTATTTCCAAAGATGGCGTGCGGTCCATTCTGGCCAGAAGCAAAAGGTCCTGCACGAGCTTATTGATCCGCTCCGATTCACCGTACATACTTTTTAAAGCGGTTTCCAGCTGATCGGGACGATGGGCCGCCCCGCGCAGCAGCACCTCCAAAAAACCGTGAATGGAAGTGAGCGGAGTGCGAAGCTCATGCGAAGCATCGGCGACAAAACGCCTCATCTGTTCCTTGGCTTCCTTCTCCGCATTGAACGATGCTTCCAGTCTTTCCAGCATATTATTGAAGGAAACGGACAGACGCTCGATTTCCAGCTGGCCCAAACCGACCGGCAAACGCTCATCAAGGTTGCCTGCATTGATTTGTTCAACGGTATCGACCATATTGGATAAAGGAACCAATGTTCTTTTGAGAACGGGCAGGTAGGTCAGCAGGCCGGCAACCATCGCGATCAGTGAAAGAATCAAAAAAATGAACAACTGCCGGATAAGCACAACTTTAATCGGCCGTGTGCTGGTGCTGACTTGTACAATCCCCAAGGGGCGGCCATGCTTGCCGACGGGCTGGAGGAAGACCAGCTGTTCAGCCCCCGTATTGTCTTTAATGATCGAATAGTTGACGCCGTGTCTTTGCTTCATTGCGTTTGTATAGTATTCAGCGGAGAATTTAGGGACCGTTTGGAGATCGGGGGAAACCAGCAGCACCCCAAAATCCCCGTTCATACTTACAAAGGCAATGGTTGAGTCGGGAATAAAAAGCCGCGGAGCGTCATCCTTGAATTTCCCGGGAAATGGGTTGCCATCCATCCATGTTTCAGGGGGGATGGACAGCACTTGACTCTGAAGGGCGGAAGCCTTGTTGCTGTATAAAAACTGCCGCATAAATAAATATTGAAAGACCCCGATGAACATCAGCAGTACGGCAAGTATCAACAAGGATCGCGATAAAAGCTGAAAGCGGAGAGATTTGGGATGAAGCAGCCTGTTTAGATGGATTCGTTTTTTCGGCGTCATTGCACATCAATCCTGTATCCTGAGCCGCGCAGAGTGCGGATCAACCGATGCTCACGGTCGTTTAACTTTTCCCTCAAGGAACGGATATATACTTCCACAATGTTTTCTTCCCCGTTGAAATCATAGCCCCACACTTTATCCAGAATCATAGCCTTGCTCAGTACGAGACCGTTATTGATGGCCATAAATTTAAGCAGCTCGTATTCCGTCGGGGACAGCTCGAGAACCTTGTCCTCGTAACTGATTTCCTTACGTCGGTCGTCAATGCGAAACGGTCCCGCAACGACTTCGCCCCACATATTCGGAAAGTGGTTCCGAATCCTTGCATGGATGCGGGCCAGCAGTTCGTCAAAGCTGAACGGCTTGACCATGTAATCATCGGCCCCCAAATTCAGGCCTTTGACCCGATCTTCAACCTCTTCCTTTGCGGTTAACATAATTACCGCGAGATTCTCCGTCTTTTTCAGCATCCGGCAAATTTCAAATCCGTCCATACCGGGCATCATGACGTCCAAGATAACGATATGCGGTTGGAATTGCTTGACAAGCGTAATCGCCGACAGACCGTCTTGAGCCGTCAATACCTCGAATCCTTCATTTTGCAGTCCGATCTCCAGAAAACGCAGTATGTTCGGCTCGTCGTCAACGAGAAGGATTTTGATTCCTTTAAGTTGAGGCAAGACCATCACCTCCGCAATTATCCTTATTCAACATATTATGTACTTTAATGCTGAAAACAAGCTGAAGGCAAGCTGAAAAAAAGCTGAACTGCTGTATGGGCGGCTTCACTGGTTCAGTGGGGCAGGATGGGCTTGAAAATTACACTTTCAGCGAACTTTAAGCCAATTTTCATGTTGATCTCAGATTTCGAGCACATAATGGGAAAATAGAAGTCCAATCCATTTTCATGGCACCCAGCAGGTGTTGAAAATGGCGCGCGATGCATCCGTGAAGTATTCACATTTATACTGAAAGCGGGCTACTTCTGCTTGTTTCTGAAAATGAAAAATACCGACGCTTTAACGGTTTTTTCATTTTCAGAAAGTTAATTCAGGCTCGCTTTCAGTAGAATTCATTTATTAGTGGAGTGAATTTTCAAGATAAATCCAAGCGGAGGTGATTGAATGGGTAAATCAAAATGGTTGAAATGGCAAATCGGTGCAGCCGGAGCCTTAGGTATTGCTTTGTTGTTTCAGAATGTAAAGGAGAGTCCGACATTCGCCAAAGCAGTGGAGAAGGCCACGGCTCCTCAACAGCAAAACGATTTTTTTTCAAATGATGATTCCGTCATGAATGAATTGTTTAATTCCGATCCAAACAGCAACTCGTCGGGCGGGACTGTAAGTCCGTATATTGATAATCAGCCTTATCAGCAGCAAGCTCCAAGCATGAGTTTCCATACTAGAAGCCGGCGTTCCTAACCGGCGGAGGCGGGAATGGTTATGACGACACAGGATCATCAAGCGAAAGCCCAATCTTATTCATTCCGGTTTCGGGCCATGAATACGGAAATCGAAGCGTTTGTATTTTGCACAGAGGAACAAGTTGCTCCAACACAGCGGCTGGTCTTTGATTGGTTCCAGGCTGCCGAGCGGAGATTCAGCAGATTTCTGCCCGCCAGCGAGCTCAGTTATTTGAATCGCTTGACCGGCCAGACCTGTCTCGTCTCCGAAGCGATGCTCGAAGTGCTGCTGCTGGCAGAGTCGTATACCCGGTTAACGGAGGGAATCTTTCAGCCGTTGATCTTAAAGGCTTTGGAGCAGAGCGGATACAATCAATCTTTCGAGCTTATGGAGCATGGGCCCAATTACCGGATCCAATTGACTGCAGATCGTACGCAAGCCAATGACGACCTCAGAATCGTTACGAATTCGTCCATGAAATCCGTCCTTCTTCCAACTGATGCGAAAATGGATTTGGGCGGCATCGTCAAAAGCTGGGCGGTCAAGCGCCTGGCCGGATGGCTGCAAAAACAGCACGGCCTGCAGAGCGGCATGATCAATGCCGGCGGCGATCTTGCCGTATGGGGAAGACCGGACGGAGGCTCCGGAGCTTGGAGGATCGGAATTGAAAATCCGTGGAAGGCGGACCAGGTCATTGGCATACTCGCATTGGATCATGGAGCGGTGGCAACCTCCAGTAAACTCGGAAGGCAGTGGGATACGGAGCATGGCAAGATGCACCACCTGATTGATCCCCGATCGATGCGTCCGAGCGAGAGCGATGTGCTGCAGTGTACGGTTACCGGAGAAGACGTGTTGGAATGCGAGATATGGTCGAAGGTGATCTGCATTTTGGGATACGAAGAAGGAGCCGCCTTATTCACAAAGAAAACGAGCGGTTATGAAGCGCTTGTTTTTACCGAAAAGGGAGAAGTCCATAAAATTGGAGAACTGGAAAATTTTCAAGGGGGTGACAATATTGGCTGAATGGATCACTAGCTTGCCGTTATGGGGAATCATTCGTGTATTGGGGTTGATTTCGTATCTATCCCTTACCTTGGGGGTGTGCTTGGGAATTGTATACAGCTTTCCGATTTGGAAGGGAAAAGTTAAAGCCTCGATGTATAAAACCCACACTTTCTTTACGATTGCCGGAACGGCGCTGGGTTTGCTGCACGGAGTCTTTACGGTGGTTGATACTTACATGCCCTTCTCCTGGAGGGAGGTTTTGGTTCCATTTGCCGCATCTCACTCTCCGTTTTTAAACGGACTTGGGACGCTGGCGGGATACGGCATGCTGTTGCTGATCTTCACTTCCGATATCCGGAATAAACTGGGGAAGATCGTCTGGCGGTCCATTCATTTATTATCTTATCCAATTTGGCTGATGGCTTTCATTCACGGCTATTTTCTGGGGACGGACAGCAGCCTGCATGACATCGGCTTGATGTATTTCTACTCTCTCGTGGCGATTGTGCTGTTGACTTTTATCCGGTTTGCTCTGCCTCCGGGGCCAAAGGCCGATCCGGCTCGTCGCCGAGCCGACCGTTCCAGGCGGGTAATCAACGGGCGCGCCGCAGAATAAAGCTTCATATCAGGAGTCTGTCCGACAAAGCGAAAATGATGAACATTTATTCAATTTAATCGTTATTCCGAAAAAGGGATGGCACTGCACCGCTGTTAAAACCGCATCGGGAGCGTAAGCTAAAACTTTCCGTGCTCATTCCTTTATTCCTTCATACTCCTAGGGCCGATTTGGGGAGGTGATTTTGAAAAATTCACGTTGCTGTGGGACATTCTGACATTCGCCTGACACATTCCTTGTATATGCTTTGATAGAATCATGACTTTTTATAAAGTTCATTATTGAGAGAGTTGTGTCTCCTTAGAAAAAAGAACGCCAGGGAGTGAGAACACGAAATGAGAAAATGGATCATGCTCGTATCCGGAGTGGTTATCATTGCACTCGCAGTCGGAGGATATCAATGGTTTGTCAAAAAACCGGAAAAAAGCGCAGCCCCCACCGTAAACACGGCCAAGGTCAAGAGAGGCGATCTGAGTGTTACCGTATCCGGCACGGGAACGGTAGGACCGGTGAACCGTCAAACGGTGAAGGTATTAAAGGGAGGACAAATCAAGGAAGTGCTCGTCCAGGAAGGGGATGCCGTCAAGAAGGGTCAGCTGCTGTGCACCTTTGAAGCCAAGGATAACAGCGATCAAATCCAACAGGAGGAGCTCAATCTCTCAAAAGCCCGGCTGGATTTGGCCGATGCCCAGCAGCAATTTAAAGACCAGGCGTTCGGCAGCAATGTGGACGACTTAAAATCCAATATTAAAAAGCTGCAGCTGAGCGTTGATCAATCGCTGCAGAAAATTCAGACCCTCGAAGCCGATCAGCAGCCTTCCGATCCCGTAGTCGCCCCGATGGACGGAGTGATCTCCACGCTGAGCGTCGATGCGAACCAGCAGCTCAATGACGGGGGAGAGTTTGGCGTCATTACCGATTATCAGCATCTGCAGGTCGTGATTCAAGTGGATGAGCTGGATATCAGCAAAGTGCAGAAAGGGCAGAATGTGCAGATAACATTGGACGCCCTTCCCAATCAAGCGATTGAAGGCACAGTAGAGAAAATTTCGGCGGAGGGCACGGCCTCGAACGGTGTAGCCGTATTCGATGTCACCATCTCTCTGAAAAATGTGCAGAACGTCAGGGCGGGGATGACCGCAGAAGCGGAAATCAAGGTTGCGGATAAACCGGATGCGCTGATGGTGCCGATCGAAGCGGTTCATCAAATCCGCGGGAGAAATGTCGTATTCCTGTCGAACACGGTGAATACAGGCTCCAACACTACTGGAGCTCCCCAAAGAAGTCCTCGGCCAAATGGGAACTCCGGAGCTGCCGAAAACGCTGGAAACTTCGGAAACACTGGGAACTCCGGAAACGCCGAAAGCTCCGGAAATGCAGGCAACTCCGGAAACTCTGGAACTCCTCCCCGAAACGTCAGGGAAGTACAGGTCGGCATACATAATGAAAGCTACATCGAGATTGTTTCCGGCCTGAAAGAAGGAGATGAAGTGATCCTGCCGATGGTGGCGGGAAGCTCATCGGCGAACAGCAATGTTCGTGGAGCCGGTTTCGGCGGACCCGGTATAGGCGGATTCGGCGGCGGATTCGGCGGCGGAGGCGTAAGAGTCACCGGCGGCGGAGGCGGTTCAAGGGGTGGCGGCCGATGAGCTCCTCCCGTCCGTTAATTCAAATTAAGCGGTTGTCCCGGTGGTATAAGATGGGCGGGGAAACGGTCAACGCGCTTAAAGGAATTACCTTTACCATTAATGAAGGGGATTTTGTGGCCATCATCGGTCCTTCCGGTTCAGGCAAATCGACCTTGATGAACATGATCGGTTGTCTGGATGTTGCCAATGAAGGAAGCTACAAGCTGGACGGACAGGAGGTCGGCAAGCTGTCCGATAACGGTCTGGCCCAAATCCGCAACGAGAAGATCGGATTCATTTTTCAAAGCTTCAACCTTTTGCCCAAGCTGTCCGCCTTGGAAAACGTGGAGCTGCCCTTGATCTATCGGGGTGTACCGTATAAGCAGAGGCGCAAGCAGGCGGAGGAAGCGCTTGTGAAGGTGGGTTTGGGAGACCGGATCCATCACCGCCCGACCGAGCTTTCCGGAGGACAGCAGCAGCGGGTGGCTATCGCCAGAGCCTTGGCTGGAAACCCTCCGATTCTCTTGGCGGATGAGCCGACGGGGGCATTGGATTCGACCACAGGCAAAGAAATCATGCAGATGATCCGGGAATTGCATGCACAAGGCCATACCATTATTGTCATTACCCATGATTTGTCCATCGCCGCGCAGGCCGAACGAATTATCCGGATACAGGATGGCCTGATTCTGGAGGAGCAGGGGGTGACGGGATGAATTGGATACAAGGCTTGAAAATGGCATGGAAAAGCATCGTCAGCAATAAACTGAGATCATTTCTGACCATGCTCGGCATCATCATTGGCGTTGCAGCCGTTATCGTGCTGGTATCGCTTGGACAGGGAGCCACGGCCTCAGTCAAAGCGACAGTGGAGAGCTTGGGAACCAATTTGCTGACCGTAAATATCACCGGAAGAGGCGCACAAACCTCGCTTACATACAATGAGGCCATGAAATTTGCGGATCTTCCCGGAGTATTGGAGGTTTCCCCTGTCATTACGGGATCGGTTAAAGCGAAGAACGGCACTGAAAATGAGGATGTTTCGCTGGAAGGGATTACGCCGGAATATGAATCGGTGCGCAATACGCATGTGCAGGCAGGACGTTTTCTGCTGCCGATTGATATCCAATTCCGCCAAAAGGTCGCGCTGATCGGCACAACAACCGCACAAACCCTATTCGGCGCGAGCAACCCGCTCGGCAGCTATATATTGATCAACGGAAACAAATTCCTCATTGTCGGCTTGTTGGAGACCAAAGGGAGCAGCCTTGGGGGAAATAACGACGATCGCATATTGATCCCGATCACCAGCGCGGAACGGCTTCTGTCAAGCAAAGGGGTCAGGCAGGTTTACATTCAGGCCAAATCGGCGGCCGATGTGGATACGGCCAAGAATGCTCTGGATGCCGCGCTCCAGAAGAAGTTTCGCGGAACGACCGCCAATAATACGAGCAATAATACTGCAGGCTACCGGATCTTCAACCAACAGGACGCATTGGATACGGTAAGCACGATTACCCAAACCTTGACCTTGACCTTGGGTGGAATCGCCGCCATTTCGCTGCTGGTCGGAGGAATCGGCATCATGAATATCATGCTGGTGTCGGTCAGCGAGCGAACCCGGGAGATCGGCATCCGCAAAGCGGTCGGGGCCAAAAAACGCGATATTCTCATCCAGTTTCTGATCGAATCCATGGTGCTGGGCGGAATCGGCGGAATTCTCGGCGTGGGGGCTGGAATCGGCGGTTCCGTATTGATTTCGAAATTGCTGAAAATGACTGCCGTATTGTCGTTTCAAATTACCATCATCGCTTTCGCCTTCTCCTTAAGCGTAGGCATTTTGTTCGGTCTTCTGCCGGCTAATAAAGCATCCTCGTTAAAACCGATTGAAGCGTTAAGATCCGAATAATCATATAGGGGAGAGAAGAAATGAAAGAATTTAATCTGTTGCGCCGACGTTTGCTGATTGTTTTTATGGCCGTGCTGTTGTCAATGAGCGCTGCCGGCTCGGTCATTGCCGCGAATCCGACCGCGGCTGCAAACTCAAATCAGGGAGCTTACAATTCCGTAATCGGAAAAATCGGCATCGGCTCGAACCGTTACATGCAACTGCAGAATGCCAGCCTGCTTGCCAATGACAACGGACAAACCTTGACTTTTCAAGCGATGATCCATAATGGCGGCAAGGAGGATATTTCCTTGAGCGACTATTATATCCGCGTAAAGAGCAAAGCGGGGATTTCCTACTATCCTGATTTGGCTCCGCAGGATAAAAATCAGAAGCTGATTCCGGCAGGTTCCGATCGAACCTTTCAATTTTACGTCTCCGTCGACTCCACAACCAAGCTGAGCGATCTGCTCTTTGCGGCGATTCAATGGGATTTCAGTCTTGACAATTTTGAAAGGGTTCTGGGCAAAATCGCGGTCCCCAAAAATTATTCGGCGGAGACTCCTTGGAACCGGAAGCAGGAAATTTCCTTGAACGGGGCCTCTTTGACGACTTGGATTCAGGGGATTGATCTGTACCGCAATGATCAGTACATTTTGCCGACGATCAATCTGTATGCTGAAAATTCCGGGAATCTCAGCGCCGTGCTGCCCAGCTTGCAATTTTATATCCGGACGTCCAATGGAGACATCTTTCCGATGGACGCCAGCGGTTTGCAAAGCGGTCTGATCATGCCTCCGGCAACCGGCGCGCAGGTGACAATCAGCGGAACGCTCCCGGCAACGGTAAACCAAAAAGGCCTGCAGCTGCTCGTTTCCCGAACGATTACCACCACCAATTCGAACACTGGCAGCAGTAGCAGCAGTTCATCGTCCCAGCAGAGCAGCTCGTCAACCGTGCTTCCGATTGCCATCTATCAGCTCAAGCTGGACGCTAAGTACCCCGCCAGTAAGGATAACAAATATTCATTTTCCACGAAGGATGGAACATACAGCGTCCAGTTCGATTCCTTGCAAAGATGGCCGTGGAATGATCAGGATCTTTTGACAGCCGACTTTACGCTGTCGAATCCAACCGATCATACGCTTCCGATTCCTCAATTCACGGGGAAATTTCAAATCAACCATGCCGTGACCGTAACGGCCGGGACGGTTTCCACGGATTCAATCAGCACCTTGCAGCCCGGGCAGAAAAAGCGAATTCAGCTTCAGGGAAAAATCGGGTTCGGCGAGTCTCTGGAATCCGTGGAGATTTTTCTGCAGAACGGCCTTTCCGATATTATGCATCTGACGCTTTCGCAATTGTCGAACACCCCTGAGGTAAAATCCGGACAATCCTATACGTTGAACGATGTCGGAGCAAGCTATTCAGTCACGGTTTCTTCCAAGGACACCTTTGCAGGCGACAGCGACGATATCATCGCTGCGAAGGTCGACATGCAGAATCTGGAGAAACGCACGATCCCGCTGACCAATCTGACAGCCCAATTCGTGGCGCCGGACGGAAGCGTGTTTCCTGCGGAAATCACGAGCATCACGCAAAAAATCATTCCTCAGGCGAAGGCGTCGCTGTTGGTATGGGGCAACTTTCCCAAAGGCTATGACGCTTCGGGACTGCAGGTGCTGCTCGGAGAATCGGTGACCGCTGGTCATTCTACGCCGAGCGGAGGACAGCCCGACGCCTTTACGAATGCGGTGATATACGGTCTGCCGGACGAACATACAGAGGTGCAGTCCGGTCTCGGTCAAATCAATCTGTTCCCGTACACCTTGAACATTTCCAATACGAATTTTCCTTATTTCGTATACGACAAGGCGACAAACACCTTTGATTTGAATTTCAGCTTCGACTATGATTTTAGTAAGAATTCGCTGGTGACGGCGAATATGGACAACCGTCATGTGATCGTTGAGCTTTTGGACGGGAACGGTTCACAGCTCCTGTCGCAGGAATTGGACTTTGTGGACACGAAATCCGGCAATCCCGTCCTGAAATTGGGTTCGGATACGATGAAGCTGCATGCGACTGTCTCGGAAATTTCTTTCAACAGCAGCAGCTATACCGTCAACATTTACAGCGAATTCCAATCCGGGCACAAAAAGCTGCTGGCACAACAAAAATTATAGATTTGCGTTAACCTGTCCGATAAGAAGGAGTCTTGGCATGAATGAAAACGATTCTGGTCGTGGAAGATGAACTGGCGATATCACGTGTGCTGAAAGCCTACCTAAGCAAAGCGCATTATGAGGTGGAGCTGGCATTTAACGGCAATGAAGCGCTGGAGAAGTTCAATACGATAAAGCCGGCACTGGTTCTGCTCGATGTGATGCTGCCCGGCAAGGACGGCTGGGAAGTGCTGGGAAGCATACGCGAGAAAAGCTCCTGCCCGGTCATCATGCTGACGGCTTTGGGCGATATCGACCAAAAATTGGACGGATTGAATCAAGGGGCGGACGATTACATCACCAAGCCTTTCAACGCCGAGGAAGTCGTGGCGCGCGTCAATGCGGTATTGCGGCGGCCGACACAGATGCTGGAGGACCATAAAACGAGATATTTCGGCAGCTTAAAGGTAGACTTCAAGTCTCATTATGTATCGCTTCACGGAATCGGGCTGAATTTCACGCCGCGGGATCTTTCGCTCTTGTTGTTCCTTGCGGATCATCCCAATCAAACATTCAGCAGAGAGCAGCTGATCGAGCAATTGTGGGGCATCGATTATGAAGGGAGCGACCGGGCGGTTGATTTGGCCATTAAGAGAATCCGCAAAATATTGATGAATTGGCCGTCCGATGAGGGCGAAATCATCACGCAGAGAGGATTGGGTTATCAATTCCATGTTCACGAAAAGTAACCGCCGCCAAACCCTGCTGCGCTATTGGACGTCGCGATATCTGCTGATCCTGTGCATCGGATTGATTCTGATCGGTGTCGTCTCCTACGAATGGATCACGTTCAGCGCCAATGAAAAAAGATTGGAAATCGTCAAATGGTTTGCCTATGAAATCGCCGATCAGGTCGTGGATGACAACGGACAGCTCAATGCCGATTTCAAACTCCCGAGAGATCTGGAAACAAGAGAACGCTTGTTTGACTTAAAGGGAAGACCCGTTATTCTGGTTTTCGATCGATCTCAAAGCCTCGTCTCCAAATTGCCCGGCCAATTTCCGGCAAGCGAGTGGATTCGGCAAATCTCGGGCTCATTGAAGGATGCGAAGAATGACGGGCAAATCCAAACCGGCCGCGGACCGCAGTTTTCCTATGTCAAGCAGCCCATCCAATATAAGCAGCAGACGGTCGGTTGGGTGGTGATTGTCTATTCGCAGGAAAATCTCGTCAAGGACCGGGAGGGCATTGAATTTCTGCTCGTCATGCTGTCCGGGATCGCGTTTCTCGGGTGGGCGGTCATCTATCTTTTGACCAAAAAGCTGTCCGCTCCGGTCAAAGAGGTCGCCCGGGCCGCCAAGCAAATCGTTGCGGGCAATTATGACATTCATTTTGACAAAAAAATCAAGGAAAAAGAAATATACGACTTGACGGAATCGTTTAAAAATATGGCGGATCGGCTGCGTCAATCGGAGATGATGCGGACGGAGCTGCTTGCCGGCGTGACCCACGAATTGAAGACGCCTGTAGCTTCGATCGGGGGCCTGATCCAGGCCGTCAATGATGAAGTGGTAACGGGAAAAGAAGCCCGGGAATTTCTGGAGATATCGATCAACGAAACGAACAAGCTGCAAAAAATGATTGAAGATCTGTTGGATTATAATTCGTTTGTGGTCGGAGCGATGAAGGTTCACAAGCAGGAGACCAACATGAACAATCTGATTCAGGAAATCGTGTATCAATGGAAAATTGCCCAGGAGCAGGGAACGGTTCGCGTGAACACTCATCTTCCGCAAACACCAATTCTGTATTCGACCGATCCCGTGCGCATTCAGCAAATTCTCTACAATTTGCTGAATAATGCCAAGCAGTCGTTTGAAGCCGCCGGACAAATTGACGTCACGCTAGCCGAGACGGCGGATGGAATGCGTATCGACATCAAGGACAACGGCCCGGGAATTGCTGCAGAAGAGAAGGACATCATCTTTGAACGTTTTTATCGGGGACAGAACAAAAAGAACAAAGTGAGGGGACTCGGACTCGGCTTGCCGTTCAGCAAAGTCATTGCCAAGTCGCTCGGAGGAGATGTTTATTTGGCGGAGAGTTCGAGCGGCGGGTCCACCTTCACTTTGCAATTGACCCGCCAGGATGAATTGCGCTTAAATAGCCTCTCGGAATTCGAGTGCTGCTGAAGGAGTGGAAAATGAAACCCATTTTCAAAAATAGGCAGGCTACCCCGATGAAAAAGAGGAGTTTTTTAAAAAATTAGGCGGCAGCAGGGCAAATCGTTGACCGAAGTAGATCCCACTGCTCCTTTTGGCTAACGTGCCACGCATCAATGTGCTGACAGATCATAACGGCATAGATACGCATGTACCACATCATGGTAGAGCGGTGCCTGCCGGATTCCAACTTGTAATCGAGCTTCTCCCGTTTGTTGGACCGCTCGACGGAGGTGCGGCAGAACAAGAAAGGAACGCATCAGGGAAGCCGGGTCACGAGCCTTCGGCCCTTGGTCGAAGTAGGAGTCGCGGAAAACCTTGTCCCACCTGCCTCGGCGAATGCCGAGAGGCTATTTAATATAAAAGGAGGCTTGCTTCTTATGACTTATTTCATTCGGAACTTGCATTTTATCGTGATTCATATCCCGATTGCCATGCTCATTTTCAGCTTTGTATTCGATCTGCTTGCGCTGTTTCTCAAAAAGAAGGAATGGCATGCGGCGGGGCTGCTGTCCCTGGTCGTTGGTACCCTAGGGGCAGTTGCCGCCGTAATCACCGGACCGGAAGGGGAACGCAATCCGCTTTTTCCCGCCCATGAGCTGTATGGAAAAATAACGATGATCTTCTTTATTCTGCTCACCTCGGTGCGTTTGTGGCTGCACTTTAGAAAGCGTCAGCAGGTCGGGAAAAGCAAAACCTATTTGGCTGCGGCGCTGGTGGGAGCGCTGCTTGTTTCCTACACGGGGCATCTTGGAGGCCAGATGGTCCATCCCGACCGCAGCAAATTCCAGAACAGGCAATTCCGCGAGGACGGCAGCAGGCGGCTGCAGCGCGACGGTCAGCCTTCATTTCAGCAAAACAATTCAACCTTGAACGAACAGCGGAATCAAAAGGCCGTCAGCGGCCGCCTGCCGCAATCCAATTAAATTTTGCGGATTCGGAAATTATCCTCGAGCAGCAGCCAATTTTGCGGAAAAGGACTGTGATCTCTGATCGCGCTCCAGGCAATTACCCATCATCAGCAAAATGTGATAGAATATTTGAATGGATAATTGGATCCTGTTCATTATTCACAACATATTGCGAGGTAAGGGTGGTTTTTTAGAGTGAGAAACATCAATGTCAAATCGATCCAATCCGTTGACCGTGCAATCCATATTTTAAATTGTTTCAGTTTTGATCGAAGCCAGCTGACCATTGACGAGGTCACTCAAAAAACCGGATTATCGAAGGCGACCGCATATCGGCTGCTGTGGACTTTGGAAAAAAACGGGTTGATTCATTATGACGTAAAAGAAAACGTATATCGGCTGGGTTATAAAATGCTCGAATATGGCGGAATCGTATTGGAAAATCAGGATATTCGCAGGGAAGTCGAGCCCTTCTTGCTGGAATTGCATGAAAAGATTCAGCATACGGTTCTGTTGGCTGTCAGACAAGAGGATACCATGCAGTATTTGCTCCGATATGATACTGACGAAGGCTTTCAACCAAGATCTTATGTGGGAAGAAGACGAATTTTGCACTATGGGGCTTTAGGCACGATTTTTATGGCCTATCTCCCTGAGGAAGAAGCCCGGGCGATTGTTCGGCAGTACCCGCTGGAAGCGCATACTCCCAATTCCATTACGGATGAAGAGCAGTATTTCAAAAGATTGAAAACCATTCGAGAGCAAGGTTATTTCATTGATGTCGATGAGACGTTTGTCGGATTTACGGCGGTAAGCGTTCCTGTGATGAATGCCGGAGGGAGGGTTGAGGCGGTGATCGGCATCGCGGGACCCAGCTTTAAATTTGTGGGCGAGACTTTGCAGCAAATCCTTGAATTAACCCAAAAAACGGCTGCAAGCATTTCGCTGCGTCTCGGCTATGTGGAAGGACGCTTCTGAATAAGCGCAAAGGCATATGAGAATTCGTAAACGCCCCCTTGAGAAATATTGACAGCATAAATTGGAATATGCTATTTTTAGATTAACATAATGACTCGATAATTCACATAGTGAATTTATAGTTATTGCATCGTTTGAATAAGTTAATTTGAAAGTAGTTGCAATATTTCTGGAGAGGAGTTTATGAATATGTCAAATTCTCAAGAACATGCGCAATTCAGCAAGGATCTGGAAAGAAATAACCTTGGACCTTTGTGGGACAATATTCTGCATATGGTAACGAAGGAGCCTGATCACGACATTGTTCCTTATTTGTGGAAGCTGGATCAAATCAAGGAGTATCTGTATAAGGCCGGCGACATTCTCAAGCTTGGCCGCACCAGCGAAAGAAGGGTGATCTATTTGCAGAATCCTTCCTTAATGAAAAAAGGCTTGATCGGCTATTCGACATATACATTATACGCGGGCATTCAATTGCTGCTGCCGGGAGAAGTCGCTCCTTCCCATCGGCATTCCCAGTCAGCGATCCGCTTTGTTATCGAAGGGGATGGCGCGTACACTTCCGTCGACGGGGAAAAGCTCTATATGGAAAAAGGGGACTGCATCCTGACTCCGCCTTTTTGCTGGCATGACCACGGGCATGAAGGAAATGAGCCGATGATCTGGATGGACGGCTTGGATGTGGGAATCGTGAAATCGTTTGCCGGCTCATTCTATGAGCCCTATGCCAATGAGACTTACCCTCTCCAGCGTCCCGATGACTTTTCGACCAAACAGTATTCCTCCGGTTCCTTCCGTCCGGTCTGCGACAGGGGGCTTGACGGATATCCTTCTCCGCAAAAATCGTATAAGTGGAATCAGGTCAAAAGCGTCTTGGAACAAATGACGGAGTTTGACCCTGATCCTTTCGACGGGTATGCCGTGGATTATATGAATCCGGTTACCGGCGGTTCGGCGGATTACCGGATTGGAACGACGATGCAAAAATTAACTCCGGGCATGCGCACGAAAGCGCATCGCCATGTCCACAGCGCGGTCTATCACGTTATGGAAGGAAACGGTTATACCGTCATCGACGGGGTCAAGTTCGAATGGTCCAAAGGGGATTTCTTCATTCTTCCGCCGTGGAGATGGCATGAGCATGTAAACACCGGAGATAAGGACGCTCATTTATTCTCCTTTAACGACCGCCCTGTACTGCAAATGCTGAAGCTGGAAAGAAACGAGAGTCTGGAACAAAACAACGGTCGCCAGGAGATCAAAAGCACTTTCTCTCCGGAAGATGCAGCATAGAGATTTATAAATTATTGGAGGTATTTCGAACATGACGATGACTTTTGAATCAGAGAGCAAAACCATTTCCGAGGTTTTGTTCGAATCCGTTCAAAAGTACGCAGATAAAATCGCTGTCATTGACAAGGATAAGGAACTGACCTTTCTGGATTTGGACCGGCTGTCGCTTCGCCTTGCAAAGCATCTGATTCATATGGGAATTCGCAAAGGCGATGTGGTGGCGCTTCAGCTGCCGAACATCTGGCCGTATATTGTATCCTTTCTGGCCGTTTCCCGAATCGGCGCAATTGTTCTGCCCTTGAATTTGACATACCGAAAAAAAGAATTGACATTCATGCTGAATCACAGCGAAGCCAAGGCCGCTGTTGTGGCGGGCGAATGGAGAGGCTTTAATCATATGGATATGATGAAGGACTTAAAGGGGCTGGCCCCCAGCTTCCGGCATGTGATTGCTTGCGGTATTGGGATATCCGGCGCGGATCATGTCTTTTCCGAGCTGCTGACCTATGATCCGCCCGGCGTTTCAATGGAAGATATCCAAAAGAATACGCCGGCGCTGGATGACATGGTCGCGATTATGTTCACCTCGGGGACGGAATCCGATCCCAAAGCGGTCCTGCATTCGTATCGGACTTTCATTCCCAGTCATATGCTGAGCGGCCGGGAATATCAGATCAGTTCCGATGAGGTCATTCTATCCTTGACGCCTCTGGCTCATATGTTTGCTCTGCCGGTCATTATTTCGGCGATCCGCAACGGGGCCAAACAGGTGATGCTGGATCTTTACAAGCCGGAAACCTTCATTCAACTGCTCGAAGATCGGCAGATTACGTTTCTTATTGCCGCGCCCGCGCAATTGATCGATATATTGAGCCTTGTGAAAGACAAAGCTTCCCCACGGTCCAAGCTTCGCATGGTTCTCACCGGCGGGACCAAAATCCCGGCGAAAATGGTGGAGGAATTCCGCGCAAAATTCAACTGCGTGATCGCTGCGCAGTGGGGCATGACGGAAGTCGGCGCAGGGGCCTATACGAGACCGGATGACCCTGCACACCTGGCGGTTGAAACGATCGGCCGCGCATGCCCTTTTGGCGAAATCCGAATTTTTTCGGAAGATCAAAAGGAGCTGCCTTTGGGTGAGGTCGGTCAAATCGGCTTCCGCGGCCCATCCCTGTTCATCGAGTATTACAAAAACCCGAGAGCCACTAGGGAAGCTCTGACAGAAGGCGGCTATTTTCTGACGGGGGATTTGGGCTGGTTGGATGAACAAGGGTACCTGCATTTTATGGGCCGCCAAAAAGATATCATCAATCGGGGCGGACTGAAGGTACATACGGCTGAGATTGAAGAAGCCCTGATGATGCACTCCAAAATCCGCCAAGCGGCTGTAGTCAGCGTGGAAGATGAGCGGCTGGGCGAGAGGGGACTGGCTTTCGTTTCATTGAGAGAGAATAACCAGACATTCACTATGGATGAAATGGTAAAATTTTTGCAGGATTTGGGCATGGCTAAATATAAAATACCGGAATTTTTGGAGGTCCGCGACGAACTGCCGACTACCCCGTCGGGAAAGGTGAGAAAGGGAGATCTTCGCAACAAAATTCAACGTCATGATTGAAATAATTTTATTAAACGGACGTGTGGAGGAATCGGAATGAAATTTGCTTTATTCAATGATTTTCAATTGGGACTGATCGAGAATGATACTGTTTACGATATCGGACATGCCATCGGCGCATTTGCCCGGAAATCGGATTGTCCGATGGTTGATTTTATTCGCCAGTTTGCTTCCAAAACGGATGAATGGGCGGCTCTGAAAGAAAATGCTCTGCGGTTCTCTTTATCGGAGGTGCGGCTGCGGCAGCCGCTGGCCCGGCCGGGTAAAATCGTGGCGGCTCCCGTCAATTATGTGTCCCACCAGCAAGAGATGAAGGAAGAATTAACGGCAAGGAATCTCGGGTTTTTCCTGAAGGCACAGACATCCATTATCGGTCCCGGAGATACGGTTATGCTTCCGTATGCCGATCGCAGGATCGATCATGAATTGGAATTGGCTTTTGTCATCGGAAAAACAGCAAAAAATGTCTCCAGGGAAGAAGCTTTGGATTATGTGTTCGGTTATACCGGTTTGATTGACGTGACGTTAAGACCGGATGAGGTGCACATTGAAGAGCGGTGCCTGAGGAAGTCTTTTGATACTTTCACGCCGATCGGGCCATGGATTGTCACAAAGGACGAAATTCCAAATCCGGATGATATCAATATGGTATTAAAGGTCAACTGCGAGGTCAGACAAAAGGTGAATACCCGCGATCTGATATGCAATGTTGCCGAGTTGATTTCGATCTATTCCAAAATCATGACCTTGGAGCCCGGGGATCTTATCGCAACCGGGACACCCGAGGGTGTCGGTCCGATTAAAAAAGGAGATGCGATTGAACTGGAGATCGAAGGTATTGGTCAATTTGAAGTCAAGGTTGATATGGCTTAATCGACAGCAATGAGTGCACATAAAAACATCAGGAGGTAGTTGGAATGAATAACAGTGAAGCTAATTCGTTTCATCGTCCGGTTATTGTGGTAGGCGCCGGACCGGTAGGCATGACGGCGGCGCTGGCTTTGCGCCGGCATGGAATTCCAGCGACGATTTTGGAAGCGGAGCCCGAGGGCCGCATGCGTCCGGGCAGCCGCGCGATCTATATTCACAAAGCGACGCTGAAGCTGCTGGAGGAAATTTCTCCGGGATTGGGCTTCAAGCTGGCCCAGAGAGGCTTGGTATGGCCGCTGAAGCGGACGCTGTTCCGCGGCAAAGAGGTGTACCGCAGAGTTTATGCGACACCGGATCCGAAGGAGCTTCCACCGTTTACCAGCCTGCCGCAGACGGAAATCGAGGCGTTTATGCTTCAGGCCTGTAAAGACGCGGGGGTAGAATTTGTGTGGAATACTCCGGTCAGTGACGTAAAAACGGACGACCGCCGGGTCACGATAGCGACCGAAACGGGGCAGGTTTGGACTGCCGAGTATGTGGTCGGAGCGGACGGGTCGCGTTCGGTCGTGCGCAAGTCGCTCGGCATCAAGATGGAGGGCGCGCGGTCCCCGAACGCCTTCGTGGTGGTGGATGTAAAGGAGGATCCGGATAACCCGCTGCCGCTGGAGCGCATTTTCCATTACCAGCATCCGGCGATGGGCGGCCGAAATGTGCTTTATGTGCCTTTTACCGGTGGATGGCGGATCGATCTTCAATTATTTGAAGGGGATGACCCCGATGATTTCAGCAGCACCGAAGGGGTTAAAGCCTGGCTGCGCAAAGTGTTTGATCCGAAATATGCGGAACGGATAACCTGGGTATCGACGTATCAGTTTCTGCAGGTAGTGGCTGAAGAATTCACCGATCCGAACTACCGGGTGCTGCTGGCCGGCGAATCCTGCCATCTGTTTGCGCCGTTTGGAGCGCGGGGATTGAATTCGGGCGTGCCGGACGCGGTGGCGGCGGTGAAGGCGATCAATACGGCGCTGAACGCCAGAGAAGCGGCCGCGGGACAGCAGGCGGTCATGATCGCTGCGGACAAACGCAAGAAAGCGGCAATGCACAACCGTGCGAATGCGGGAGTCGCGTTGAATCATCTGCAGGGCAATTCCTTTGAGATGAGAGTGAAACGCTATTGGGCTGCGGCCCTGGCTCCGATGATGCCGAAATTGGGAAGATGGCTGGACGAAGGACCATACGGACCGAAAGCCGGACCTTCGGCAAGCAGCAAGTATTAAGGGCTCGCGATGAAATTAGTTCTACTTTTGGCGGCAAAGGTTCAAGCGGTTTAATTGATCTTTGCCACCAATTTAGTAGAAGTTATTTCATCGCGATGCCTAAACATTTTCGCTTGGCGAAAAAGGGCCTCCCTTTTCGCCAAGCTCTTTTGTTTCGGAATGGGGAGTGTGAAGAATAATGGGTACATATTTCAGGACTAATTACGATCAACTCATGAAACCGCTGGAGAAACGGATGTTTTCGCGCATTCGCTCCAAGCTTCTGGCAAAGGCCCAGGGTCATGTGTTGGAGGTGGGGTCGGGAACCGGCATCAATTTTCCGTTGTACACGAATGTTGAAGTCACGGCAATCGAGCCTGACCAAACGATGAGGGACCAGTCGATGAAGCGGGTCAAAGAAGCATCAGTCCCAATTCAAGTGGAGGATGGGGACGCGCAGCGGCTGAAATTTGCCGACGATACCTTTGATACTGTTGTGGGCACTCTTGTGCTTTGTTCGATACCGGATCCGTTGCAAGCTCTTCAGGAAATGAGGCGGGTTTTGAAAAGTCAGGGCAAGTTTTTGCTGTTTGAACACATTCGCTCCGACAACCCCGTTTTGGGAAAAACCATGGATATTCTCACGCCGGCTTGGAAGAGGATGTTCGACGGCTGCCATTTAAACCGAAATACGGTTGAGATCATTAGAAATGCCGGAATAGAGATCGAATCCATTCATAGGATGTTCAACCGCATTTTCGTTGTGATTGAAGGCTCAAATCCGAAACAGAGCTATTGAACCGCTACGGAAAAACATATACAATAATTCAATCACTTTATAATTTGAAGGAGAGTTTCATGTTTCCGTATTATGAACACATGCCTGAAGTTCATCCTTCTGTCTTTTTGGCACCGGGAAGTGTCGTGACGGGGGATGTCAAAATCGGAGAAGATTCCGGTGTCTGGTACAACGCGGTGATCCGCGGAGACGTGGCACCCACAATCATCGGTCAACGCGTGAATATCCAAGACAATTCTACTTTGCATCAAAGTCCCGGAAATCCGCTCATTATTGAAGATGAGGTTACAGTAGGCCACAACGTGATTTTACATAGCTGCCGCATCGGCAAAGGTTCTTTGATCGGCATGGGATCGATTATTTTGGATCGGGCGGAAATCGGCGAATTCACATTAATTGGTGCAGGAAGTCTGGTGCCTCCGGGTAAAAAGATACCTTCCCGCCATTTGGCTTTGGGTAATCCCGTTGCCGTGGTCAGGCCTTTGGAGCAAAAGGATTTGGATTATTTGAAACGAGCGGTCCAATCGTATGTGGATAAGGCCAAATACTATAAGAATCTGCATCTTAAAAAATAATCAAGAAAATTTCCTCTTAAAAATAGTTTTTTTTTATAGCATTCTCATATATTATATATTTAAAATGCATAACCTTATAAGCGTTTTATAGAAGAAAAAATGCAGTTGCTTATATTAAATAAAGGGGATGATGCCGTTTCAGCGACAATGAATGCTTGTGTTTTCACATCTTAAGTTGTATGAAAGCGTGTACAGCCAAACAATTAAGAGGGGGACTGGATTCCAGTGAATCGTTTTTATCAAAAGAGAATGATAGGTTTGCTTTTGGCAGTCATGATGGTATTATTGGCGGCATGCGGAGGCAATACCTC